>NZ_JBSQDJ010000012.1:0-154478 GCF_053850235.1 Vibrio phycocola | reverse complement strand
AGCGGTAGTTCAGTTGGTTAGAATACCGGCCTGTCACGCCGGGGGTCGCGAGTTCGAGTCTCGTCCGTTCCGCCATTATTTAAAAATTATCTAGCAAGCATATTAATTTGCTATGATGATTTTAAAGGTTTATTACAGGGGTGTAGCTCCAATTGGCAGAGCAGCGGATTCCAAATCCGCGTGTTGGGAGTTCGAATCTCTCCACCCCTGCCATAACAATTGCATTATATGCAAATTTAAAGGCCGCTCTCAGAGCGGCCTTTTTTCATTTCTAATGAATAATGAAGGAGTCACTATGAAACATTTATTGATTGCGTTATTAGTATTCTCACCTTTTGTTAATGCAGCGGATGCAAAAACAGGATTAGGCCCAACTATTTGGGATAAGTTAGAAGAGATACCGGCAACGAAATATGATATTGGTAAACTTCGTTTGGACATCCTTACAATTCAACTTAAAGATGCACTTGTTGGAAAAGAGGTTCCTGATACTAATTATACAATTAGTTATTTTGGTACTGTCGCACTAGACAAGCGTTTAGGGTTTAAGATGGCATACTCAGCTGATCCTAAGCATGTTATTCCCAATGACTGTAATGAGCTTTTGGAGCATACAAAGAAAATTACACCAGTAACGAATTTAGTTCCTGTCATTTGGCCAAACTTAGAAGAGCAAGGCTTATCCACGAAAACAATTATTGCTGATTTTTTATATGCAGTTGAGATTGTAAACAAGGATACGAATTCAGTTTTAGCGACCTGCTATAACTAAGCTCCTTTTAATTAAAGAAGTACTTCTCTCGTTAATTTAAATAAGCCGCCCAATGAGCGGCTTATTATCTATTGGTATCAAAAAATATTAATTATCCATAGTCTAGCTTAAGAGCAAATAGGTGAAGGTGTCGCTTCTCCAGAAAGCCAAGAAACCCATCTATTTTTTGAATTCAGGATAAAACTCTCCTCTTCGCTAATCCCATTTACTATTAAGCCATCAAGTTCGCCTTTTGTGCTTATAGAGAAATTCCAATCAAGATTATTGATTCGTTCGCCATGAATAAGAGCATCATTCAATCGTTTACTGATCACAGATATAGTCATGCCACTTATTGTGCTTATATTAATACCAGAACCGGACATGCTACCAACTACTACAGGTATCTTTAGTGTACACGTTTTTCCATATTCATCATTATAGCGGTATCTACCTTCGCCAACGCGCCCTTGAAGCCAAAGTAGATTGCCTTGTCGCATACTTTCAACTGTTAGTTCACCAACGTAATTTGGTGTCAATTTGGGCGCGCCATAGCTGAGCCTAGGCACTGCGGCTAACAAGACGATACTAATAAGTATAAGTTTTCTCATAGTGTTTGCTCCTTTGATTGATGACGACTTGATGGTTGCGCTAACAGAAAAATCAGCCAAATAGGACCGATAACGGGGACGCAGAAGATCAACCCCCAATAACCTCGTTTGCCTGTACCATGTAAGCGACGTGCAATCGCAGAAAGCATTGGGATGAAACTTAGGATGCTATATGTTAGCTCGAACCAAGTATTTATATTGGTTGACACATCTAACACAATAAGCCCAAGTGTTATGAGAATATGAATCAACATAAATAGCCAAAAAGCTTTACGTGTTTCGCATCCAGAAAAATCGAAAGCCCGTTTCCAAGCGAGAAAATAGAACTGCATAAATGTCACCTCCGTGATGAGTTAGTAATGACATTTTTAATCAGATTGCGATAATAAACGTCCTTAAACGAGTTTTAGGACGACCACAAATAGGTATTAGTTACTCTTAAGGTATGAATTCTAAGTGCGCAACCTGTGCTGAACGAATCTGGGTTTTCTTTTTATATATTTAGTTGGAGTTATTATGCTTGCGATTCCTGTTCCATTTGTCGTGTCGATGCTACTTGGATTACTCGCGATAACGCTTTACGTTCGGTTTACTGAACAAGCTAAGTTGGCCTGCTTTTTCTTGGGATTATGTTCTGTTACTACGGCGATGGTAGGCTTGCGTTGGACGTTTGAGTTTACTATTTTGAGTATGATTCAACCCATTATTGCGTCTGTTATTCCGATGGCGGCTTGGTATGTATTTTCACATGCTAATCGAGATGAGGGCTTTTTATCAACGAGCCACTTTATTGGCCCATTGTTAGTTCTCGTTTGTGCTCTTTCCCAACCCTGGTTGTCGCTTCCATTAGATGAAACACTTACCTTAATTTATTTAGGATATGGTATAGCACTGATCCGTTGTTCGACTCGAGACCCACTTCTATTCAATGTTTCACTTGGCAACTGGGAAGGCGTGAAGAAAGCAGAGAGTATTGCTGGTTGGATGCTAATTTTTTCAGCATTTGTTGATTCATTTATGTCGTTGGACTTTATATTTAATCAAGGGAGATTGGCACTTTACATTTTGACTGCTGGGCACTTGATTCTATTACCCGTTTTAGCGGTCGCTGTTGTCATTGCAGGAATCAATACTCCGATATCGGAGGAGGTTCAACCTGAGAGTAAAGAAGCTGATAGGAGTGAATCTGAGAGATCACTTGCCATGACGAAACAAGAAGCTCTACTCATCACTGACAAACTTGACGAGAAAGTTCGTCAAAATTTACTTTATCTCGATCCTGAACTCACTCTTTCGAAATTGACTCGTAAATTAGGCATCCCTGCGAAACAAATTTCAATCGCGGTTAACTTAATACATCAGAAGAATATTTCGAAGCTTATCAATGAGTATCGTATTGATCATGCGAAGCAAGCTTTGGTTACGTCATCTGATACGATTACTCAGATCTTTATGAACTCCGGTTTTCAAACGAAATCTAACTTTAATCGCGAGTTTTCTAGAATCACTGGAATGACTCCAAGTCAATTTCGAAAGAGCGCGAAACAGTAGTTTGTACATGAAGTTTTCATTTGTAACCATAGTGTAAATCTGCGTAAAGAACTCGCAACTTCCTTTTGTTATGCTTGACACGTTTAGTCGGGTATTTGATTATGTTTAATGTGAACGATCATTCAATTAATAATAAAAGATAACAAAAGGAAGTATTTCATGAACAAAGCCTCTATAGATACTCACAAAATCCCTCAAGAAGCGTTTGATTGGTACGACGAATATGCTCATGGTGTGATTGACCGCCGAGAATTTATGCGACGCTTGTCTGGATTAGCCGTTGTTGGATTGACGATTACGACACTTACCTCAGCTCTTATTCCTAATTATGCGTTGGCCGAACAGGTTTCGTTTAACGACGAAGATATTATGGCAAGCTATGCTAAGTTCCCATCGCCTAAAGGTCATGGCGAAGGTTCTGGTTACTTGGTGCAGCCAAAAGGGGATGGCCCTTTTCCTGCGGTACTCGTAATTCATGAGAACCGAGGATTGAATCCTTACATTAAAGATGTCGCTCGTCGCTTAGCCAAAGCCGGATTCTTAGCATTTGCTCCTGATATTCTTTATTCATTGGGTGGTTATCCAGGGAATGACGATGAAGGTCGTGCAATGCAGAAAAGTTTAGATAAAGCGAAAGTAGAACAAGACTTTTTAGCGGCAGCTGATTTCACTAAAACACATGAATTATCTACAGGTAAGCTTGGTGCTGTTGGTTTCTGTTTTGGCGGCTATATCGTCAATATGTTGGCTGCAACCATCCCAGACTCTCTTGACGCAGGCGTTCCATTTTATGGTACTCCAGCAGAGCAGAGTTTACGCGCAAACGTAAAAGGCCCTCTGTCACTGCAGTTTGCTTCACTCGATAAACGAGTTAATGGTACGTGGCCAGACTATGAAAAAGTCTTAAAGGAAACGGGCGCTAGCTATGAAGCTCATATTTATGAAGGCGTGAATCACGGATTCCATAATGACTCTACTGGTCGTTATGCCGAAACGGAAGCTGAATTGGCATGGGAACGTACATTAGCTTTCTTTAACAAGCACATAGCTTAATAATATTTGATTTAACGGCAAATTGGGGCATTAAATGACCTTGTCTTCACTTTATATGATTAAGTGAAGACAAGGTTATTCTGTGCCTCACTTTTATCTTTACGCTATTGAGTACGGCTCAAAATTCGATTTAATATGACCTTCCACTTTGTAAAACTTACTTCCCAAGTGCATGAAAGGAATTACTATGTCATCAGTCATTGATACTATGCTGCAACACCGATCAATCCGTTCATTTTTACCTGATTCAATAGAAGCTTCTTTATTAGAGCAGATTATTGCTTGTGGTATCGCAGCATCTTCATCTAGCCTATTGCAGGCCGTAAGTGTGATTCGAGTGACTGATAAAGAAAAACGCAAGTTGCTCGCCGAATATGCGGGTAATCAGCCTTACGTCGAGTCCGCGGCGGAATTTTTAGTATTTTGTATTGATTACAATCGACATAAAATAATTAACCCAGAGGTTCAAATCGATTATACAGAACTGACCTTAATTGGAGCTGTCGACGCGGGTATTATGGCGCAAAATTGTCTACTGGCAGCAGAGTCATTAGGGCTGGGTGGTGTGTATATAGGTGGCTTGAGAAATAGCGCTCAACAGGTCGATGAGCTATTAGAATTGCCTAGTGGTACTGCTGTGTTATTTGGAATGTGTTTGGGGTATCCAAATCAAGATCCTGAGCTTAAGCCACGATTAAGTCCTGACGTGATCCTCCATCAAGATTGCTATCAAGGCGTCAATATGGGAGATATTGCTCAATACGATGACACCATGAATGAGTATTATCAATCTCGATCAAGTAATCTCAAAACCCAAGGTTGGTCGCAGCCAACGACTGAAAAGCTAACAACGGAGTCACGGCCACATATTTTGCCCTACTTACAGAGCAAGGGATTAGCACGAAAATAATCAAATAAAAAAGGCCAATATCCATTGGCCTTTTATGTCTATTCGAACTGACAAGAAGCCCGTTTCGAAATGATTCTTACCTTTAACCGGCTAAACCTTGAATAATGACAAACTTTTCAAGTAGTTGATCTTCGGTTTCCACATTATCTGGATCTGTAATAATACAATTTGTGATAGGGCAGACCGATTCACATGTCGGTGTATCATAGTGACCTTTACATTCTGTACAGAGAACGGGATCAATTTCGTATAGTTTCTCACCAAATGAAATCGCGTTATTTGGACACTCTGGTTCACACATATCGCAATTGGTGCATTTACTGGTGATCAATAATGCCATGGTTATTTGCCCGTAGCATTACGTGTATCTTGGCCTACACCAAGATTTCTCATCAGCAAAGCATACTCAAGTTCAACATCTTGAGGGACCGGAATAAACACAAAGTGGCCGTTGCCTTTTGCATCTGTTACCAATTCACTCTTGCGGTTTTCCATGACTTCTAGTGTAAAAATAATGTTTCCTTGAGGGGTCATTAGCTCCAAGCTATCGCCAACGACAAATTTATTTTTAACGTCAACTTCGACTAAATCACCACGGCGTTTACCGGTAAACTCTCCAACAAATTGTTGGCTATCTGAAATAGAGTAACCGTAATCGTAGTTTTGATAGGCATCGTGAGTATGACGACGAAGGAAACCTTCGGTATAACCTCTATGCGCTAAGCTTTCAAGAGTACCCATGAGTGAATCATCGAAAGGTTTCCCAGCAATTGCGTCATCAATGGCTTTACGGTAAACCTGTGCAGTGCGGGCACAATAATAAAAAGACTTGGTACGGCCTTCGATTTTAAGGGAATGAACGCCCATATTAATTAAGCGGTCGACGTGTTGTACCGCACGCAAATCTTTTGAGTTCATGATGTAAGTACCATGTTCATCTTCGTATGCAGCCATTTTTTCATCGGGGCGGTGGCTTTCAGACAATAACACCACTTCATCACTTGGTTTACCAAGGCCAATGGTGTTTTCTGGGCGCTCTTCTTTAACTTCAATCGCTTGGGATGGGTCAAACTGTTCGACTATCTGACCTGCTTCATCCTCTTTGCCTTTTTCGACTTTATATTCCCAACGGCAAGCATTGGTACAAGTGCCTTGGTTTGGATCGCGTTTATTAATATAACCAGAAAGTAAGCATCGTCCTGAGTAAGCCATACATAGAGCACCATGTACAAAAACTTCGAGTTCTGTATCTGGGCACTGTTGACGAATTTCTTCAATTTCTTCGAGGGATAATTCACGGGAAACAATGACACGTTCAACACCATAGGCTGCCCAAAACTTCACCGTCGCCCAGTTTACTGCGTTTGCTTGAACAGAAAGGTGAATGCTCATATCTGGGAATGCTTCACGAACCATCATGATAAGGCCAGGGTCAGACATAATTAGAGCATCGGGGCCCATATCAACAACTGGCTTTAGGTCGCGAATAAAGGTTTTTAGTTTGGAATTGTGCGGCTGTATGTTACATACCACGTAGAATTTCTTGCCTTGAGCATGAGCCTCATTAATACCAATTTGCAGGTTTTCATGGTTGAACTCATTGTTGCGAACACGCAAGCTGTAGCGAGGCTGCCCGGCATAGACAGCATCTGCGCCGTAGGCAAATGCATAACGCATATTTTTTAAGCTACCGGCAGGGGACAGCAGCTCAGGAACAAGAGAGGTTTGTGTTGTCATTGCTAAGTTTTCCAAGTCTGATTTCAAGTCAGGCCGATGCCACCTAATGGTATCGGAGGGGCGCAAATTTTACGTTAAATTGATTTTGATTCCTAGCAAAGAATCATGAGTGATGGTGAAGGTATGGTGAGATTAACCACAGCCGAGAAAGGCTGTGGTTAGTAGTGGTTTATTCAGCTTGTGGTAAGCCACCGAGCTCTTCAAATAAATTTGGTAAGAAGTTGCTAAATTCACCACATAAAAGAGAGAAATCAGCATCAAAACGAGCGGCGCGATCGTCACTTGGTACATCTTCGTTTTCTTCTTTTAGCGTATCACTGTATGTTAAGCGTTTGATTGACGCGTCTTCCGCGAGAACAAACGAGATGCGTTCTTGCCAATCAAGTGCCAGTTTGGTGACCACTTTGTTGGCTTCAATATGGCTCATGATTTCATCGCTTGAGAGGTCTTGTTTCTTACAGCGAATAACGGCACCATCGTCGAGTACTGATCTAAATTCAGCTTCTTCTAACATGGTAAAGCCACGCGGTAAATTCCCGTCTTTAACCCAAGTGGTTAGTGTTGTTTCAATCGCTACTTCCGGAATTGCAGGAACAACGGGAAGGCTACCCATTGTTTTACGCAGGAGTGCAATAACATCCTCGGCTTTTTTGGAGCTTGATGCATCAACGATAATTAAACCTAAGCTTGGCATAATGAGTGTAAAAGTTAGTTGGCTTTTACTAAAGGCTCGTGGGAGGAGATCAATTAAAATTTCATCTTTTAGATTTTCTTTTTCTTTTTTCTTTAGTGGACGTCCTTCTTCCGCTTCAATGGTTTCTACCTTGCTATTCAAGGATTCTTTAATAACCGCAGCGGGGAGGATTTTTTCTTCTTTTTTTGCGCACACCAGAATGCAATCCTGATACAGGTGCGTCTTCATATCACCACTATTGCCTAACACATTTACCCAGCCGAATTTTTGCTTATCTTGGCTGCCACATGGGGTGAATCGGAATTCTTGAAGTTGCTTCTCTAGTTGATCAGCATTAAATTTCACATCGCGATTAACGCGGTAAATTATACAGTTTTTAAACCACATAGTTTGTCTCGGTGGGGATGTTGGGGTGAACATAATAGAGCAAAGATAAACAAAAGTCCTATCGCATTTTTAGAATAAAACAATGAATTTAATGCGAAACCTATATGAAAATTTGTTTCCAAAGGTCACAAAACTGTCATAATTATCTTTAATAATGCCTAGCGTGAATTAAAAAACAAAGGTTATAGAACTTATGTCTAGAAGGATACTCGTGGTTGAAGATGAAGCACCCATTCGAGAAATGTTGAGCTTTGTTCTTGAGCAAAAAGGCTATAATGTTGTTGAGGCAGAAGACTATGATTCTGCTGTGGCTAAGTTGTGTGAGCCTTATCCAGACCTTGTATTGCTTGATTGGATGCTACCCGGTGGAAGTGGTATTAATTTTATAAAGCATATGAAGCGGGAAGAGTTGACTCGTAATATTCCTGTAGTGATGTTGACAGCACGTGGTGAAGAAGAAGACAAAGTACGTGGGCTTGAAGTCGGTGCTGATGACTATATTACTAAGCCTTTTTCCCCGAAAGAACTGGTTGCACGCTTAAAGGCCGTTATTCGTCGCGTTACGCCGACGGCACTTGAAGATGTTATTGATGTCCAAGGTTTACGACTTGACCCTGTTTCTCATCGAGTGATGTCTAACGAGAGTGCGATTGAAATGGGCCCAACAGAGTTTAAATTATTGCACTTTTTTATGACCCATCAAGAACGCGTATACAGCAGAGAACAGTTGCTGAACAACGTTTGGGGTACAAACGTTTATGTTGAAGATCGTACTGTCGATGTTCATATTCGTCGCTTAAGAAAGGCACTTGAAGATGCCAATCATGATAGGTTAATTCAAACGGTACGTGGAGCAGGTTACCGCTTTTCAACAAAAGCATAGTGGTTTTATAACTGAGGCTATAAATGGTTGAACGAATAACATGGAAGAAGCTGGCTTGGGAGCTGGCTTTTTTTTACTCACCTTGGATTATTGCCGGTTGGATTTTTGGCTATATGCCATGGTTGCTTTTAACCGCAACCGTTATTCAGTTGCTGTGGAATATGAATAACCAAGTCCGATTATCGACTTGGCTTTGTGATGATAAACGTTTAAGTCCGCCTTCTGGTCGAGGAAACTGGGAGTCGTTATTCAACGGCATCTATCGACTACAACAATATCATCGTTATAAACGTAAAGCATTGACCAGTCTAAACCGCCGCTTTAAAAATGGTGCAGAATCGTTACCGGATGCGGTTGTTGTTTTTCGAGATGAAGGAAACATTGTTTGGTGTAATCGTTTAGCTCAACATTTGCTTGGTTTTCAATGGCCTGATGATGAAGGACAGCCGATCACTAACTTATTACGTGCTCCTGATTTTATTAAATACCTCGGTAAACGAGATTTTTCTGAACCTCTTGTGATTCAGTCTCCATTAAATGCAGAACGGATGTTGGAGCTGCGTGTTGTTCGCTACACCCAAGGTGAGCAATTACTAGTCGTGCGTGACGTAACTCAACTCAAGCAGTTAGAGGGTATGCGTCGAAACTTCTTTGCCAATGTTTCTCATGAACTTCGTACACCAATGACGGTTCTCCAAGGGTACCTCGAGATGACAGAGGATCCGGATATGGTGGTCGGTCCTATGTGGCCTAAAGCACATAGCGTCATGACAGAGCAGTTGAACCGGATGAATAGCCTGGTGAATCAATTACTTACTTTGTCAAAAATCGAAGCAGCACCGATGCACGAATTGGAAGCTATTGTTGATGTTCCAGCTATGTTGTCAATTTTAGAGAAAGAAGCAATAAGTTTGAGTGGCAGTAATGCTCATCGAATTTCGTTTTCGGTTGATGAAACGCTTAAAGTCTATGCTGATGATGATCAATTACGAAGTGCTATTTCCAATTTGGTATACAACGCTGTTAAGTACACACTACCCGAAGCTGAGATAGTGGTTCGCTGGTATCGATGTGATCAAGGAGCGTGCTTGGAAGTTGAAGATATGGGTGATGGGATTGAACCTCAGCATTTGCATCGTTTGACTGAGCGTTTTTATCGTGTAGATAAAGCACGTTCTCGTGATACTGGGGGCAGTGGTTTAGGGTTAGCGATTGTGAAACATGCACTTTCACACCACGATTCTCATCTAGATATCGCAAGTGAAGTGGGGTGTGGAAGCTGTTTTTCTTTTGTTTTACCATCACGACTTGTTGTTGAAGAATAATGAAGATCGCAACTTTAATCCTAACTCTTTGTTGTTACTCTTTGTCGGCGTTCTCGGCATCAGAGTTACGCATGTATCAAAAGAGTGACGATGTTGGTGGAAGTTTGCTGTCAGTGGGTTCTGATACGCTCGCTGGTATTACGACGCTGTGGGCCGAAGAATTTAAAAACATTTATCCAAATATTGATGCTCAAGTGCAAGCATCTGGATCTTCTACCGCTCCTCCTGCATTGACAGAAGGAACCGCTCAGTTTGGCGCAATGAGTCGCCCGATGCGCGCGAGAGAAGTTGACGCATTTGAACACGTTTATGGTTATAAACCGACGCAGTTACGTGTTGCTGTCGACGCGATTGGTATTTTTGTTCACAAAGACAATCCAATTGAAGGATTGACGTTTACTCAGTTAGATCAAATTTTTTCGGCGACATTGCGTTGTGGCGGAAACCGTACGATATCGAATTGGGCTGAATTGGGAATCAGAGCACCTTGGGCACAGCGCGCAATCCAAATGTTTAGTCGTAATTCTGTTTCAGGTACCTATGGGTATTTTAAGCAAAATGTATTATGTGAAGGGGACTTTAAAAATAACGTCAACGAGCAGCCAGGTTCGGCCTCTGTGGTTCAATCGGTTGCTTCTTCTATAAACTCAATCGGTTATTCAGGTGTTGGTTACTCGGTTTCTGAGGCAAGGGTATTACCGATAGCTAGTGTAGGGGATGATTTTATAGCTCCGACTCACAAAAACATCGTTAATGGACGTTATCCACTGTCGCGTTATCTATATGTCTACATCAATAAGCACCCGCAAACCGAGTTGTCTCCTCTGGTAAGGGAGTTCGTTCAGTTTATTTTCTCGAAACAGGGACAAGGGTTTGTTGTAAAAGAGGGCTACGTGCCAATTTCAGCAGACATAGCCCAAACAGAGTTAAAAAAAATAGGATTATAGCTTTACGCTCTAAGGTTAAAACTCAAGTTCCCAAGATGCTGTTTGCCAGTACTCTTGCTCAGTAAGCAGATCGGCATGAAGCAATTTATTCTCTTCCAACCAATCTTTTTTATTGGTTGTTAGTCGCCAAACGTCGTTGTCTATTTCAAGATTAAACTCGAGTTCTATCTCATCATTACGCTGAGCATTTAATACAACGGATAAGCGTAAAATTCGAATTAGTTGAGTAATCTGTTTTTTCTTATACAACGAAAATGACGGCATTTCTTGTAGCTTTAATGCCTTACGATGAAAGCGCGCTAACGTTGCTAGCACAAGTTGTTGCTCTGAATTAAACCCAGCCATATTTGTGTTTGTTAAGATATAAGCTGAATGTTTATGAAAACTCTGGAAGTTAATGCTTTGCCCCACTTCGTGCAGTAGCGCACTCCACTCTAATAGCTCGGCCAGCTGTTGTTGTTTGTGGTTAAGTTTTTGATGTTCCGAAATTTGGTTAAATAACTCTTTGGCAACACCTTTGACATGAGCGGCATGTTCCAAATCAACATTGTACTTTTCTGCTAGGGTTTCGGTTGTTCTCAATCTAATATCATCAAATTGAAGCCGGTCTTCCATTTCATACAGTAAACCTTCGCGCAACGCACCATCCGAGAATTGAATCTTTTTAATTCGTAATCGGTTGAAAATCGCTTTGAGAATCGTTATTCCAGCGATAAATACCGGCTGACGTTCCACGGGAAGCCCTTTGATGTCGATAGCCTCGATAGTGTCAAAGTCTCTTAGTTTATCCAACACGGCATCCAAGCGTTCTGACGTAATTTCTCCATCACTAAAGTCCATTCCGATTAACACATCACGAACCGCTTTTATCGTACCAGAAGCGCCAAAGGCTGCCTGCCAACCCTTCTTACGGTATATTGAAGCAACGTGTTCTAATTGTTGTTCAGCCCCTAGAATCGCCTGACGAATTTGCTTTTGAGAAATCTTCCCACGGGAGAAATATTTATTGGTATAACTGACACATCCCATCTGAATGCTATTGACCAGTTCAGCATTGAAGCCACTTCCAATAATGATTTCTGTACTTCCACCGCCTATATCGATAACCAGCATGGAGTCGGATTGAGGTTGTGTATGGGCGACACCAAGATAGATAAGACGAGCTTCTTCTGTACCGGGAATAATTTCGATAGGATGAGGAATGATTTCCCTTGCTCGTTCTAAAAATTCATGAGCATTGATTGCCTGGCGTAGTGTGTGAGTTGCTGCGATTCGTACATTATCAGAGCTGAAGCCTTGAACGCGTTCCGAAAACATGGCCAGACATTCTAAGCCTCTCTCCATAGCTTCTTCACTAAGTACTTTCTTGTCGTTTAAACCAGAAGCAAGTCTAACTCTTTGCTTATGGCGACTTTCTAACTGCAAATCATGGCCGACGACTTTGGCGACGACCATATGAAAGCTATTCGAGCCAAGATCGACGGCTGCTATAGATCGAGGTGTTTCATTGTGTTGTTCGCTCATTCGTCTCCAACTGTGCGTTTTGTTTCCGTGTTTGGCGTTCACTATTTTTTATGTAGTCATAAGTTGCTACTTGTGAACGTATTTTCTTCTTGTTTCCTCTAGCAACGTAGGTGTTTGACATCTCTTTGTCAATCGTTCGTGCCTTCACTGTATCGATAAAATGGATATTAATGATATCGATAATGCGTTGCTTTAATCGCGGGTCACGTATTGGAGCTCCCACTTCGATTCGGTGGTCGATGTTTCGAGTCATCCAGTCTGCAGAAGAAATATAGACGGATGGATTACCATTATTATGCGTGATAATTACACGTGGGTGCTCTAGAAAACGGTCAATAATACTGATGACTTTTATATTCTCACTCATCCCTTTAACACCAGGAACTAACGAGCACATACCGCGGATAATCATTTTTATTTCGACACCAGCATTATTCGCTTCATATAACTTATCGATTAAGCCCTTATCGACTAAGTTATTCACTTTGAGGATAATTTGGGCTTTTTTCCCTTGATGAGCAAACGCAATTTCTTTGTTTACGACATCATAAAGCCGTTTTCGAGAATTACGTGGAGAGACAATTAAGTGCTTAAACTTCACTGGACGATAAGGATTTTCAATGTAGCCAAATACATTTCGCACTTCATCGGTTAGCTCGGAATCCGCGGTTAGTAGGGTGAAGTCGGTATATATGCGCGCTGTCTTTTCATGAAAGTTACCTGTACCAATATGTGCGTAGTACTTAACTTCGCCCGTTTCTTTTCGGCTAATGAGTAGCAGTTTAGAGTGAACTTTTAATCCAGGAACACCAAAAATAACATGCACGCCTGAATCGGTTAAAATGCGAGACCATTCGATGTTCGCTTCTTCATCAAAACGAGCTTGAAGCTCAACGATCACTGTTACTTTTTTACCATTATGTACCGCGTGAATAAGAGAGTTCATTAATCGAGAATCTTTGGCGACACGATAGACGTTAATTTTTATGCCTAGTACTTTTGGATCAAAAGAGGCCTGACGAACGAGCTCAGTGACATGATCAAAGGTGTGGTAAGGGTAATAGAGTAAAATATCTTTCGCTTTTATGGCGTCAAAATGGTTTTCATATCCCTCAAAATCGGCGCTGCGCATTGGCGGTAAAGGTTTGTTCTCTAGATAATCGCGCCCAACGTTGGGGAAAGAGATAAAGTCTTTAAAATTGTGGTAACGCCCGCCGGGTAATAAACTGTCGTAATTCGAGACCTTGAGCTTATCGCATAAGAACGTCAGCATTTCTTTGGGCATTTCTTTTTCGTATACAAAGCGAACGGGCATTGCGGTGAGTCGTTGACTTAACCCTTCAGACATTTGCTCAAGTAAGCTATGTTCAACTTCGTAGCTTAAATCGTAATCGGCATCTCGGGTCATTTTCATCGCGTAACCGTTTAGTTCATCGTAATCGAAGAAACCACGGAAAATATCATCCAAACAATACCGAATAATATTATCGAGCAAAATGATTGTTTTACGGCGTTTCCCTTTTTGTTCAGGGAGCATAATAAAGCGAGGAAGTTGATCGGTTGGAATTTCAATCAGAACGTATTGAGAGTGGTTATTCTTTTTTAGCTCGACGGCAATGTAGGCATACTCATCTTTAAGGTATTGTAATACATCAGCATCATCGGAGATTAGCCAAGGAGTAATATGAGGGAGTACTTCTTTTTTGAAATACTTATTTATCCATTTCTGTTGTGGCTCATCTAGTTGATGTTCATTGACTAAAAAGATTCGGCGTCGAGCCATTTCTTTAATTAAATCAGTGTATAAGGTCTCAAAATCTTCGTTGAGCTTGAACGCTTTATTTTGCATTTTCGTTAATAGGCGTTTGTAGCTGCTGTTTCGCCCTTGCTCACGATCGATTAAAATGCGTCGTTTTACCGATGCAAAGCGAACTTTGTAAAACTCATCCAAATTATTTGAAAAAATACCTAAAAAGCGAATTCGTTCGATTAATGGAACGGATTTATCCATCGCTTCTTGGAGAACTCGTTCGTTAAACGATAGCCAGCTTAGCTCTTTTTCGATGTACAACTTTTCTGAGCTCATGTAATAACCTCATGACTATAAAAGAAAACCTTTCTTTAAGTGTGCTTTTCTGTGGATTTAGTCGTAAGCTCTCTAAATCAAGAATAGAATTTTTGCTACTACACAATACCCTTTTTTTATTACAATTCTATGTCACATTAGTCGAGATAGTTGTTTTACTTTCAGTCGGTTAAAGGGGATTGTAATATTAATGTCACGAAAACGACATACTATAATATTAGACCATTTTAACTCGATGTAATGATGCCCAAAGCTCAGTTTTCTTTAGATACTACGCACAAAGTTCGCCTATTAAAAGATAGGCTTTTTCGTATGTCTGTAAGTTTTGGTGGACTCTGTGTTCTTGGCGCATTAGTGTTAATTTTTGCCTATCTTCTTTGGGTTGTCATTCCGCTTTTTTCGGATGCAAGTCTTGATTACTCAGAGCCTACTGTTTCAATCCATGAACCCTCGGTGATGTCGCTTTACGTCGATGATCAAGGAAAACATGCTTTTACGGTCTCAGCTCAGGGGCGTTTGTCTTTTTGGAGTAAAGATGCTCCGTCGTCAATGCCTATTTGGCATACGGAGCTTGGATTTGAGCCAAATCGCTCGTATATCTCCCCAGATCAAAACTGGACTCTACTGCTCGGTAATGACAATCAAATTGCGGTGGTTAAACCCAAATTTTCCTATGGCTCGATTGAAAATAATACTTTTGCTCCACAAGTGGATTATGTCCCTATTGGTGACGATTTAAGAAAGCAATTCCAGCAGTGGCAAGCGATCGAGACACTGACGTTTAGCATCTCTGAAACACAGTTAACTCTGGCCGTCAGTCATGATGGTGGGCAGTTGGAAGTGATCTCTCAGCCTCTCGATGGTTTATCGTCCTTTTCTGCTTACCATTTCCCTTCTGCTGTTCAGCCTGATCAGTTAGTAATATCCGGCGACGGTTCTACGCTATACATTCGCAGTGGATCCGAATTGGTGGTGGTTAAACGTAATGCATCAAAATATTCTGCGCGTGAAGTGATCGATTTATCTTTTGATGACAGTCACCGTGTTGACGGTATGGCGATGCTGGCGGGTGGGTATTCGTTGCTTGTGAGTTATGACGATGGTTCAGTGTCACAATGGTTTGATGTGTTAAAACAAGAAGAGCGACACTTAACCAAGATTCGTGACTTTCGTTTAGGCGCTGACATATCACTATTGCTTCCAAACCGTTTTAGTAAAGGTTTTTTTGCATTCCATAGCAGTGGGACAGTACATAACTTTTATACGACAAGTGAAAAGTTAGTATTGTTTGAACGAATCGCGTCGAAAACACCTGAGTTGGTGGCGTTATCGAGTAATGAGAATGTATTGCTTACTTATCGTCGCTTGGGAGATCAAGGGCAATTACATTTCATTGATGTCAATATGGGACATCCTGAAATTTCATTTTCGTCCTTGTGGCAAAAAGTTTGGTATGAAGGGTATTCAGAACCCGATTATGTATGGCAGTCAACGTCTGCTTCTGACAGTTTTGAAGGGAAGTTTAGTTTGGTTCCTATCGCATTTGGAACCCTCAAAGCGGCCTTTTATTCACTTATCTTTGCCGTGCCAATCGCGGTATGTGCAGCGGTTTATACGGCCTATTTTATGTCGCCATCAATGCGACGAGTGGTTAAGCCAACCATTGAGTTAATGGAAGCGTTTCCGACCGTCATTATCGGATTCCTTGCAGGGCTATGGTTTGCACCGATTGTCGAACAGCATCTAGTGTCCGTTATTCTCCTTTTATTTTTATTGCCTATTTCAACGATCGCCGCTGGTTTTCTTTGGTCAATTTTACCCAAAAGTTGGGGGCACTCAGTCGGGCGTGGTTGGCATGCAATTGCTCTGGTTCCTGTGCTTTGTGTTACGGCAGCACTGGTATTTCCATTAAGCTTTGATATTGAATCTTGGCTGTTCGCCGGTGATGTTCGTACCTATTTGGCTCAACACGGCATTGATTTTGATCAGCGTAATGCATTGGTGGTGGGTCTTGCTATGGGGTTTGCTGTTATTCCGACGATCTTTACGATCGCAGAAGATGCGGTATTCTCGGTACCTAAGCACTTATCTGATGGTTCTTTAGCGTTGGGCGCAACGCCGTGGCAAACATTAATTTACGTCGTATTGCTAACGGCGAGTCCTGGTATTTTTTCGGCGATAATGATGGGGTTAGGGCGAGCTGTTGGGGAGACTATGATTGTTCTAATGGCAACGGGAAATACCCCAATAATGGACTTCGATTTGTTTGAAGGGATGCGAACGCTTGCCGCAAATATTGCGGTTGAACTACCGGAATCTGAAGTTGGCAGTTCCCATTATCGAATTCTATTCCTCGCAGCATTGTTACTTTTTGTATTTACGTTCGCTGTAAACTCATTAGCTGAATGGATTCGTTTGCGTTTAAGGGAGAAATATCGTGCTCTTTAAAGCGCCGTTTAAATGGTTACGCTCCGGGGCTCCATGGATTTGGCTAACTGGTGGTGCTGTTAGCTTTAGTTTGTTGTCTGTTTTAGGTTTGTTGCTATTAATTGGTTGGAAAGGGCTGGCGTATTTTTGGCCTGCACCGTTATATCAATGGACAGATAGTGATAACCATAGAATAGTGGGTTTGCTGTATAACAAAGAAGAAATACTAACCAGTCATTTGCCTTATCAAAAGCAACTAGCTGAAAAATATGGTGAACTTGATAGCTCGGTGACTCGATACTCTATTAAGGTTGCGAACCGAGATCTGTTTCCTGCCGATTTTATCTCCCGTTTTGATTTTGAACTCACCATTCCTACTACGCCAACAGGATGGGTGGTGATTGACCGGGAAGAAGAGGGGCAATTTATTGGGAAGCCAATCGCTTATTATCGTGATAATGGTATTGAAGCCGAAGATATTACCCAAGCCTTAAGCGAAGGTCTGGATCAAGCTGTGGCATTACGTCAGGAAATTAATGTTTTGCTGACGACTCAACTTCAATCGATTGGACGTCAGTTAGAGTCTCTTCGTTTAGAGAGGCGGAAACGAGAATTTAATAACAGAGTGGACGCTGATTTTTCTGTGAGTTATGACGCGCAAAAAATAGCGTTAGAAGCAGAGTTTAAATCGATAGAAGGTGAGTTACAGATCTTAAAGCAGAAGCTTTCAGGTCAAACCTTGTTAGTTGAAGATATGACCGGCACACGTACATCGATAGCCATTCGAGATATACTCAATGTTTGGTACCCCAATGATATGTCGATATTCGAAAAAGTATCGCACTGGGGAAAACAAGTTTGGGTGTTTATTTCTGAAGACCCTCGTGAATCTAACTCGGAAGGTGGTGTTTTTCCCGCTATTTTTGGCACTATGTTGTTGGTGCTGATTATGTCGATTATGGTGATGCCTTTAGGGGTCATCGCTGCCGTCTACCTTCATGAATACGCAAAAGATAATGGCGTTACTCGAATGATTCGGGTCGCAGTGATCAACTTAGCAGGCGTTCCTTCGATCGTTTATGGAGTTTTTGGTCTAGGATTCTTTGTTTATACGATTGGTTCATCTATTGATGCTATATTTTATGCAGAACGAGCACCTGCACCTACATTTGGCACGCCAGGATTGTTGTGGTCAGCGCTAACTCTAGCCGTTTTAACTTTGCCTGTCGTCATTGTTGCAACGGAAGAGGGATTAAGCCGGATTCCTTCAGCAGTGCGTCATGGTTCATTGGCATTGGGCGCTACGCAATTTGAAACCATTTGGCGGATTGTATTACCTATGGCGAGCCCTGCCATTCTCACGGGGCTTATTTTGGCAATTGCTCGAGCTGCTGGGGAAGTGGCACCATTGATGTTGGTAGGGGTTGTTAAATTGGCATCTAGTTTGCCTATCGATGGAGAGTTTCCATTTGTCCATTTAGAGCGCAAGTTTATGAGTTTGGGTTTTCATATTTACGACATTGGATTTCAGACCAGTAATATCGAGGCAGCACGTCCATTGGTATACGCTACATCATTTTTATTAGTGATGGTGATCGTTGTTCTTAATCTGACGGCGATTAGTATTCGGAACAATTTGCGCGAAAAGTATCGAACAATGGGACAAGATTAGCATGCAACCATTCGAACAGACTTTAGGTTACTTCACACCACTTGATGTGAATAACTTAACCGATCAACAGACCTCAATTGAAATTGAGAACTTAAGCCTGTCCTATCATGGTACTCGGGTTTTGCATGATATTTCAATGCGAATTCCAAAAGGGCAAGTGACAGCATTTATTGGGCCGTCTGGATGTGGGAAATCGACCTTGTTGCGTTGCATTAACAGAATGAATGACTTGGTTGATGGTTGTCGAGTCAAAGGGCAAGTTCTACTGCATGGCAAAGCGGTTTATCACCCAAGTGTGGATGTTTCTACACTGCGGCGGCGAGTTGGGATGGTGTTTCAACGTCCTAACCCTTTCCCAAAGTCTATTTATGAAAATGTTGTCTATGGTTTACGTCTTCAAGGGATGAAAGACAGTCGCACGCTCGATGATTCCGTTGAGCGCTCATTGAGAGCTGCTGCATTGTGGGATGAAGTGAAAGACAGGCTTCAGGAGAACGCGTTTGGACTTTCGGGCGGGCAACAGCAACGTTTGGTTATTGCCCGGGCAATTGCGATAGAGCCTGAAGTTTTACTATTGGATGAGCCAACATCTGCGTTGGATCCTATTTCTACATTAACCATTGAAGAGCTTATTAATGAGCTCAAAGATAAATACACCGTGGCGATCGTGACGCATAACATGCAACAAGCCGCTCGAGTTAGTGATCACACTGCGTTTATTCATATGGGAAAGTTGATTGAATATGCAGACACCGATACGATCTTCACATCACCAACGAAAAAACAGACTGAAGACTATATTACGGGTCGATACGGATAATTAAGGTCGAGGATTATTATGCAATTTGGGCGTCACATTTCTGGTCAGTTTAACGTCGAGTTAGAAAATATAAGAACTAATGTTCTAACTATGGGCGGGTTGGTGGAGCAACAACTTACCTTCGCGATGCAAGCGCTAAACAAGCAAGACTATCAACTCGCAGAGCAGGTGATTCGTGATGATCACCGTGTAAATGCGATGGAAGTGTCGATAGATGAAGCATGCACTCGCATTATTGCAAAGCGTCAACCAACGGCTAAAGATTTACGCTTAGTGATTGCGATCATCAAAACGATTACCGATTTAGAGAGAATCGGTGATGTCGCGGCTAAAATCGCAGAAATTGCAGTGGATACACCTGAGCCTAGTAGTAAAAAGTTTCAAGTTTCGCTTGAGCCAATAGGTCGTCAAGCAATCACAATGCTTCATCAAGTATTAGACGCTTTTGCTAGAATGGATGTTGAAGCGGCTGCCCAGATCCACAAGTCTGACGATAACTTGGATGGCGAATATGAAGCGGTAACACGTCAATTGATGACGTTTATGATGGAAGATCCGAAAAATATTCCACAAATTCTGCAAGTTATGTGGTCTGCACGAGCGATTGAGCGTGTAGGCGATCGTTGTCAAAATATTTGCGAATACATTATTTATTTTGTGAAAGGTAAAGATGTACGTCATCTCGATAATCAATCTATCGATGATGCATTACGTGCTGATTAATCGAAAAATAACGGTAGAAAATTAGCAAAAAAAACCGAAGCCTAGGCTTCGGTTTTTATTATGACTTTACTTACCTGATTGGCACTTTTTATTAAGCTTTATTTTTCCAACCATTAACCCGTTGAGCACAGGTGGTATGTGGTGTAATTATTTTTTATCTAGGTCAGCTTCGTGCTCAGTTAGGTAAGCAGCAACGCCTTCTGGTGAATCTTTCATTCCAGATTTGCCTGCTTCCCACTGTGCTGGACATACTTCACCGTTAGTTTGGTGGAAATCCAATGCATCAACCATACGTAGCATTTCATCGATGTTACGACCAAGTGGTAAATCGTTCACTACTTGGTGACGAACAAGACCTTCTTCATCGATTAAGAATGAACCACGGAACGCAACACCAGCTTCTGGGTGTTCAACATCATATGCTTTACAGATTTCGTGTTTCACATCAGCTACAAGCGGGTAAGCTACTTCACCAATACCGCCATTTTCTACAGCGGTGTTACGCCATGCGTTGTGTGAGAATTGTGAATCGATAGAAACACCGATAACTTCAACACCTTTAGCTTGGAAATCAGCATAACGCTTGTCGAAAGCGATTAGCTCTGATGGACAAACGAAAGTGAAATCTAGTGGGTAAAAGAACACAACGGCTTTTTTACCTTTGGTGAATTCTGCGAAATTGAAACTATCTACGATCTCACCGTTACCTAGAACAGCTGCGGCAGTAAAATCAGGGGCTTGACGACCAACTAATACCATTTTGACGCTCCTAAAAATTAGGTTTTATTTCAAACGATGCGGTAAACACCATTTGATCCTTGTTTGTTCGGGACAAACTATAGTACAGATTGTAGTATAGAAAAAAGAGAATTAATTAGATTAAGTTAATCGATAAAAGCGATTAATAAGGTATTGTGAAAGCGTGTGCAATTTTGATAAGAATTATGGATTGAATTATGAATAAATGGCCGAGTTTAAAGCAGCTCCATTATTTAGTGACGTTACACGAAACTCGCCATTTTAGTGACGCTGCAGAGCGTTGCTTTGTCAGTCAATCAACTTTGAGTAAAGGTATTCAAAATCTTGAAACATTAATTGGTTGTCCTTTGTATGAAAAGAAAGACAAAAAAAGTCCACTTATTTTTACTTACGCTGGTGAAAATGTTGTCGCACAAGGGCGAGAGTTGTTAGCTAAAAGTCAGGATCTTCTTGAGCTAGGCCAATTGTGTCGCGGTGATATGATGGAAGGTCAATTACGGTTAGGTTGTATCCCCACAATTGCGCCTTTTTTGCTTTGTGATTTGGTACAAGAAGTTAATCGACGCTTTCCCAAACTAAACCTATTATTGCAAGAAGACACCACCACAAACTTACTTCAATCTTTGCGTCACGGTGAACTCGATATTTTGGTTTTAGCGCTTCCTGTGGATATTGGCTCAATGACGAGCCGAGTGGTTGGGCGAGATCCATTTCGCATGGTGATTAGTCAAAATCATGCTCACCATATTCGGGTGCCAATACGGTATTCAGACCTTCCAGACGAGTCAGTATTTTTGTTGGAGAATGAGCATTGCCTTACTGAACACGCAATTTCAGCGTGTAAGCTCACAACGAAAGATAAGATTAATCCATTTACAGCAACCAGCTTACACACCTTAGTACAGATGGTTGCGAATGGTTTGGGGACGACGTTTATTCCACAAATGGCGATTGACCATGGGCTACTTGATAACCAAAATCTGGTTGTTGTTGATCCTCCAGGGCACGCCGCTTCTCGTGAAATTGGTTTGGTTTGGCGCCCAAGTTCGTCACGTAGCCAAGTTTTTCATCAGCTGTGTGATTTAGTGTCCGAACTTCTTTAGAAAAAAGTCTAATCGTAGTGTTCACTTTATTCTTTGCCATGAAGTGTAAAGTGAATACCTTTAGTGACCCCTGTGCCTTTTGTCGGCTCTTTTCTATGAGTCATGACCCTTTCATAAAATCATAAATTTTCACATTGTCAATTTTACAAAATAACACCTAGTGTTTCGATGGTCTGTGTAAGTTTAATTTATTGATATTATTGAATATTTTCTACTTTTTTTGACTGTTTTCTCATTGTGGTTATGAATATTAGTGAAATTTTGTGTAATTAAGTTACGTATTTAAATTTCTTTGAGGGTTTTGCGCTCTTTCAATGCTTGGTGATATTTAGATCCAGTTTTATTGCTTTAATTTCATTGAATCCCTTGTTTATCTGTGTTTTTAAAGGTTCTTATTAGACTTATGTCTAGTAGTACATAAAAAAAATCTATCGCAATCTGTGTTCCACAGCAGTACGAATAAAAATAAATGTAGTTTTTATATTACATTTGAAAGCTAGCAAGGAAGAGTAATACGTTTCCCCTTGTTTTTTACAGAGATAGAAAGGAGCCAGCAGATGGACGCAGGAACATTAGATCAGCGACTAACAAAAGAACAGCAAGATACGGTTTCTAAAATGACGGTATCAGGGGAAGTCACTGCTGAGCAAAAAGCCGTATTTGGTTTGGAAGCTCAAGCTTTTCTATCGGCACTTTGCGCAAAATTTGCTCCTGAAGTTGGAGCGCTTCTGGAGGGGCGACAACAGCAACAAAGTCGCATTGACCAAGGGAGACTGCCTGACTTTCTTGAGCATACTCAAGATATACGAGAAGGGAGCTGGCGTATTCTTGGGATTCCACAAGATCTTCAAGATCGCCGAGTTGAAATTACTGGCCCCACTGATCGCAAGATGGTTATCAATGCACTTAATGCGAATGTGAAAGTATTTATGGCCGATTTTGAAGATTCAATGTCGCCAGATTGGAGCCATTTGCTTGATGGCCAAATTAATTTACGTGACGCGGTGCGTGGAACGATTGACTATACCAATCCACAAAATGGAAAGTACTATCAACTTTCCGATGATCCAGCTGTGTTGATTTGTCGAGTTCGCGGCCTACACCTTCAAGAGAAGCACGTTCAGTTTAATGGGGAGAATATTCCAGGGTCGCTATTCGATTTTGCTCTCTATTTTGTCAATAACCATCGCGAGTTATTGGCAAAAGGAAGTGGACCTTATTTCTATCTACCAAAACTGCAATCGCACAAAGAAGCGAAGTGGTGGAGCGACGTGTTCCATTTTACCGAAGACTATTTCGGACTCGATACAGGCACGATCAAAGCGACCGTTTTAATCGAAACGCTTCCAGCAGTGTTTGAAATGGATGAGATTTTGTTCTCGTTGAAGGAGCACATCGTTGGGCTGAACTGTGGTCGTTGGGATTATATCTTTAGCTACATTAAAACCTTAAAGCGTCACGGCGACCGAGTATTACCCGATCGTCAAGTTGTCACCATGGATATGCCATTTCTCAATGCATACTCACGACTGCTTGTAAAAACGTGCCACCGCCGAGGAGCCTTCGCTATGGGGGGGATGGCTGCCTTTATTCCAGTGAAAGATCCAGCAGGAAACCAAATCGTGTTGGACAAAATTCTTAAAGACAAATCACTAGAAGCCAATAATGGTCACGATGGAACATGGGTTGCCCACCCGGGATTAGCAGACACGGCAATGTCGGTATTTAACGAGGTGCTAGGTGATCGAACAAATCAACTTGATGTGTCGCGACAAGACGATCAGCCGATCACAGCAGAACAGTTATTGGCGCCATGTGAGGGAGAGCGTACTGAGACTGGTATGCGTCACAATATCCGTGTCGCGTTGCAGTATATCGAAGCATGGATCTCGGGAAATGGTTGCGTACCAATTTATGGATTAATGGAAGACGCTGCGACAGCCGAGATTTCTCGCGCTTCGATCTGGCAGTGGATTCAACATGAAAAATCGTTAGATAACGGCGAATTAGTAACAAATGAGCTATTTGGTCGCTATCTAAAGGAAGAGATTGAAGTCGTACGTCGTGAAGTAGGGGAAGAACGTTTTGCTCAAGGGCGTTTTACTCAAGCGGCTGAATTAATGTTTACGCTTACCACGAGCGATACATTATGCGACTTCTTAACGGTGCCAGGATACGACTATTTGCCGTAGCCGCACTAGAGAAGCCCAAGAAATACCAAGAAATAACAACAATAACCATTAACGTGAAACAGTTTTCGCAGTTAGCTTGCTCGCTGTGGAAAAGGAAGTCGCTGAGTTATATCCAGTGCTAAAAAAATAAAAGAGGGAATATCGCCATGACAAGTATCGCAAAAGATATAGAAACGATTGGAGCAGCCAAGAACAACGCAGGAGCGCCTTGGGATGCTATTAACCCAGAGTCTGCAGCTCGTATGCGTGCTCAAAATAAATTTAAGACAGGTCTAGATATTGCCCAATATACGGCTGACATTATGCGTGCTGATATGGAAGCTTATGATGCCGACAGCTCTAACTACACCCAATCTCTAGGCTGCTGGCATGGGTTCATTGGCCAACAAAAAATGATTTCGATTAAAAAACACTTCGGTGGCAAAACAGATGGTCGTTATCTATATCTTTCCGGTTGGATGGTTGCGGCACTTCGCTCTGAGTTTGGGCCACTTCCAGATCAATCAATGCATGAGAAGACAACAGTCGCAGGCCTAGTTGAAGAGCTTTATACCTTCTTACGCCAAGCTGATGCTCGTGAATTAGGGGGACTATTCCGCGCATTGGACGATGCTCGTGAAGCGGATGACGTTGCAGCGCAGGCATCAATTCAAGATCAAATTGACAATCATGTTACGCACGTTGTTCCTATTATTGCCGATATTGACGCCGGTTTTGGTAATGCAGAAGCGACTTACCTGATGGCTAAGCAGATGATTGAAGCGGGTGCATGTTGTCTACAGATTGAAAACCAGGTTGCGGATGAAAAGCAGTGTGGTCACCAAGATGGCAAGGTAACGGTACCTCATGCGGATTTCCACGCTAAATTGCGCGCTTGTCGTTATGCATTCTTAGAGCTTGGTATCGACAACGGAATTATCGTTGCACGTACTGACTCTCAAGGTGCAGGCCTAACCAAAGAGATCGCTGTAGTGAAAGAGCCGGGTGATCAAGGTGATGTGTACAACTCGTACCTAGACGTTGAAGAAATCGATGTATCTGATATGGCTGAAGGCGATGTTTGTTTTAATCGTGATGGCAAGCTTGTTCGTCCTAAGCGCCTTCCTTCTGGTTTATATCAATTCCGTCAAGGTACGGGTGAAGATCGCTGTGTATTCGACTGTATCGAAGCCATTAATGCTGGTGCTGACCTATTGTGGATTGAAACAGAGAAGCCACATATTGCTCAGATAAAAGAGATGATGGATGGTGTTCGTGAAGTTCACCCTAATGCGAAATTGGTTTACAACAACTCACCTTCATTTAACTGGACTCTGAACTTCCGTCAGCAAGCATATGATGCGATGGTTGAAGCAGGCGAAGATGTGTCCGCATATGATCGTGACAACTTGATGAGTATTGAGTATGACGAGTCTGAGCTCTCAGCACGAGCTGATGACAAAATCCGTACTTTCCAAGCTGATGCGTCACGTGAAGCGGGTATTTTCCACCACTTGATCACACTACCAACCTATCACACCGCAGCATTGTCGACAGACAATTTAGCTAAAGAGTACTTTGGTGACCAAGCGATGTTAGGTTACGTGGCTGGCGTACAGCGTAAAGAGATTCGCCAAGGTATCGCTTGTGTTAAACACCAAAACATGTCGGGCTCTGACATGGGTGATGACCACAAAGAGTACTTTGCTGGTGAAAATGCTCTGAAAGCGGGTGGTGCATTAAATACATCGAACCAATTTAATTAATTGAACTCGATTAAGATGTAGAGAGAAAGGCGGCTCCGGTCGCCTTTTTTAGCAATACAGATATAAAAACGATTGATTCACCGATTGAGTGGAGGATTCACATGACGCAAGTTCCTACCTATCTACAAGATGCTGAAGATTTACTTACTGCTGATGGTTTCAAAACAAATGATAAGTGGTATCACGGCACATCGTCAGCGTTGCTTTCTTTTATCAAAGGGCAAGGCTTAAAACGCTCGGGTGATAAAGATTTGAACCAAGCGGCCTCAAATACCATGGCGACGATTGGTAACCGCTATATCGAATCTACTGAGCCCGTCTATTTAACGCAAAGTAAAGAACTGGCCTACTATTGGGCGCAACAAACTGTGCGAAATCGCGGTGTTCGTTTTGAAGGTGACGAGGAACCTATCGTATTAGCGGTGAATTTATCGCAAAAGCAGAGAGCCAAAATAAAACCGGATGTCGGTGCCATGAGTTTATTGCTAATGGAAAGTGGTGAGCAGTTTATGACTCATTTGGCGGTAATTTACGACCGCTGTCGAGTTTCTGGCCCAGATATCCAACTGACAAGTGCAGACCGAATGGCGTTCTTAAATAAGTTAGGGATGGCTTATATCGATCAAGATATCAGCGTTGCATGTGTTGATATTGTGGAAAAATAAGTCGTTATTTAAGTTAAAAAGAAAATTGAATAGAGATACCTCTTGCCTTTAAGGAATGAGACAAGTTCAAGAAAGAGTACAGAGGTATCATTAACACTGAGTTACAGTTCGTCGTTGTACTTCTCAGTATCCATATCAGGAAAATCACTCTCTACTGGTTCGCTTTCTTCTTCGAGTTCAAGCAAGTTAATCGCAATAGCGACAAAGTCACTATCGGTAATGATGCCGACTAATTCTCCTTGCTCTACTACGGGTAAGCAGCCTACTTTATGTTTTTGCATAAATATCGCACTCTGTTTTAAACCAGCTTTAGGGCTAACACTTATGACCTTACCTTTCATCAATTGAGAGATGGGAGCATCAAACAATTCAGACGTCGTTTGAGAATAAATCAAACTGGAATTTTGGGCGCGTAAAATGTCTCGTTGAGATAAAACACCAACAAGTGCACCGAGTTCATCAACGATGGGAATATGGCGAATTTCATGTTGGTGCATCAGCTTTTGAGCTTGCTCTACGGTTTCGCTAGAGGTAAGAGTGTGTGGGTGGCGTGTCATCAAATCTTCGATTTTAATCATGCTGAGCTCCTTACCGACTATGTCTCAATCATGTTGGATGTAAGCTAACTATAGGAAGAGTGTGAAAGGTATGGTGAGAGCTAGGTTGTAAATTGACTATTAATTTGAGAAATGACTGAGTAAATTGATCGAAGTTAATTTACTCAGCCTGATTCAGTACCATTAAAGCTTTTTACCTAAACGTTTTTCAATTCGCTTTCTTTCCCATTTAGGTCCCAAGAAATTAAACACTTCAAAGACATTTAACCCGTGAAAGATGACACCGATTCCCCAGCCTAGCATTGGCCAAATTGCCCAAATATTATCTGGATTTGTCATTAAATTAATCACAAATAACATGACGATGATTAGCACGTATTTGATCAGGTGAGAGTAGAATCCTTTAAGATCGCGCACATAGTTAATGGCTTCTTCTTGTTGTTGATCAACGGTATTTGTTTCCATGGGTTTCTCCTGCTGAAGTTCACTAATGTCTATCTCAAACACAGCCGCAAGCGCTTGTTGTGAATCTAGGCTAGGGCTTTGGCCGCGTTCAATGCGCTGAATTGTTCTGACACTCAGTCCACTTAATTGAGATAGATGCTCTTGTGACCATCCTTTTTTAAGTCTAAGTTTTCGAACAATCATTACATTCCCTTATTGGTTTGGTTGAGATGATAGTAGCCACAATATCGCTAATATCGTGACGACATACGAGTGACATTGTTGCGTCATGCGCATGACAGGAGAGCGACATTTATTTAAAATCAATAGGTTATGGATTCATCTGAAAATACAGTTATGAGCCATAAATTGAGAGTCATATATAAATGTACGTATTCAGTATACGTGTGGACGTAGAGAGAAAACAATCTTGGACAGAAGTGAATTCCGTATTAATAAACGTGAATTAACGAATTTGAATATTTAATTGATTTACAACGCTGCCGTATCGGTGGTTTTACAGGTATACTAGCGCGCTGCACACGATTATCGTTAACACCACCAAATAAGACCGAACTAGATGCAAGTTTCTGATTTTCATTTTGACCTTCCCGATGAGCTGATTGCTCGTTATCCAAAAACTGAGAGAACCGCGAGTCGTTTATTACAATTAGATGGCAATAGTGGTGAGCTTTTCGATCGCTCTTTTAAAGACATATTGTCGTTGGTAAACCCCGGTGATTTATTGGTGTTTAACAATACTCGTGTTATTCCAGCTCGAATGTTTGGCCGTAAAGCCACAGGCGGGAAACTGGAAGTATTGGTTGAACGCATGCTCGATGAACATCGAATTTTGGCGCATGTTCGTTGTTCAAAGCCACCTAAGCCCGGTACTGATTTGATGCTTGGTGAAAATGATGAATACTCTGCCGTGATGGTGGCACGCCATGATGCATTATTTGAGATCGAAGTGCGTGGTGATAAACCGATTTTAGATGTGCTTAATCACATTGGTCATATGCCGTTACCGCCGTATATTGATCGCCCTGATGAAGAAACGGATAAAGAACGTTATCAGACGGTTTACAACGAAAAACCAGGCGCAGTCGCAGCACCGACAGCCGGATTGCACTTTGATAGCGATTTGCTCGATCAGATTCAGCAAAAAGGTGTCGACATGGCGTATGTTACTCTGCATGTCGGAGCCGGGACTTTTCAGCCTGTGCGTGTCGACAATATTCACGACCATCATATGCACGCTGAATATGTAGAAGTATCGCAAGAGGTTGTTGATGCCATTGAAGTGACAAAAGCTCGTGGCGGACGAGTTATTGCGGTTGGAACAACATCGGTGCGCTCATTGGAAAGTGCAGCACAAGCCGCACAAAAGAAGGGGCAATTAATTGCGCCATTTTTTGATGATACCGAAATTTTTATTTTCCCCGGTTATGAATATCGAGTGGTCGATTGTTTGATCACCAATTTCCATTTACCGGAATCCACATTGATTATGCTGGTTAGCGCGTTTGCCGGTTATGACCATGTGATGGCGGCATATCAACATGCTGTAGAACAGGCGTATCGCTTCTTCAGTTATGGCGATGCGATGTTTATTGAAAAGCAAACGGCTAAGTAGCTGTTTCGCATTATATCGTCAGACTGTTTCTCTGGCGTTTTGGAGGCTTTGTGAAGTTAACATTTGATTTAAAAAAGACTAACGGAAATGCTCGTCGCGGGCAGCTTCAGTTTGAACGTGGTTCTGTACAAACCCCGGCATTTATGCCTGTTGGGACATATGGAACAGTGAAAGGCATGACACCAGAGGAAGTGGCTGAAACGGGCGCTGAAATTCTATTAGGGAATACGTTCCACCTTTGGTTACGTCCTGGACAAGAAGTAATGAAAATGCACGGCGACTTGCATGACTTTATGAATTGGAAAGGACCGATCTTAACGGATTCGGGCGGCTTTCAGGTGTTTAGCCTTGGTGATATTCGTAAGATCACCGAAGAAGGCGTGCATTTTAGAAACCCGGTAAATGGTGAGAAAATCTTCATGGATGCAGAAAAGTCGATGGAGATTCAACATGATCTCGGCTCTGATGTCGTGATGATTTTCGATGAGTGTACCCCTTATCCAGCGACTCATGATGAAGCCAAAAAATCGATGGAAATGTCACTGCGTTGGGCACAACGTTCTCGTGATCATTTTGATAAACTAGGGAACCAAAACTCGTTGTTCGGAATCGTACAAGGCGGAGTGTATGAAAATCTTCGCGATGTCTCGGTAAAAGGGTTAACGGAAATTGGCTTTGATGGTTACGCTGTTGGTGGTTTAGCCGTTGGTGAACCGAAAGAAGATATGCATCGTATTTTGGAGCACACTTGTCCACAGTTGCCTCAAGATAAACCTCGCTACTTAATGGGTGTAGGTAAACCAGAGGATCTAGTGGAAGGCGTGCGTCGTGGCGTCGATATGTTTGATTGTGTTATGCCTACTCGTAACGCAAGAAACGGCCATTTATTTGTAACTGGTGGCGTGGTTAAGATTCGCAACGCAAAACACAAAGTTGATACTACGGCTTTGGATCCTGAGTGTGACTGTTACACCTGTAAAAATTACTCGAAGTCGTATTTGCACCATTTAGACAAATGTAATGAAATCTTAGGTGCGCGTTTGAATACCATACATAACTTGCGCTATTACCAACGTCTGATGGAAAGTATTCGTACTGCCATTGATGAAGATCGTTTTGACCAGTTTGTAGAAGAGTTTTATGCTCGTCGAGATCGTGACGTACCGCCGATCGGTAAATAATAATCGACGAATTAGGCGAAAAATTGATGCTGTAAAGGCAAAAATAGTTGAAAATCGTCTAATTCAACCCAATACACAATTGAATTACAACACAACAATATCTTAGAGGAAGTTTTAATGAGTTTTATATCAGTTGCTCACGCTGCAGGTGAACCTGCTCCACAAGGTGGTGGTTTTGAAATGTTCATCATGCTTGGCTTATTTGCTGTTATTTTCTATTTTATGATTTATCGCCCACAGGCAAAACGCACAAAGGATCATAAAAATCTAATGGCTTCGATGTCTAAAGGCGATGAGGTTCTAACTAACGGCGGACTAATCGGTAAGATTGTCAAAGTTTCTGAAGAGAATGATTTTATCTCTATCGAACTTAATCCAAACAACACAGTTGTGATTAAGAAAGATTACGTTACAGCTGTACTTCCAAAAGGTACGCTTAAGTCTTTATAAACAGCTAGAGGATCCTCGCTGTGCTAAACCGTTATCCGTTATGGAAATATATAATGGTGGTATTGGTGATCGCCACTACCGCTCTTTATGCACTTCCAAATCTCTACGGTGAAGATCCAGCTATTCAAGTAACCGGAGCGCGTGGCGCTTCTGTTACTATGTCTACGTTGGATACTGTCACTCAAGCTCTTGATAAAGAGAGTCTTTCCTATAAATCGGCTGCCCTTGAAAATGGCTCGATATTAGTTCGCTTTAATGAAACTGATACGCAAATTAATGCTCGTGATGTCATCACTGAAGCATTAACAGGCGAATCGGCTGTTGTTGCATTAAACCTTGCGGCGGCTACCCCAGATTGGCTTTCGTCAATTGGTGGTTCACCAATGAAGCTCGGACTTGATCTACGTGGCGGGGTGCATTTCTTAATGGAAGTGGACATGAACGCCGCTATGGAGAAGCTGATTTCCCAAGAAGAAGATGCAATTCGTACCGAACTACGCGAGGAAAGTCTGCGTTATAGTTCTATTCGAGTCATCGATAACCAATGGGTAGAAGCAGCCTTTCGTAGTGAAGAGTTAGCGGATAAAGCATTATCGGTGTTGAGATCAAACCATCAGGATATGACCTTCACAACTCAGGCTGCAAATGGTCGCTTCAATGTAAGAGGGCAATATACCGAAGCTCGCTTACAAGAAGTACGTAATTATGCGGTCGAGCAAAATATTACGATATTACGTAACCGTGTTAATGAGCTTGGTGTTGCTGAGCCGCTAGTTCAACGCCAAGGTGCAAGTCGTATCGTAGTTGAATTACCGGGTGTACAAGATACAGCTCGTGCCAAAGAAATTTTGGGTGCGACGGCAACTCTAGAGTTCCGTGAAGTTGACTCAAGCGTAGATTTGGTTGCCGCTGCTGCTGGACGTGTTCCCGCAGGACGTGAAATAAAGCCTGATCGTGATGGGCGTCCGGTCGTATTGCTAAAACGCGTTATCTTAGGTGGCTCAAGTATTACCGACGCAAGTTCGAGCAGCGATGAATATGGTCGTCCTCAGGTAAATATTTCGCTTGATAGTGAAGGTGGCAATAAAATGGCCAACTTCTCTAAAAATAATGTCGGTAAGTTAATGGCGACCGTTTTTGCAGAATACAAAGACAGTGGTCGTAAGACTGAAGACGGCAAAGTTATTCTTGCTAAAAATGAAGAAGTGATTAACCAAGCGACGATTCAAACCGCACTTGGACGTAGCTTCCGTATTACGGGTATAGATTCGGCTTCTGAAGCTCATAATCTTGCATTGTTATTACGTGCTGGTGCTCTAATTGCACCGATTTCAATAGTTGAAGAGCGAACCATTGGTCCTTCTATGGGGCAGCAGAACATTGACCAAGGTATCCAAGCGTGTATCTGGGGTATGGTTGCTGTAATGCTATTTGCGATTGTCTATTATCGTAAGTTTGGTGTTATTGCTAACGTCGCGCTTTTGGCGAACCTTATTTGTATCGTAGGTATTATGTCGATGATTCCTGGAGCGACGATGACGTTACCTGGTATTGCCGGTATCGTATTGACTGTTGGTATGGCCGTGGATGCAAACGTACTGATATTTGAACGTATTCGTGAAGAGTTGCGTGAGGGTAAGAACCCACAACAAGCAATTCATCAAGGTTATGCAAATGCCTTTAGTACGATTGCCGATGCCAATATCACCACTTTGATAACCGCGATTATTCTATTTGCTGTCGGTACAGGTGCAATCAAGGGCTTTGCCGTAACACTATCGATTGGTATTTTGACTTCAATGTTTACCGCGATTGTTGGTACACGTTGCATCGTCAATTTTGCTTACGGCGGTAAGCGAATCAAGAAATTGTCGATCTAAGGGGTTAGTCAAAAGATATGTTTCAATTATTAAAGACCAATAACATCATCGACTTCATGCGCTGGTCGAAGTTTGCGTTTATTTTCTCTATCGTTTTGATCATTGGATCGATTGCGACTGTTTCAACAAAAGGACTCAATTGGGGACTCGACTTTACTGGCGGGACTTTGATTGAAGTTGGATTTGAAGAGCCAGCTGATCTTGAATTGGTTCGAGCTTCGCTTGATAGCAATGGTTTTGGCGATGCAACGGTTCAAAACTTTGGTTCAGCTAGAGAGGTATTGGTTCGTTTACGACCTCGAGCAGAGCTTTCTGGCGAAACGTTGGGAAATCAAATTCTTGATTCGATAAAACAAGGTACTGGAGAGCAGGTTGAAATGCGCCGTATCGAGTTTGTCGGGCCAAATGTTGGTGACGAACTGACCGAAGCGGGTGGTTTAGCAATCATTGCGTCACTGTTGTGTATTTTGATGTATGTGACGTTTCGTTTTGAATGGCGTTTATCGGCAGGTGCTGTATTGGCCTTAGCCCATGACGTTACTATAACGCTTGGTGTATTTTCACTTCTTCAAATTGAAGTAGACCTTACAATTGTTGCTGCGTTGCTTACCGTTGTTGGTTATTCATTGAATGATACCATCGTTGTATTTGACCGGATTCGTGAAAACTTCCGTAAAATGCGTAAAGGCGAACCAGCACATGTAATGAACAACTCCATAACACAAACGTTAAGTCGAACCTTGATTACATCAGCAACGACCTTATTCGTTGTTGTTGCACTGTTCATGAAAGGTGGGGCATTAATTCACGGTTTTGCACTTGCACTATTGCTTGGTATTACAGTTGGTACTTACTCTTCAATCTACGTTGCTTCGGCTCTAGCATTGAAACTGGGTATTACTCGTGAACACTTGATGCCACCTCAAATTGAGAAAGAAGGCGCCGATCAAGACGAGCTATTACCATAATCTGGTCTTAGATTAAGAGTTAAATCACTATAAGTGATAGGCATAAAAAAACCGCTGAAGATTCAGCGGTTTTTTTGTTTATAAAGAGAGCGTTACTGGATTATTTAAGAAGCGCTTCACTTCCATTTTCGCGAATATGCTTAAGAATGGATTTAACCAAACGTGGGCTAGATGCGACAATATTTCCAGACTTCATATAATCAGTGCCACCAGAGAAATCGGTAACGATCGCACCAGCTTCACGAGCAATCAAATCCCCAGCAGCGATGTCCCAAGGTTTCAAACCGATTTCAAAGAAACCATCTACACGGTTGGCTGAGAAATAACACAAATCAAGCGCAGCAGAACCAGTGCGGCGGAAGTCAGCGACTTCAGAAAATAGTGAAGAAATGATTTTTAGATATGATTCAGCATGTTGCTTTTGTTTCGCTGGGAATCCAGTCGCCAAAATCGTACCTGAAAGCTCTTTTTTCAGCGCAACACGAAGACGCATGTTGTTAAGCTGAGCACCTGAACCACGAGTGGCAGAAAATAGCTCGTTACGGATCGGATCATACACACAGCCAACTTCCGTTTTGCCTTTCATACGAACGGCAATTGAAATAGCAAAATGAGGGAAACCATTGATAAAGTTTGATGTGCCATCCAGTGGGTCGATGATCCATTGTACTTCTTTATCTCTTCCTTCAATTGCGCCACTTTCCTCTGCCATAATGCAGTGGTCAGGGTAAGCAGTTTGAATGATATCGATAATAATGGCTTCAGCTTCTTTGTCGATATTAGTAACAAAGTCATTATTGCCTTTTGATGATGCGATGATGGCATCAGTATTTTCTAGCGATTTAACTATATGATTGCCTGCTTTTCGCGCAGCGCGAATAGCAATGTTTAGCATTGGATGCATACGTATTTCCCAGCGGATGTTAAAGAACGAAAAAGCGACGGCGAGTATACCAAAGTAATCAAAAAAGGGAAGTGGTTAAATTATGTTCTATTGACGAATGTAGTTCGGTCTGTAGGAACACTTTTCTTGTTGATGTGGTATATTTCCCTTCTAAAATTCCCTACTCTAAGGATGCATTTTTTCATGCTCGATCAAGTTAACGTTGTTCTCGTTGGGACGTCTCATTCCGGTAATATCGGATCTGCGGCTCGTGCAATGAAAGTAATGGGGTTGAGCCGTATGATATTGGTCGATCCACAGTGTGAAGTGGATGCTCAAGCTATTGCGCTCGCGGCAGGTGCAAGTGATATTGCGTTAAATGCTCGCATCGTTGAGACAGTGGCGGAAGCAGTACAAGAGTGTGGCTTAGTGGTAGGAACGAGTGCTCGCTCGCGAACTCTAGATTGGCCGATGATGAATTCAAGAGAATGTGGTGAGAAGCTTGCTCAAGAAGGCCAGCGCCATCAAGTCGCTTTAGTTTTTGGTCGCGAACGCACTGGCTTAACCAATGAAGAGTTGCAACTTTGTCATTATCATGTCGCAATTCCAGCGAACCCAGAATACAGTTCACTGAATTTGGCGATGGCAGTACAAACGCTTAGTTATGAAATACGGATGGCATATCTTGATAACGAGTCAAAAAAAGCAACGGTTGAGCAAGAGATAAAAGACTACCCACATCACAAAGAGTTGGAAATGTTCTATCAACACCTTGAAAGTGTCTTAGTGAATACCCAGTTTATAGAGCAAGATAAGCCAAACCAAGTTATGAATAAATTACGCCGTCTATATAGTCGTGCCCGACCAGAATCACAAGAACTAAACATTATGCGTGGCATTCTAACTGCGATAAATAAGTCGATTATACTGAAGAAATAACCTTGCTGAGTTAGGGGGTAAATACTTGACTAAAATAGTCAAATTAATACTTGACCATTTTAGTCAGGTATGAAAAAATTCTGTCCACATAAACGGTGTGGAAAATAGAATATGAGACTTACATCAAAAGGAAGATATGCAGTTACTGCGATACTCGACGTAGCTCTGAATTCACAAGATAACCCCGTCCCATTGGCGGATATCTCCGAACGTCAGGGAATTTCGCTGTCTTACCTAGAGCAATTATTTGCTAAGTTACGTAAAGCAGGCTTGGTAGCAAGTGTACGTGGTCCGGGAGGTGGTTATCGCCTCGGTCAGGAACCCGATACTATTTCGGTTGGTCATGTCATTGATGCAGTTGATGAATCCGTTGATGCCACGAAATGCGCAGGTAAAGGCGATTGCCAAGGCGGGGTTCGCTGCTTAACACACACATTATGGTGTGATTTAAGCTCTCGCATTAGCGATTTCCTCAATAACATAACTCTTGGTCAATTGATGGTAGACAATAATGTCTTAGATATTGCAGACCGCCAAGAAATCGAATTAACAGTAAATCATGGACATGCGACTCAAAGCGTTAATTCAAACGTTAGTGTTCGTTCATAGTCGTTTTGTCTACATTGGAGTAAAGAATGAAACTGCCTATTTATTTTGATTATTCAGCAACATGTCCTGTTGATCAACGCGTTGCCGAAAAAATGGTTCAATGCATGACGATGGATGGAAATTTTGGAAATCCAGCTTCTCGTTCACATCGTTATGGTTGGCAGGCAGAGGAAGTGGTAGACACGGCACGTGAGCAAATTGCTGATTTGTTGAATGCAGATCCTCGAGAAATTGTGTTTACCTCTGGAGCAACAGAGTCTGATAACCTTGCCATTAAGGGTGCTGCTCACTTTTATGGCAAGAAAGGCAAGCATATTATTACCTGTAAAACCGAGCATAAAGCGGTTTTAGATCCATGTCGTCAATTAGAACGTGAAGGCTTTGAAGTTACTTACCTCGCACCTGAAAGCAATGGATTAATCGATCTTGCTAAATTAGAAGCGGCGATGCGTGAAGACACTATTCTCGTGTCTATTATGCATGTGAATAATGAAATTGGTGTGATACAAGATATCGCAGCAATTGGTGAGTTATGCCGTGAGCGTAAAGTTGTATTCCATGTTGATGCGGCTCAGTCAGCGGGTAAGCTACCGATTGATGTTCAAGAACTTAAAGTAGATTTAATTTCACTTTCTGCTCATAAAATATACGGTCCTAAAGGTATTGGTGCTTTATATGTAAGCCGTAAACCTCGTATCCGTTTAGAAGCGCAGATGCATGGTGGTGGCCATGAACGTGGTTTCCGTTCTGGTACTCTTGCAACTCACCAAATTGTTGGAATGGGCGAAGCTTTCCGAGTTGCAAAACTCGATATGCAAAAGGATTATGATCATGCACTCGCGCTGCGTAATCGTTTGTTAGAGGGTGTAAAAGATATGGAAGCCGTCACCGTCAATGGTGATCTAGAGCAACGTGTTCCTCACAACTTAAATGTAAGCTTTGCCTTTGTTGAAGGTGAGTCTCTATTAATGTCACTAAAAGATCTAGCAGTGTCATCTGGTAGCGCATGTACGTCGGCGAGCCTTGAACCGTCTTATGTATTACGAGCATTAGGTCTCGATGATGAACTTGCACACAGCTCAGTACGCTTTTCTTTCGGTCGTTTTACCACTGAAGAGGAAATCGATTATGCTGTGGAACAAATTCGAGTAGCAGTAACGAAATTACGCGACATGTCACCTCTATGGGATATGTATAAAGAGGGAGTTGATTTAAGCACCGTAGAATGGGCGCATCACTAATCACTTCAAACAGATAGAGGGAAATAATTATGGCTTATAGCGAAAAAGTAATCGATCATTACGAAAATCCACGCAACGTTGGCGCTTTTGATAAAGAAGATCCAAGTATTGGTAGTGGTATGGTTGGCGCACCCGCATGTGGTGATGTAATGAAACTTCAGATCAAAGTATCTGAAGAGGGCATTATCGAAGATGCTAAGTTTAAAACGTACGGTTGTGGTAGTGCAATCGCATCGAGTTCGTTGGTAACAGAGTGGGTAAAAGGCAAGTCACTTGAAGAAGCGGCCGCATTGAAGAACTCTGAAATTGCAGAAGAGCTTGAGCTTCCTCCGGTAAAAGTTCACTGTTCAATTCTTGCAGAAGATGCGATTAAGGCAGCTGTTGCCGATTACAAGCAAAAGCACGACGCATAACAAGTAGTCTGATTGGGAGTCTCAGATAGACTCCCAATTTAATTTATTTCAATTATTTATATTTTTTAAGGTTTAGCGGTATGGGCATCACATTATCAGAAGCTGCTGCAACACGAGTTAGAAACTTTTTGGATAACCGTGGAAAAGGCTTTGGCCTGCGTTTAGGCGTTAGAACTACTGGCTGTTCTGGTATGGCCTATGTGCTTGAATTTGTAGATGATGTAAATGAAGAAGATCAAGTCTTCGAAGATCACGGAGTTAACGTTGTTGTTGACCCTAAAAGTTTGGTTTATCTCGATGGCACTCAACTTGATTATGTTAAACAAGGCTTAAATGAAGGCTTTGAATTTAACAACCCAAATATTAAAGGCGAGTGTGGTTGTGGCGAGAGCTTCAACGTTTAAATTGAACGATGCTAGCGCGAAACGTTAATTTATGTTGTTAGCGGTGAACACCGAAAGTTCAGGATTAAATCTTCCATGAGTTATTTCAAATTATTTGAGCTGCCAGAACATTTTTCACTTGATGGCAGTTTTCTCGCTTCTCAGTTCCGAGAGTTGCAAAAGCGTTTTCATCCAGACAATGTTGCCACGGGTAGTGAGAAAGAAAAGTTGGCAGCTGTTCAAAAAGCGTCTGAAATCAATGATGCTTATCAAGTATTGAAGAACCCTATCACTCGAGCAGAGTATATGTTGGCCATCAATGGTGTTGATATCCGTGGTGAGCAGCAAACAATGCAAGATCCCGAATTTTTAATGCAACAGATGCTTTTACGAGAAGAGCTAGAAGAGATTGAATCTTCCAGTGATGTGGAAGCTGCACTGTTTGACTTTGATGGTAAGGTTGGGGAACAGTATAAAGCCATGCTTAAGGCTGTGGCGGTTGAATTAGAAGAATCTCAATGGAATCAAGCAGCATCAACCGTACGAAAGCTCAAATTTATTGCCAAACTAAAAGATGAAGTGGCGCGAGTAGAAGATAGATTACTCGGGTAACGTCAATATAAAAGGAACGTTCAATGGCATTACTTCAAATCGCTGAACCAGGGCAAAGCTCTGCTCCTCATCAGCATAAATTGGCGGCAGGTATCGATTTAGGAACCACAAACTCTTTGGTTACCACGGTACGAAGCGGCGATGCTCAAGCTTTACGTGATGAGCATGGCGAAGCCATTCTTCCTTCAGTTGTGCATTACAGTGCAGAAGAGACATTGGTAGGGTATGCGGCTAAGGCGAAAGCGCAAGCCGATCCTGTGAATACGATTATTTCGGTTAAACGCCTTATTGGTCGTTCGCTTGATGACATTAAGCAGCGCTACCCCGATGTGCCTCACGAATTTTTATCGAGTGAAAACGGGTTACCAATACTTCAAACACCAGCCGGAGATAAGAATCCAGTTCAAGTCTCTGCCGATATATTAAGGGCGCTTGGCCAACGAGCTGAACGTGCGCTAGATGGTGAACTTGCTGGCGTTGTAATCACGGTTCCTGCGTATTTCGATGATGCTCAGCGTGCGAGTACCAAAGACGCGGCAACACTTGCTGGGCTGCATGTTTTACGTTTACTCAATGAACCAACGGCAGCCGCTATTGCTTACGGTCTCGATTCTGGTCAAGAAGGTGTTATTGCCGTTTACGATTTAGGTGGTGGTACCTTTGATATCTCGATTCTTCGATTATCCAAAGGGGTATTTGAAGTTTTAGCGACCGGTGGTGACTCGGCTTTAGGCGGAGATGACTTTGACCAACTTATTGCTGATCATATTAAAGAACAAGCTGGCCTCAGTGGTAAACTCGGTGCCAGTGAGTATCGAGCACTTGTTGATGCGGCAAATGAAGCTAAAGTGGCACTTTCAAGTGACACTTCCACTTCTGTTTCGGTATTGGGATGGAACGGTACGATTACTCGCGATCAAATGAATGAACTGATTACACCATTAGTGAAGAAGACACTACTTTCTTGTCGTCGTGCACTAAAAGATGCTGATGTAAGCAGTGATGATGTTCTTCAAGTGGTTATGGTCGGTGGTTCGACTCGTACTCTGTTGGTACGTGAAATGGTCGGAGATTTCTTCGGTCGAGAGCCACTTACTAGCATCAACCCAGATGAAGTGGTTGCGATTGGTGCTGGCATTCAAGCCGACATTTTGGTTGGCAATAAGCCCGATTCTGAAATGCTATTACTCGATGTTATCCCATTGTCACTTGGTATTGAAACCATGGGCGGTCTTGTTGAAAAGATCATCCCTCGTAATACCACGATTCCAGTTGCACGTGCCCAAGAATTTACCACATTCAAAGATGGTCAAACGGCAATGACGGTGCACACAGTGCAAGGCGAACGGGAGATGGTTGATGATTGTCGTTCATTAGCTCGCTTTGCTCTGAAAGGTATCCCACCAATGACGGCTGGTGCTGCTCATATTCGAGTGACCTACCAAGTGGATGCTGATGGGTTATTGTCGGTAACCGCGATGGAAAAAAGCACGGGCGTTCACGCAGAAATCCAAGTGAAACCTTCTTATGGTTTGAGTGACGATGAAGTGGCAAATATGCTCACCGACTCTATGACATTCGCTGAGCAAGACATGCAGCTTCGAGCACTAACTGAGCAGAGAGTTGAATCTGATCGGGTTATCGAAGGGTTGATCGCGGCGATGCAAGCAGATGGAGATGAGTTGCTCTCAGAACAAGAACGAAATGTCATTCTTGAATCCATCGAGTCCTTAATCGTCTTACGTAATGGTGAAGATGCCGATGCCATTGAGCAAGGTATCAAAGACATAGATAAAGTGAGCCAAGATTTTGCATCGCGTCGAATGGATAAATCTATTCGTGCTGCGCTCGCTGGCCAATCTGTAAATGAATTAGAGTAGAGAAAAAAGATGCCAAAGATTATTGTTCTACCTCATGAAGAACTTTGCCCAGAAGGTGCGGTACTTGAAGCAAAGACCGGTGAAACCGTACTAGATGTTGCCTTGAAAAACGGCATTGCTATTGAACACGCTTGCGAGAAATCGTGCGCTTGTACGACCTGTCATGTGATTGTTCGTGAGGGGTTTGACTCATTGCCTGAAAGTGATGAGTTGGAAGATGATATGCTCGACAAAGCATGGGGACTGGAGCCTGAATCTCGCCTTGGTTGTCAAGCTTCTGTCACTAATGAAGACTTGGTGGTTGAAATTCCGAAGTACACGTTAAACCACGCGTCTGAAGATCATTAATTCATTTACCCACGCGAGCGTTATTCGTGTAGGCGATATGCTGATAGATAGGATAAGACTATGAAATGGACAGATTCCCGAGACATAGCCATTGAGCTGTGCGAGCTATACCCAGATCTTGAACCAAAGAATGTACGCTTTACCGATTTACATCAATGGATTCTGGATTTAGAAGATTTCGATGATGAGCCAGAGCGATCAAATGAAAAAATTTTAGAAGCCGTCATTTTGTGTTGGATGGATGAGATGGATTAGGCCGCCAACATGGTGTTTTAAATCACAAATTAATGATTATTTAGAGAAAAAGCGGACGTTTGTTCGCTTTTTTTTATTCAGTTGACATATTTGTCGTTGATAATGCAACATCATTAAGTAATGGTATGAATCTAATGGTGAAAATAACACCACCTATGGACAAGGAGAAACCATGTCTCAACAAATGTCAGTGTATTTATCTCGTAAATCAGCCCCGACTCAATGGGGTGAAAAGGCAATCGTCTCATATTCAGAAAATGGCACCACTATTCACCTTAGCTCCATGCAACCAAGCCTTCAAACTATTCAGCGAGCAGCAAGAAAAATTGACTCTCAGGGACTACGCAATGTCATATTGGCAGGGGAAGGGTGGGATCTTGAATCGATTTGGTCTTTTTACCTAGGTTACCGGGAAGCAAAGAAACTAAATAAGCTTGAGTGGAGTGATCTTGACGCCAATGCAACGGTTGAACTTGAGTCTCGCATTAAAGCCGCAAATTGGACATGTGACATTATTAATCGCAGTGCTGAAGAAGTTGGGCCAAGGCAGCTCGCCACTATGGCAGCAGAATTTATTAAGAGTCTCGCGCCTGAGCATGTTTCGTTTAAAGTGGTGAAAGACAAAGATTTGTTGACCGAAGGTTGGGCTGGGATATTTGCAGTTGGACGTGGTTCAGAGCGCACGTCTGCGATGTTACAGCTGGATTACAACCCAACAGGTGATGAGAATGCTCCCGTTGCCGCATGTTTGGTTGGGAAAGGAATTACGTTTGATTCTGGTGGTTATAGCCTTAAACCGTCCAATATGATGACCGCAATGAAAACCGATATGGGAGGAGCTGCAACTGTAACCGGTGGTCTTGCACTAGCCATTATGCGCGGTCTGAATCAACGGGTGAAACTCGTTCTATGTTGTGCTGAAAATATGGTGTCTGGTCATGCGTTGAAATTGGGCGACATTATTACGTATAAAAACGGGAAAACCGTTGAAATAATGAATACAGATGCAGAAGGGCGTCTAGTTTTGGCAGATGGATTAATTTATGCGAGTGAGCAAAATCCAAAACTGATCATCGATTGCGCGACTTTGACGGGCTCTGCAAAACATGCATTAGGCAATGATTATCACGCGTTGTTTAGCTTCGATGAAAAGCTTTCATCGACTGCGCTAAAAGTCGCGAAATCAGAGAACGAAGGATTATGGCCTTTGCCACTAGAGCCATTCCATCGTGATATGCTGCCTTCGAATTTTGCCGACCTATCAAATATCAGTTCCGGTGACTATTCACCAGGAGCGACGACCGCTGCCGCATTTTTGTCATACTTTGTGGACAACTACCAACAAGGTTGGCTACATTTTGATTGTGCAGCGACTTACCGTAAGTCAGCTTCTGAGCGTTGGGCTGCAGGTGCTACGGGTACAGGGATACGAACTTTGGCTGGTATTCTCAACACCCTAGCTAAGTAAATTGGATAGATAAAAAAGAATAATCAAATAGTTAGCATTAAATAATAACGATAAAAAGGATAGAATAATATGGCTCTAGAAAGAACATTTTCAATTGTAAAACCTGATGCTGTAAAGCGTAATTTAGTCGGTGAAATTTATAACCGTATAGAAAAAGCTGGCTTGCAAATCATTGCGGCTAAAATGGTTCAACTTACTGAAGAGCAAGCGAGTAGCTTTTATGCTGAACATGAAGGAAAACCATTTTTTGAAGGTCTAAAAGAGCTGATGACATCTGGACCAATAATGGTTCAAGTGCTTGAAGGTGAAAATGCTATCAGCCGCTATCGTGAACTTATGGGTAAAACTAATCCAGAAGAAGCGGCTTGCGGTACTATCCGAGCTGATTATGCGATAAGCATGCGCTTAAATTCCGTTCATGGTAGTGACAGTACTGCTTCAGCAGCTCGTGAAATCGAGTTCTTTTTTCCACAATCTGAAATCTGTCCTCGCCAGTAACTCCTAAATCTTTACCTCGATTGAATGGGCTTTTGCTAGAAAAAGCAGAAGCCTATTTCTTCCTAAATTCACGTTTCTAATGAATTTATAGTTAAATCAATATCATGTTAATTCTCACCCAATCGAGCGCTTGTTGTCGGTGTTTAAAGGCTGTACAATTCGCGCCCTAATTTTGTGTTTGGTGTAGTGAGGTTTCATGACTATTCGTAAAGTCAATTTGCTTGATTTTGATCGAGAAGGAATGCGTACGTTTTTTTCTGAAGAGCTAGGAGAAAAGGCATTTCGTGCTGATCAAGTGATGAAGTGGATCTACCATTTTGGCTACGATGACTTTGAGCTGATGAGTAACATCAACAAAAAGTTACGTGAAAAACTGATGCGTCACTGCGAAATAATCGCTCCTACTGTTTCTGAAGCACAGCACTCCACAGATGGCACGATAAAATGGGCAATGAAAGTTGGCGACCAAGACGTGGAGACGGTTTACATTCCCGATGAAGATCGTGCCACACTCTGTGTTTCGTCACAGGTTGGGTGTGCGTTGGAATGTAAGTTTTGCTCGACGGCACAACAGGGATTTAATCGCAACCTTAGAGTGTCTGAAATTATTGGACAGGTTTGGCGAGCTGCCCGTGAAATTGGTCTACAGAAAGAAACAGGGCGTCGACCTATTACCAACATTGTAATGATGGGCATGGGTGAACCATTACTTAATATGAAAAACCTCATTCCGTCATTAGAAATAATGCTCGATGACTTGGGGTTTGGTTTATCAAAACGTCGCATTACCGTGTCGACATCGGGTGTGGTGTCGGGTCTTGACCAAATGACTGACCGTATCGATGTCGCGTTGGCAATCTCATTGCATGCACCGAATGACAAACTCCGTAGTGAGATTATGCCAATTAATGATCGTTGGGATATCGAAGACTTTTTAAGTTCTGTGCGCCGCTATATTGCAACGTCCAATGCTAATCGAGGCAAAGTAACGGTAGAATATGTACTACTCGATCATATTAATGATGGAACAGAGCATGCTCATGAGTTAGCAGAACTCATGAAAGATACACCATGTAAGATTAATCTTATTCCGTTTAATCCTTATCCAGGATCCCCTTATAAAAAGCCAAGCAATTCTAGAATTGACCGTTTTATGAAAGCATTGATGAGTCACGATTATACTGTCACAGTGAGAAAAACACGTGGAGATGATATTGATGCGGCTTGTGGTCAGTTAGTAGGAGATGTCATCGATCGGACAAAACGTACTAAAACACAGGTATCTGGTAGCGATATTTCAGTCAAAACTGTATATTAATCAATTAAATCCAGATTTAGACTTGGGTATTGCATAATCTAGGCAGTTGTTTAAATATACAACTGTCAATATAGTGAAAAAGATCTAATTCACCGACTTGTAAATGTCGGTATTCCTGTTGTGTAACGCTAATTAATCTTTAGAATAACCAAATATATTAAATTCAGCTATATTTAAAAGGTTGAAGCATAAACAGTTTAAGAAATTAATATTTTGAACTCATAAATATTCTCCGCATAAAAAAAATAAATAATCGATACAGAATACTTATGACGTCACCAATAAGAGATAGAAACTGCGAATGAATAATGAATTGCTAGATATGCAACCTGAGGTTATAAAGCCACATATTCATGTGGTTGAGAAACCGGGCACATTGCTTTTGCAAAAACGAGAGTCACAAAACTTAACTCGAAAACATGTGGCTGAAAAGTTACGTCTAAGAGAAGCGGTTATTCAATCGTTAGATGACAGTGACTTTGATAGTATTGGTAAAGAGAAGACGTTTATTCGTGGTTACCTGAGATCGTATGCGCGTGTTGTTGGTGCTGATGAAAATGTGATTTTAGCGGCGTACGATTCTTATTGTGGAGAAGTTCCACAAGAAGTAGACATGAAAATGAAAAGCTTTTCTGAACGTACTAAACATGAAGCCAACAATAACCGACTTAACTACATTACATTCGGAGTCATATTCGTTGTTATTGGGATCTCTTCAATTTGGTGGTATCAAAATCAGTCCAACGATTCTCTATTATCTGATACCAATGCCACTCAAACGGCCCAAGTTGAATTACCAGCCGTAGAAGAAGTAGATAACATTGTAAAAACGACGAATACCGAAGTATTAAACCCAGCAGTAGAATCTCAAGCTGTTACTGTTGAACAAACAGAAGGTAGTTTTGAAGGTCCTGTCCGAGATGAGTCATCGAATCCTCCGGAATCTGTTATTTCAGAACAAGCGACAGAAAGCCTTTCTACAGAAGCGTCAAATGATGCAGTTTTAAAGGAACTCACTGAAGCAAGTGATTCACGCATTGTGATGACATTTAGCGCCGATTGCTGGATTCAGATAATCGATGCGACAGGAAAAACGTTGACTGTTGGCACTAAAAAGCCGAACCAAGTGGTTAGCTTAGATGGTCAGGCACCATTTAAAGTGATTTTAGGTGCGCCAGAAACCGTTTCTATGACATATTCAAGTGAACCTGTTGACCTTTCTCGGTATACTTCTGGTAAAGTAGCAAGATTCACCTTACCCTAGATAAAATTATGTCACATAACTCTCCTATAAAACGTCGCCAATCGACACGTATATACGTGGGTGACGTGCCGATCGGTGATGGTGCTCCCATTGCCGTTCAATCGATGACCAATACTCGAACAACTGATGTTGATGCTACGGTTGCTCAAATTCGTGCTCTAGAAAAAGTAGGCGCTGACATCGTTCGTGTTTCCGTTCCGACGATGGATGCAGCTGAAGCATTCAAACAAATCAAGCAGCAAATTTCTATCCCGCTCATCGCTGATATTCATTTCGATTATCGAATCGCCCTTCAGGTTGCTGAATATGGCGTGGATTGTCTGCGGATTAACCCAGGAAATATTGGCAACGAATCTCGGATCCGTTCAGTGGTTGATTGTGCCCGCGATAAAGGCATTCCAATTCGCATCGGGGTTAATGGCGGTTCTCTTGAGAAAGAGATTCAAGTCAAATACGGTGAACCAACTCCTGAAGCACTCGTTGAATCGGCAATGCGACACGTTGATATTTTAGATCGACTTAACTTCGACCAATTTAAAGTCAGTGTCAAAGCCTCCGATGTCTTTCTCGCAGTCGACTCGTATCGTTTACTCGCTCAGAAAATTGATCAACCTTTACACTTGGGTATTACAGAAGCGGGCGGGGCACGAGCAGGATCGGTCAAATCAGCCGTTGGTCTTGGAATGTTACTTTCTGAAGGCATTGGTGATACGTTACGAGTTTCGCTCGCAGCCGATCCAGTGGAAGAGATTAAAGTGGGCTTTGATATTTTGAAATCATTGCGAATCCGTTCGCGTGGTATCAATTTTATTGCTTGCCCAAGTTGTTCTCGTCAAGAATTTGATGTAATAGCAACAGTAAATGCATTGGAAGAGCGACTTGAAGATATCGTGACGCCAATGGATGTTTCGATTATCGGTTGTGTTGTAAATGGCCCTGGTGAAGCAGAAGTCTCTCATCTTGGTCTAGCTGGTGGTAATCGAAAAAGTGCATTTTATAGCGATGGTGTGCGTCAAAAAGAGCGATTTGATAATAACGATCTGATCTCGAACCTCGAGGCAAAAATTCGCGCAAAAGCCGCGATGATGGATCAATCCAATCAAATTCCAGTTGACCAGATCGACGACAATTAACTCATTAATTTTACGGTAACTTTACGTGGCTAAAACTATTCAAGCAATTCGAGGCATGAACGATTGCCTCCCATCTCAATCGCCACTTTGGCAAAAAGTAGAAAATGTCGTTAAAGGCGTGATTGCGTCTTACGGTTACAGTGAAATGCGGATGCCAATTGTCGAAATGACAAACCTATTCTGCCGAGCGATCGGTGAAGTCACTGATGTGGTTGAAAAGGAAATGTATACCTTTGATGATCGCAATGGTGATAGCTTGTCCCTTCGTCCAGAAGGTACGGCTGGGTGTATTCGCGCAGGTATCGAAAACGGCCTTCTGTATAATCAAGAACAGCGAGTTTGGTATATTGGACCTATGTTCCGCCACGAGCGCCCGCAGAAAGGTCGCTACCGTCAATTTCATCAATGTGGCGCAGAAGTCTTTGGCGTAGAAAGCCCAGATATTGATGCTGAACTGATTATGCTAACCGCTCGAATTTGGAAAGAGCTTGGCGTTGCGGAACACGTTCGTCTTGAACTCAACTCGATTGGGTCCTCAGAAGCACGTCAAGAATATCGTGTCGCGTTAATTGCCTATTTAGAGCAACATATGGATGTTCTGGATGAAGACTGTAAGCGACGCATGTATACCAATCCACTACGCGTTTTAGACAGTAAGAACCCGGATGTTCAAGCCATATTAGGTGATGCTCCGCAATTGTGTGATTACCTTGATGCGGATTCTCGCCAGCATTTTTCTGATTTATGTGAACTTCTAGACTCTGCTGGTATCGAATACACAGTAAATCAACGTCTCGTTCGTGGTTTGGATTACTATAACCGTACCGTATTTGAGTGGATCACTGAAAGTTTAGGTTCACAAGGAACAGTATGTGGTGGCGGGCGTTACGACGGATTGGTAGAACAACTCGGTGGTAAAGCAACCCCAGGAATTGGTTTTGCAATGGGGTTGGAACGTTTGGTTCTCCTTATGGAAACGTTGAACCAAGCCAGTGTTCGTCGTCAAGTTGATGTTTATATGGTTACCGCGGGCGAAGGAACAACAGCGGCTGGGTTTAAACTGGCGGAAGAGCTGCGCAGTACGATTCCTGGCATTCGTATTATGAATCACTGTGGTGGTGGCAACTTTAAGAAGCAATTTAAACGTGCCGATAAAGTTGGATCAGCCGTAGCATTGGTTTTAGGTGAAAATGAAGTCGCCGATAATACAGTTGTGTATAAAGACTTGGTTGGTGGCCAACAAGAGACGATGCAACAAGCTGAGATCATCGTTAAGCTACAATCCATTATTTAATTTTCTGTTGTGGACAATAAGGTTCACAATAATCATTTGCGTAAAGAGGGCACCAAGTGGAACTCTACGATACCGAAGAACAACAAGTAGAAGCGATTAAAAGCTGGTGGGAAGAAAACGGCAAAGCCGTGATTATTGGCACTGTAGTCGGTTTAAGTGCGATTGGCGGTTGGAACTTTTATCAATCATCAACACAAGATGCGAGAGAAGCTGCGTCAAAGAGCTACGAATCTACAATTGCTGAATTAGGCAAAAATGGCGCGTCCGCACAGGAAAGTGTTCAGACATTTATTAACTCGAACAGTGATTCTGAATATGCGTCATTGGCTGCGATTCAGTTGGCTAAGGCTCAAATCGAAGCAAAAGAGCTCGATCAAGCATTGGTTCAACTAGAGTGGGTTAAATCAAACAGCGGTGATGAAGCATTGAAAACCATTGCTGGTTATCGTATCGCTCGTATTTCTGCTGAGCAAACTAATTACGATAAAGCGTTAGCAGAGCTTAAAGCAATAACTCATGAGGGATGGCAAGGACGAGTCTTAGAATTAAAAGGCGATGTCGTGTTGGCTCAAGGGGATAAAGACGCTGCGTATATTGCTTATACACAAGCACAGCAAGAAAATGATGCGAGTCAGTTGCTAAAACTAAAACTAGATGATCTCGCTAAATAAGGGCAAAGCATGACTAGATGGTTGAAACATCTATTCGTCGTCGCGACGATTACTGGCGCTGTAGTTGGATGTTCTAGTGAAACGGACACCGTTGTTATGGTTCCAGTACCAGAGGTTAATAGCAAGTTTTTGCCAACTGAGCTTTGGCACACTAGCATTAGTGACGGTGTCGAACACTACTATTCCAAATTGAAGCCAGTTTACGCCTATGAAAGAATTTATTTGGCAAGTAGAAACGGTGAGGTGAAAGCTATTTCACCAAGCGACGGTAAGACAATTTGGAAGACTAAGATCGATTCAGAGAGCGTCCCTCGGTTATCCGGCGGAATCAGTGTTTCCAGTAATACTTTATATATTGGAAGCGAAAACGGCGTGGTTTACGCCATTAACGCTCTGACTGGAGAGGCGACGTGGAAGAGTAAAGTTTCCGGCGAAGTTCTTTCTACTCCTGCAATTGACGCAGGTTTAGTTATTGTGAATACCAGTGAAGGTACGTTAATAGCTCTTGACCAAACGACGGGTGCTCAGCGTTGGACTATCGCATCTGAAGTGCCTAATCTGACTTTACGTGGTGACAGTTCACCTCTTGCTTTATCCGGTGGGATTTTCTGGGGAACACCAAATGGACGTTTAGCTGCTGCCATTTCATCGCACGGTCAAATGATTTGGCAACAAACGGTGGGAACACCAAAAGGTGCGACAGAAATTGAACGTTTAGTCGATGTAGACTCAAGCCCATTGGCTATTGGCGGAATATTATACTCTATTGGATACAACGGGCAGTTAGTTGCGGTTGATCTACGAAGTAGTAAAGTGTCTTGGAAACGTCCATATTCATCAGCATCCGATATGGCAACCGATGGCGGCAGACTTTTCATTGTGGCCGACCACGATCATCTAGTCGCGGTTGATTCGCGCAGTGGTGCTGAACTTTGGACGAATAAAGAGTTAGAAAACCGTTTATTGACCAATCCTGTTGTCCTCAACGATTATTTAGTTGTTGGTGATAGTGAAGGTTATCTATATTGGTTGGAGCGTTCGACCGGGAATTTTGTTGCTCGCCAGTTTATCGACGAAAGTGGATTAGCCGTGGCACCAATTGAATTGCCAGATGGTTACTTAGTGATTACCCGAAATGGTGATGTTAAGAAACTGACGATCGAATAATATTTCGTGATATACTCCCGATCTAGGCTCCTGGCTGTTAACAGTTAGGGGCCATTTTATTGATATGTATTTATCATTTATCATGTTGTTAAAAATTTAATTAGCATCACAGAGTATTATCTTATACCTGCGTCTGGTCCATTGATGGAATATAGCCGCATAGTTTAGGTCTAAGACATATTCAGATTTATAGATTTTCTAGAGGTTATTATGGTTCCTGTTATCGCACTCGTTGGTCGACCCAATGTTGGTAAATCAACACTTTTTAACCGATTAACTCGGACACGAGATGCATTGGTAGCAGACTTTCCTGGACTGACGCGAGATCGTAAGTACGGTCAAGCGAAGTTGGAAGAGCAAGACTATATTGTCATTGATACTGGTGGTATTGATGGTGATGAAGTGGGCGTTGAATCGGAAATGGCCAAACAATCGCTTCTTGCAATGGAAGAAGCGGATATCGTGTTATTTCTTGTTGATGGCCGAGCTGGTTTAACCGCCTCCGATCAAGCTATCGCACAACATCTTCGTCAAACCGACAAACCTTCTTTTCTTGTTATCAATAAAGTTGATGGTATCGATGCTGATCAGGCTGGTGCTGATTTTTGGCAATTGGGTATGGACCAGATGTATCATATTGCGGCCGCTCATGGACGCGGTGTTACGGCACTCATCGAACATGTACTAAACCCATTTATACAAGCATCACGTGCTGAAGAGCTTCAAGATTTAACCGGAATCGAAGACAGCGAATTCGATGATAGCCATGAATATACTGAAGAAGAAGCCGAAGCTGAGCATAAACGCCTACAAGATCAACCAATTAAGCTCGCTATTATTGGTCGTCCAAATGTGGGCAAATCAACACTAACCAACCGTATTCTCGGTGAAGAACGTGTCATTGTTTATGATATGCCGGGTACAACCCGTGATTCGATTTATATTCCTATGCAACGGAATGAGCGCGAATATGTCCTGATTGATACCGCAGGTGTTCGCCGTCGTAAGCGTATTAATGAAACGGTAGAAAAGTTCTCAGTGGTAAAAACGCTGAAAGCTATTGAAGATGCTAACGTTGTTTTATTGATTATTGATGCGCGAGAAAATATCTCTGATCAAGATTTGAGCCTGCTTGGGTTTACGTTAAACGCAGGGCGCTCAATAGTGATTGCTGTTAATAAATGGGATGGATTAGATACTGACGTAAAAGATAATGTGAAAAAAGAATTGGATCGCCGACTTGGTTTTGTCGATTTTTCTAGAATTCATTTTATCTCAGCACTACATGGTACTGGTGTTGGTCACTTATTTGAATCGGTTGAAGAAGCCTATAAATCTGCGACAACACGAGTCAGTACTTCGATCTTGACTCGAATTTTAACGATGGCCAAAGATGATCACCAACCACCAATGGTTCGTGGACGCCGAGTAAAGCTGAAATATGCTCACGCTGGTGGATACAATCCTCCTATTATCGTTGTTCATGGAAACTTAGTGAAAGAGCTACCTGACTCGTATAAGCGATATTTAATGAACTACTATCGTAAATCTCTGGAAATCATGGGTACTCCAATTCAGATTCGTTTCCAAAGCAGCGAGAATCCTTACGAAATGAAAACTGAGAAGAAGACATTATCGCAAGAGAGAAAGCGCAAAAAGCTGATGTCGATGATGCAGAATCGGAACAAAAAATAGTGAGAAAACCCAGACCAATTAGTCTGGGTTTTTTATTTTTAGGCTACTTTAGGAAGCATAATTCTGCTCTATCCAAGTTACATTGTTATGTTTTTTGATTGTGATCTATTTATAAAATATCGTTAAGTGTATATTTAAATAACCATTTAGGTTTTTATACCATGTAAAATACAAATACAGCACATGTAACTTATGCTTTCGGTATGTGGTTATATAAATGTTCTTTTTAGGGTAGATCGCTGATCAGTTGGTTGAAAGCAGAAGATCAGATTAGGATCTTATTTTATCACAATCCGATCTTTTTCTTCAATTTACTGATTAAACTGAGACCAACTGATAGAGATCATATTGGCTATTTTTCCGATGCAATAATATAAATACAGTTTTCAAAGGTAAAAGAGTAAAGGATAAAAAATGAGTGAGAATCATTGTCCTAGTTGTAACAAGGAACTTGAGTGGGATGGTGAATATCATTGCTCGAGCTGTGACAGCCACTTCAAGAAAATTGGTTATTGCCCTAAATGCGATGCTGAACTTGAGAAATTACAAGCGTGTGGTGCCGCTGGCTACTTTTGCAATAGTTGTAATGAATTGAAATCAAGATCAAAAATACATTTTAAGTTCAATAAGTTGGATTAAGCTTAATCTATGGTTGAATGAATTTCACCATCAATTAATCGTGTAATCAGTTTATCACCAGAAGAGACTTGGCTAGCTTGGGTAACGAGTTGGCCTTTTTCATTTTGGGTGATTGAATAGCCGCGTTTTAAGGTTGCAAGTGGGCTAACCGCATCTAAGGTTTCTACCGAAAGAGCGAGTTGATGTTTTGCATTGATAAGCTGAGTGTTCATCGAATCAATCAAGCGTTGTTCACGTTGAGTAAGTGAGTGGCTTTCTTGGTTCAAGCGCTTTTGCGGAGATTGAATTTTTAACTGATAGTTTAATCGATCTAAGCTTTGAGAATGTCGATTAAGGATCCGCTCGATAGCGCGACGTATACGTAGGCTAAGTTCGTCGAGCTGTTGCACTTGACGCTGTAAACGATATTTAGGGTGTTGTCGATCTAGTGTTGCTTGTAGACGCTGAGATTGGCGTAGTCGATTACTTAGGTAGTGGCGAACGGCAGAATTCAATTTCTGCTGATAATGCGTAAAGTTCGCATACTTGTGACTGTTGTCTCGGCTTACAAGTTCGGCAGCTGCAGAGGGTGTTGGCGCTCTAACGTCGGCAACAAAATCAGAAATGGTTACATCGACCTCATGTCCCACAGCACTAACGATAGGAATCTGGCTTGAAGCAATCGTGCGTGCAACAATTTCATGGTTAAAACACCACAAATCCTCTAAAGAGCCGCCACCACGCCCAACGATCAATACATCACATTCATTGCGCTCATTTGCTCTGCCTATGGTTTGCGCAATCGAAAAGGCGGCTTGCTCTCCTTGTACCATTGTTGGATAGATAATAACGGGAAGAGAAGGGTCGCGTCGTTTGAGCACATCGAGGATATCGTAGAGCGCCGCGCCGGTTTTCGACGTAATGAGACCAACACAATTTGGGTTCTCTGGTAATGGCTGCTTATTACCTTGAGCAAACAACCCTTCGGCTGCAAGCTTCATTTTTAACTCATCAAATTGCTGTTGTAATAAACCATCGCCTTCTGGTTGCATACTTTCGATGATCAGTTGGTAATCACCTCTTGGTTCATATAGCGATAACCGAGCTCTAACTAAAACTTGTTGTCCATTTTTAGGTTTTATAGTGACTGAGCGGTTATTCCCACGAAACATCGCACATTTCACTTGAGCACGAGAGTCTTTTAGAGTGAGGTACCAATGGCCAGAAACGGGAGCGGAAAAATTAGAAATTTCACCTATCAACCAGACGATGCCCATTTCATTTTCAAGGAGCAAACGCACTTCTGCATTGAGGCGAGAGACAGTAAAAATATTTTCGTTTCTTGAAGAAAGCACAGCGAGTATTGAGGCCGAAAGGATGGAAAGTAGCGGCAATATAATACATATCAAGGGGGGTAATGCAAATAAAAATTTAAAATATGTGTAGTAAAACTGATATTGCAAATGTATAATCCGTCCGCAATATCAAATCCAAAACGTATCGTTACTTTAGCGACATAGATTGGATTTTTGTTCTTTTTAACCCCCTTGGTTGTGAGATATTGCAAATGTTACGAATCGCCAAAGAAGCTCTTACTTTTGATGACGTGTTACTCGTCCCCGCTCATTCTACGGTACTTCCTAATACCGCGGAACTTCGCACACAGTTAACAAAAACCATTACGTTAAATATCCCAATGATTTCTGCATCGATGGATACAGTGACAGAGGCTCGTTTAGCGATCGCATTAGCTCAAGAAGGCGGTATCGGCTTTATTCATAAGAATATGTCGATTGAAGAGCAAGCTCATCAAGTTCACCAAGTGAAGATTTTCGAAGCTGGTATGGTGACCTCCCCAATTACCGTTAACCCTGAAGCAACTATTGCCGACGTTATCGCGTTAACTGAGAAAAATGGCTTTGCTGGTTTCCCTGTTGTTAATCAAAGCCAAGAACTTGTTGGTATTATTACGGGTCGTGATATTCGCTTTGTAACCGAACTGCAGAAAAAAGTTGCCGACGTTATGACGCCAAAAAAAGACTTGGTTACGGTAACGGTTGGTGCATCTCCAGAAGAAGTACAAGAGAAAATGCACGACGCTCGTGTTGAAAAAGTTCTTGTTGTGAATGAAGACTTCAAACTTGCCGGTATGATTACCGCGAAAGATTTCCATAAAGCAGAACGTAAGCCTAATGCATGTAAAGATGAGCAAGGTCGCCTTCGAGTTGGCGCTGCAGTTGGCGCTGCTGCTGGAAATGAAGAGCGAGTTGCTGCTCTTGCTGAAGCGGGCGTTGATGTTTTACTTATCGACTCTTCACACGGTCATTCAGAAGGCGTTTTACAACGAATTCGTGAAACTCGCGCAGCCTACCCAGATTTGCAAATTATCGGTGGTAACGTTGCGACAGGTGAAGGTGCTCGTGCACTGATCGAAGCTGGCGTAAGTGCTGTTAAAGTAGGTATTGGCCCTGGCTCAATCTGTACAACTCGTATTGTTACCGGTGTTGGTGTTCCACAAATTACTGCGATTTCAGATGCCGCAGAAGTGGCGAATGAATATGGCGTTCCTGTTATTGCCGATGGTGGTATCCGTTTCTCTGGTGATATCAGTAAAGCGATTGCAGCAGGTGCTTCGTGTGTCATGGTTGGTTCAATGTTCGCCGGTACTGAAGAAGCACCGGGTGAAGTGATTCTGTTCCAAGGCCGTTCTTACAAATCTTATCGTGGAATGGGCTCTTTAGGCGCGATGTCTAAAGGATCGTCAGATCGCTATTTCCAAACTGATAATGCAGCAGACAAATTGGTTCCTGAAGGAATCGAAGGTCGCATCGCATACAAAGGCCGCTTGAAAGAAATTATTCACCAGCAAATGGGTGGGCTACGCTCATGTATGGGCTTAACTGGCTCGGCTACGGTTGAAGATTTACGTACTAAAGCAGAGTTTGTTCGAATCTCTGGTGCAGGTATTCAAGAATCTCACGTTCATGATGTACAAATCACTAAAGAAGCACCTAACTACCAACGCGGCTAAGCAAGTAGCAAACGTTTGCTTTTTTGCTTGATGATGAATAATGAGGCGGGTAGACTCGCCTCAGATTTTATTTCTTTCCTTCTATCACTATTTAAAGATGGCCTCAAATGACTAAGAACATTCATGACCAACGAATTCTTATCCTAGATTTCGGTTCTCAATATACTCAACTCGTTGCTCGCCGTGTACGTGAGATCGGGGTTTACTGTGAACTTTGGAGCTGGGATGTTGAAGAAGCGGATATCCGCGAATTTAACCCAGACGGGATCATTCTTTCAGGTGGCCCAGAAAGTGTTACTGAGCAGAACTCACCACGTGCACCACAATATGTGTTCGATTCAGGTGTACCACTACTAGGTGTCTGTTACGGCATGCAAACCATGGCTGAGCAGCTAGGTGGCAAAGTTTCTGGTTCTGATGAGCGTGAGTTTGGCTATGCTCAAGTCGAAGTGGTTACTGAATCTTCTTTGTTGAAAGGCCTTCAAGACGCATTGACGGAGGAGAATTCTCCACTGCTCGATGTTTGGATGAGCCATGGTGATAAAGTTGTCGCAATTCCTGAAGACTTTTCTGTTGTTGGTCAGACAGACAGCTGTCCATTTGCGATTATCGCGAATGAAGAGAAGAAATATTATGGCGTTCAATTTCACCCAGAAGTCACACACACTAAGCAAGGTTTAGGATTATTAGAGAACTTTGTTCTTAGCATTTGTGGTTGTGATCGTTTATGGACACCAAGTTCTATTATTGAAGATGCCGTTGCTCGCATAAAAGAGCAAGTGGGCGATGATGAAGTCATTCTTGGTTTGTCTGGTGGTGTGGATTCATCGGTTGTTGCGATGTTGGTTCACCAAGCTATCGGTCCAAAACTGACGTGTGTTTTTGTTGATAATGGTTTGCTTCGCTTGAATGAAGGTGAGCAAGTGATGGATATGTTCGGCGATAAGTTTGGGCTGAATATTATCAAAGTCGAAGCTGAAGACCGATTCTTATCTGAGCTTAAAGGCGAAGATGAACCTGAAGCAAAACGTAAGATCATTGGTCGCGTTTTTGTTGAAGTATTCGATGAAGAGTCTAAAAAATTAGAGAATGCTAAGTGGCTTGCTCAAGGCACTATCTACCCTGATGTGATCGAATCAGCGGCATCTAAGACCGGCAAAGCGCATGTAATCAAATCTCACCATAACGTTGGTGGGCTTCCAGATGATATGGAAATGGGTTTGGTTGAACCGTTACGTGAATTATTTAAAGATGAAGTACGTAAGATTGGGTTAGAGCTTGGTTTGCCATATAACATGCTTTACCGCCACCCATTCCCAGGGCCAGGTCTAGGGGTGCGTGTTCTTGGTGAAGTGAAGAAAGAGTACTGCGATTTACTACGTCGTGCCGATGCTATCTTTATTGAAGAGCTGCACGCAGCTGATTTGTACAACAAAGTCTCTCAAGCCTTTACCGTATTCTTACCAGTACGTTCGGTTGGCGTTATGGGCGACGGTCGTAAATACGATTGGGTTGTCTCATTACGTGCTGTTGAAACCATCGACTTTATGACCGCTCATTGGGCGCACCTACCGTATGATTTCCTTGGTAAAGTGTCCAACCGCATCATCAATGAAATCGATGGTATTTCTCGTGTGGTTTACGATATTTCAGGCAAACCACCGGCAACGATTGAGTGGGAGTAGGGCTAGCGATAAATAGCTAATCCGCTTTTTCAGCTAAATAGAATGCCAGTCAGTTTTAAAATCTGACTGGCATTTTTTATGTTTTTTCTGATCATGATGAAGCTGTAACATTTTTCTGGACAGAAGCGAGCTTGGTTATGACAATGATTCTGAAAAACTAAAAAGTATCTTGAAATCTTAATCTCTTATTATGCATTTTGACTCGACTCAGAAGTCTTAGTTCCAATGTTCGGTTGCTTCATAACCTCAGCTAGAAACTCGAGTCTCATCTCAGGCTTACCTGAAGCGATGTTAATTTTACCAAAATACCTGTTTTGCCAATGCCAAAACTCTACTTCAAAGTATTTTGCTATATATTTAGAATCAGCTTCCTTTATGCTAACCATGAAATTTAACTTTTTATAGAAATGTTCAATTTTTGAAATTTTTTGCCACTCTTCTGTTGATAAATTGTGGTAAAGATTATCCCAAGAAGGACTCTCAATATCATTAAATGCTTTTCTTAACGCCTGCCCCGCATCGTTCCGAATTTGAATATAGTCTGGTGATGTATATTCTTGAATTAAATCAAGAGCTCTATTTTTCCTCTCTCGATTTGTTTCATGGAGAACAATAAGTGTTGCAGAAATTCCGGCACCTATTGCTGCACCTAATAATGCAGCACCAACACTTCCTGAAAGTGCACCGATTATTGCGCTAAAAACACTTGTAATTGTTATTGTTTCCATTTTCTTTCCATAAATTAATTGTGAACATTGTGCTATTGCATAACAGTTGTTATATGGACATTGTCCACGTGACAATGTCCATATAATTAAAAAACAGATCCACTAAAGTTCAGTATCACAACAATTTAGTGGGTCTGAATACCGAAAAATGACGACAATGCCCTTATAAATAAGAATGGTATTCTATTTCGATTAACTGTGCATCAAAATACTAGACTTAATGCATATTCTTAGACGTGTGTTAATTTGAGTAATGTGAGAATTAACACACAATGGGGCAAAAACCAGTTAGATTTAATGGTCACAAAGTTATTCAGTCGAGGATGTATTTAGCGATGAAACCTGCCACTGTCTCTCGGGCTTCATCATTCTCACCGCCTTGATTACAAAAAATCATCCTCAACTTTTTTATGAAACTGCGAAATACGCTTAAGTACATTGATAAGGTTATCGCGTTCTAAATGAGTTAAATCCTCAATCGCTAAAATATCATTCACTTGTCGAAGGTCGGTATATTCGATGATTTGATTCATAAATCGAAGGTGCCAAACGTGATCAAATATGTAGACCATTTCGCGGAAAGTCTTCTGGTCAATCTCCTTGAAGGCGAGCATCTGCTTTAACCTCGTCATGGTGTTGATTTCTCGAATATCATGTTTTAGTGCGTAGATACGACAAAATATCTCCATTGGTCGTAAACAGTCTTTTAAGTTTAACGATGCTCTACCTTCATATAACTCGGTGATTATCTGATTTTCGCTGTCCAATGGAATCTCATAAGACAAGCAGTTCTGCGCGTAAGTAGCGAGAAATTCGGGGTGTGTTGCGAGGCAAGTCTGTATGTGAGATTGAAGATTATCAACGAGCGCATCTTGACCATATGTAGAGCGAATATCGAAAAACACATTGAGCTCTAGAATAGAATCAGGGGAAGCTTGCTCTATCCAAAGGCTAAAGTTCTCCTCCCACTCCTTTTGGCTCAGGCACCATTGATGATTGGAAGCCATGATAAGCCCTTCGCAATAGCTGTATCCGGCTTGATCTAACATTGCGCAGACTTTCTCAGCAAGGTGTAAGAAGTAGCGCCTGATCGATTTGAGATCCGCTTGATCGGGTGTATCGAACACAATCGCATTATCTTGGTCGGAAAATAAGGTCATGTCGTGTCGAGCGTTACTGCCAAAAGAAATAAATGAAAAGGCGACGGGTGGCTCGCCAATATCGGCGATAGTCAATTCAATGAAACGACAAATAGCGGCGTCGTAGGTGCTTCCGATTAGGCGGCGAAGATAATCGGGGCGTGTGCCGAGTTCGATCATTTCACGAATCATATCCGGTAGCTGATTTAATGATTCAACGACATTACCGTGGCTATTCCCTTGCTGAATGTCTTCAACGATGTTCGCTCCCATTTTTTGGTAATTGGTCACTTGGTTTGCTGGGCCAAAGCTACTGCCATAAATCTTGCGCACGATGGGCCTAAAGGAAATCACATGACCAAGTTTTTCAGATAAAAATATTCGTGAAGTACTTAAGATAATATCAAGGGGTTTCCCCCCTTTGCTTTTCAGTTGGGCTTCAAATTCACCTGGCTCACAGGCGTGATTGAATAGCTCTAAAAGGTGATTGAGCACTTTGGTATTCTGTGGATGCTCAGTGAAGAGGTTCTTCCAGATAGAATGAGATTTAAGTTCGGTGTCGGAGTAGCCTAATAGTTGATGTAGGCGACTATTAGAGAAGACTATCTTGCCATCGGCTTCAAGAATATACCCTTCGTTTGAGGACTCAACGAGAGCTCGATAGCGGTCTTTCGCTTCATGTAAGGCTACTTCTGCCCGTTTTTTCCTAGTCTCAATGACTCTAGATTGATAGATAACATATCCCATCACGCCCACTAGACCGAGTGTAATCACTAGAAATACTCGATATAGCATGTTTTCAAAGCGCTTGATCCCTTGTTGTACATCTTCAAAATATACACCGGTGCCCACAATCCAATGCCACTCTTCGATGCCTTCAACGTACGTGATTTTGGGCGCTGTTGTGTTGGGTTCATCTTTCCACTGCCATTGATACTCAAGGTATCCATGTTGCTGTGCTTTAACCAACTTTGTTATTTCTAAAAATACAGGGAACCCAGTGGTATTTTCACTATCTCGATAATGGGTTAAATCCTGGCCAGTTAAATCGTTGCGGTAGGGGTGCATGACCATTTTTGGGTGCATATCTGTAATAAAGAAATAGTCTTTATTTTCAGGACCATAGCGCATCGCTTTAATGTCTGTTGCGGCTTGAGATTGCGCTTCTTCTAAGGTTAACAATCCTCTTTGCTCTAAGGCGACGTAGCTGTCAATGATGCTTACTGCGGTTGAGGTTAACTCTTCTAGCATTTGACGTTTTTGGTTCACCATCGACTCTTCTAGGAGAGGGACGATAATATAAATAACTGAGGTTATGAATAGGATGATCGCTGCGATGGTAGGGAATACAATCCGAAAACTGAAACTGCGAAATGAAGATTGGCTCTCCTGTTGAGATGCATGTAAACCACTGAAATAGTCCGCAAGCTCTTTAGCATCAAGCACTTCGCTTAGAGCCTGAGTATGAGTGGCATCATGGTATTTTGAGGTGAATGTGCCATTTCTGAAATCTGCTCGAGAAGGTAGATACCCTTCATAGTCATCGCGTATATGGGTTTCGAAAACATTCTTTATTTGTTGCGTTGTGTAACGGTCACCAAATTCTCTAACCGCTTCACCCAGAGCTTCCTTACAGTGGCGAAATTGGCGGTGGTCGTATGGGTCGTAATCCATATCCTCTGCCATTCTTAATGAGTGATCGTTTCCTTCATGATCGAAAAAACTGTCAATCCATTTGTGAATGTCTTCGCCGCGAATACCAAAGAGTTGTTCGGTACGATCTGCATGTTCAGTGATTTTCATAACGATTATTCATCTCAAATCTATTATTGATAAAACTCTCAAAAATGTGCGCTAGGTAACAACTCAAATCAAAATGTTAACACTACACCGATAGTTTTTTGATTAGTTATCCTAAATCAATAAGTCATATGAATGATTTAATAAGCTAGCCATGATTTTTTGAAAATCATTACTTGTGTGGAAGGTATTTCTTCCTGTTATTCATATTCGTGAAAAGCCAACCGTTCTTTTCCCTCTTTATTTTTTGATAGAGATGCTTGGTAGCGTCTGGGATGTCGCTTCTTACTGATCGAAGGTTAGTATACCAAGCTTAAGTGGAGAGTGAGCGTGTTAGGTTTGTTCCGTAATTCCAAAAGGAATGTTTAGATGTCTAAAAAAAGTAAGACTTTTTATAGAGATATGCGCCGTAAGGCAAAAGAGTTTGAGAGTCGAGAAGAGTTTCTCAATCATGACCTGAAAATTATGAACTTTCGCCGTTGGGGAGTACACCTTCCTTCACGCGATTACAGTATTGAAATAGAAGACTGGGTACCAGCACTTGCTGCAACAATCGGTAAAGTGGTTATGGTAACGGCAATGGTCGCAGTATTTGCCGCTCAATTTGGTTTATCGCCGGAATTCGTTGCTGAAAACGTACGTTACGAGCTACTCATTGCGGGTGTGCTCTTTGTTATTTTATTCTCTGCCATTTTAAACCCTAACGCTAACCTCGCGGGAACGCATGGGCCAATGATTCCACTAATTCCGTTGATTGCGGCTGCTGGTGGGCACCCATTGGCTCTCGGGGTTATGGTGTGTCTATTTGGTTTGATTCTGGCGTGGACCAAAGGTGGTTCGAAGCTCATGACACTAACGGGTGTTGGGGTGAGAGGCGGCCTATTGATTTACTTAGGCGCTGTCGGGTTAATTAGCCAAATTAATAAAACAGAAGCTTGGGCTTCGAGCAGTGATCAAGGTTATATTTCATTCGCTGTAATCGGAGTTACAGTGTTGATTTATGCGTATCTAGCAAAGGTTAATAAGCGTTGGTTAGCAATTCCACTGTGTTCATTAATTGCCGGAATTGTTGCGTATGTTATGGGCGCTGAATTTGCCTTTACCACAGAGCCTGGTCTACCACACTTCAGTCCATTTTATTGGTGGGGTGAAGATACAGGTTGGCAGTTAGGCTGGCCTAATCTAGAGCACTTCATTGCTGTGACACCATTCGCGATACTTGCTGTTGCTATGTGGTCTCCAGATTATCTTGGTCACCGAGTGTTCCAAGAGCTTAACTACCCGAAAGATGCTAAAGGTGTATTGATGGACGTAGACGATACCATGATGGTTGCATCGGTTCGTCAAGGTGTTGGTACACTGTTAGGTGGTGGTAACTTAGCGTCATCTTGGGGGACTTATATGATCCCAGCTGCGATTGCTAAACGTCCAATTCCAGGTGGGGCAATCCTGACGGGTATTATGTGTATTCTTGCTTCGGTGATTGGTTACCCAATGGATTTAGCAATGTGGGAACCTGTTCTTCGTGTAGCTCTAATTGTTGGTGTTTTCTTGCCGTTATTGGAAGCAGGCATGCAGATGATTCATAAACACAAAGACTCGCTAAGTGCCGGTATTTGTATCTTTGCGTGTGCTTTTGTGAACCCTGTGTTTGGTTGGGCAACGACTATGCTGCTTGATAATATGGGGCTGATTGGTGATCACGAGCGAGCAAAAACGCTGTCGGCGAAAGATAAGTATTTAATCCCTGGCTTAGCTTTTGTGATTTGTGTTGGTTCACTTGCCATTGTTGGACAGTTACCTGGCATCCCAGCACTAATAGGAAATTAAGTGCGGTGAATTTGTAAATAAAAGGGCGCCAAGATCGTATTGGTGCCCTTGTTAATTTAAGGGCTAAATAGTCGAGTATCTCTTAAATGTTATAGCCTTAACTTGCTTTAGTTATCCACTCTTCTCTAATCCATAAACAAAAACTGATTTCTTACAAATGCTTTGTTTCGAATACTTTGGCCATTTGCCCAAAGGTACTTTTGATCGACATAGCGGTTGATCACCATTCACTTATTCTCACCTAGATGTGCAATCTGTTTCTATAAACCCTTTATCTATCAATATATTATTTTTGCTTCGATGCAAGGTGGTAAATTCCGCTGCGGACTCTGCTATGTAATAAATATCAACGTATAAGCCACTCGGCTATATTGAGTCATTGCATAATATGAAACCGAATGGTTAAAAAATACTATTTGAGCAAAAATAACGCTAGCGCACATAACATATTGTCTTTATAATCCCGCCCGATTTTCAAATATACTTTAGTTTATTAAAAATTTTTTGCTTTCTGATGATGAGAGCATTCACTTAGGCTCTTTAACTTTTATAGGTAATTTACGATGTCGACTAATCTAGCCAATCCAGCTCCACTAGGTCTTTTGGGTTTCGGTATGACCACCGTTCTGCTTAACATCCACAATGCAGGCTTTTTTCCAATTGATTCTATGATCTTAGCTATGGGTATTTTCTATGGTGGCTTAGGACAAATTTTAGTTGGCATGATGTGTTTCAAACGTGGTGATACATTTGGTACCACGGCGTTTACATCTTACGGCCTATTTTGGTTAACGCTTGTTGGTTTAATCGTAATGCCTAAAATGGGTTTAGCAGCGCCAAGTTCTGCTAGCTTTATGGGATGCTACTTAGCACTATGGGGCATTTTTACAGGTTTCCTATTTATTGGTTCACTTCGTTACGCATTTGCAAAACAAGTTGTATTTGGTTCGCTAACTGTTCTTTTTGCTTTACTTGCTATTCGCGATTTCACCGGTAACGAAGAGATTGGTGTTATTGCTGGTTTTGAAGGTATTTTCTGTGGTTTGAGCGCAATGTATTTTGGTTTGGCTCAAGTACTTAACGCTGAGTACGGTCGTACTATTCTTCCGATTGGCGAAAAGAAAAAATTAGCTAAAGAAGTAGAAGCTGTTATTGCGTAATCCCCCTAATTCTTAGACCTTGCGTTAATTCTGAATAGAAAGGCTAGGGCGGGTAAAAACTAAAAAGGTTAGCGAATTCGCTAACCTTTTTTGATCGTGTGACCTTAGTTAATAGTAAAGATGTTTTTTATTTTTCTTACTCGCTTTGGATTTTTTAAGTCGCTCTTCCCAGTAAGTTGCACCTTTAATACCTAATTTTTGAGGATCAAAGGTGTACTCTTCAACCCCTCGGTTTTTCTGATCTTCATAATCCTTCAATGCAGACATTGCTGGTTTATTTAGGAAGAAGATAATCAGAATGCCAATAATATTAAGCCATGCCATTAAACCAACACCAACGTCACCCATTGCCCATGCAAGGTTAGCCGTTTTAATTGCACCGTAAAATACAGCGATTAACATAATGACTTTAAGGATAAAGGTTAATCCATCAATTTTAAATGTACGACGAATGTAGGCGATATTGGTTTCGGCAATGTAGTAATAGGCCAGTATCGTGGTAAATGAAAAGAAAAACAGTGCGACAGCAACAAATGTTTTCCCCACACCCGGTAATGCACTTTCGATAGCATATTGGGTAAAGATAGGGCTATTTGCTGCAATATCTGCTGGCAAGTGCTGAATTAAGAAGCTGCCTTCAGGACCATGTACGTTATATGAACCGGTAATGATGATCATAAATGCGGTTGCAGAACAGACCAGCAAAGTATCAATATAGATTGAAAATGCTTGGACTAGCCCTTGCTGAGCTGGGTGATCGACTTGAGCTGCTGCGGCGGCATGTGGCCCTGTACCTTGACCTGCTTCATTTGAATAGACTCCTCGTTTTACACCCCAACCAATGGCTGCACCAAAGCCTGCCATTGGGGTAAATGCGTCTCCAATTATCATCGCAAACACGTCTGGAACTTGACCAATGTGCAGCAAAATAATGACAAATGCCGTCACAATATACGCAAGAGCCATAAAGGGAACGATGATTTGCGTGACACTCGCAATTCGTTTTACACCACCAAAGATAATAAATGCCAACACGATCGAGATAATTGTACCGGTTAATACCTTCGCGAAACTGAAGGTTCCAATCGCGGTTTCAACGAGTTCGCCGCCACCAAACGCTTGTTCGACAGCATTACCTATACTATTTGATTGAACTCCAGGAAGCATGATTCCACATGCGATGATCGTAGCAATGGCAAAAATCCAAGCGTACCATTTTTGTCCCATGGCTTTTTCTATGTAGTAAGCTGGGCCACCACGATATTGGCCATCATCTTCTTCCTTGTAGATTTGAGCCAGCGTTGATTCTGCATACGCGGTTGCGGCTCCTAAAAAGGCTACCACCCACATCCAAAAAACAGCGCCTGGACCACCGAAACCGATTGCTGCTGCAACCCCAGCGATATTACCAGTACCAACTCTACCAGAGAGAGAAACGGCGAGTGCTTGAAAAGAAGAGATACCTTTGTCCGACTTCTTACCAACGAAGAGTAGGCGAATCATCTCTGAAAAATGGCGGATTTGCACAAACCGGGTTGCGATTGAGTAAAACAGTCCTGCACCCAAGCAGAGGTAAATCAACGCTGGGCTCCATATTATTCCATTAAGGAAATCGATTAGTGATTGCATTTAATTTTCCCTGTAACAATAAAATAAGTGTTAAATTTTTGTTATGTTTTTGTTTATCGATATATTCATCTTTATGAGAGTTGAATGGTAATATATTAAAATGCTAAGGGCTAATCGGTATGTTTTTGGTGTTTTTGTTTGTATTTAATTTATTTTTAAGCTTTATATACTGCTTTTGTGTTGTTTTTATGTATTATTTATCTTGTTAGTCCTTATTGTTTGGTTTTTATGTTTTTTTTGATTTTGTAGGGAGTAACAATAGAGCAACACCTAACTCACAAATTGATAATTTTCGTAATGAATAAAGTGAATGAATAGATAAGTTGAAGCTGAAATGTATGTGAACTGCCTTCAATTCAAGCAATAGCTGGGTAGGGTTGGTGCAACTTCAAGATCAAGTACTAGTGCAACTATGACTCAATTATTAAATTAGGGGGGCGAATGATAATGGAATGCGTGTTTATCGTATAAAAGAGCCGTGAAAAGTGATTCGCTAGATCTGCGGCGCACTATTTGCATTCTTTAATGATAGTATTACGTTTATTTTGACGAGTTATATGTCTTCCATTGCAGGAGCTCTATAAAGTATGTGTCGTTGGTTAGCCTATCAAGGGCAATCTATTTATATGGACGAGGTGATTTATAAGCCGGAGCACTCGCTTATTCATCAATGTCTCGAATCAAGAAAAGCGATAACCCGAGTTAATGCTGATGGGTTTGGTCTAGGTTGGTATACCGAAAGAAATACGCCAGGGCAATTTCACGAAGTTCTGCCTGCATGGGGCGATGAAAACCTGCGCTCACTGGCTCACCATATACGTTCTCATCGCTTTATGGCTCATATTCGCTCATCAACGGGAAGCCAAGTTTCTCGAGCTAATTGCCACCCATTTATTATTGGTCAATGGATGTTCCTTCATAATGGACAGATAGGTGAGTTTGAAAAAGTGAAGTTTGTGCTGGAGCGTTTGCTGCCGGAAGAGCTTTATATTCAAAAGAAAGGGTCGACTGATAGCGAACTGATTTTCTTATTGATGATTAAAAATGGCCTGTATCAAGCCCCAGTTAAAGCAATTAAACAGACAATCAAAGAAATTGAACAAGCCTGTCACGACAAGGGAATTGTGGACCCATTTAAAGCGTCAATATGCATTTCCAATGGACAAGTATTTTGGGTTGTTCGTTATTCAAGTGATGAAATTCCCCCTACGGTGTTTATTCGTTGTGATGATGGGAATATGACACTGGCTTCCGAACCTCTCGATAAAAATCAGTGCTGGAAAATCGTTGAACCTCAAACAATTACTCGAATCGATGGTTGTCATTGTGATGTAGAATCGATTGAGGCAGTTAAATTGTAACTTGCCAAACAAAAAACCGTAAAAGAGAAGGGTGACTTTACGGTTTTTTTCCAATCTATGCGCGCTAATCTTTATATACCCATAGATACAGGCAAAGGTTATTGAGGTTTTGACTGACGCATTTCGTTAATACCACCGCCATTGTGTACTTTTTCAAATCCAGCTTGCTTCAGTAATTTATAGGCTTGGCCAGAACGGTTCCCCGAACGGCAATAAACGACATAGGCGAGTGATTTGTCGAGCTTGGTTAGATGAGAAGGGATTTCCTGAAGTGGTAAATTATGTGAATTCTCTATATGACCAGACGCAAATTCACTCGGTGTTCTGACATCTAAAATTGTTGCTCCCTGCTCAATCCACTCCCACGCTGTTTGCCCACGTTCACTGGCTGCATTAGCCGAAAAGACCGCTAGAAAAAGAGTCAGACCCGATAGTATTTTGTTCGCTAAAGATTTCATTTGTGTCTCCTAATCAGGATTACAGTCTAGGTTTATTTGAATAGTGGCACAAGCCTCCGGTGGTGATGTTGAATTATTTGATAAGGTTATGAAATATTTACTTTAGTTTTTTCAGCTAATGTCGATATAACAGGTATTCAGATATGTAATTACCCAATAACTCAATCGTTGTTGAAGAAAGGAGAATATTGAATGACCAGCTTTGATGGAGTTCAGCGACGTCAGTATTACCGACTAAAATACCCTAAAAGAGCACGCCCAGTGATGAGAATTGAAGATCAATTCTTTCATGTTTGTGAAAGTTCGGAGCGTGGAATTCGAGTGGTAATGAATAATATTACTAACTTATATCGAGGATTGCGTTTGTCGGGTACGGTTCGTCTACATAGCAATCAAGAAGTCAGCATTGAAGGTTCGATTGTTCGCTTTGATAATGGAGAAGTGGTGGTTAAACTCGATAAAGGGCTGAGTTTCCGAGATATGGTTGCGGAGCAGCGTCATATTCGACAAAAGTACCCACTGTTTTTCTCTGATCAAGGAAGTTCGGCGGCATAACTTCCTCGATCGGCTCCCATACTCAGCGAAATACTGGATATGAGAATAACGATGGAGACTTGCCTAGCGTGATACGTCTGGTAAGCCTTTCGCCATTGCGACACCACAAAAAGTTATAAAAGAGAACAAGAGCACGAGTCCGTGAATACCAAGTATTGATACGAGTGCTCCCAATAAACTCACCAGTAGAAGCATGACTCCGATGACGGTATTGCTCACCGCCACATAGCTGGTTCGTTTATTCCCATCGGCAAGATCAACCAAATACGTTTTGCGTCCTACGCGTACACCATCATGTGCAATACAGACAACAAAATAAAGCAATGGCAACCAAAATGCGGTACTGAGTAAATTTGGTACTAATAAGTAGCTTAGAAAAAGAATGACACCGACGACCGCACTCAAAGATGAGCCAATGACCATCACTTGTTTACTTGAGCGGTCGGAAAAACGCCCCCAAAACGGTCCAGACACAAATGAAGCTAATCCACTTGCGAACATGAAAAATGCCAGCAGCCAAATTTGATTTCCAAGGGCGGTTTGTGACAGTACAACATAATACGGCGCACTAAGCGCGGTGCATAAAAACAGGGTACGTGTGGCAACAAAATGGCGAAAAGCACGGTCGGTTTTCAATAATGATAGCTGCTTTATGGCTTCTAATAAGCCGTTTTTGCCACCATCGACTTCTCCTGGGTATTCAGTAATTTGTGCAAAAACGAATGACGCGGCAAGCCATATGAATCCAGCCACAGCAAGGCTTATAGCATAGAAACTGTGACCTGCTTGCCAGTTAAACCATGTTGAAATCATCATCAATATTGCGAGGATGAGAGTCACAAAACCAGCTGAACTTGTCGAAAGGCCATTTACCTGCCCTCGTTGGCTCTTCGGAATCGTTTTGCCCAATACGTCTTTAGCCGCAACCGATGTTAAGCCTCGGGAAAAGCTAAATAAGATTAGAAAAACGATGATGGTCCAACCCGCTGTTGCCCCTTCAAGATAAAAGGCACTTAGGGCAATCGCAAACATGGCGAGGGCCTGAAGAACACTGCCTGCAATCCATGTCCATTTTCGGATTGGAAGAGTACGAATATAGCTGGCAATGGCCAATTGGGGTAATAGAGATCCGGCTTCTCTGATCGGGACAAGCCAACCAATTAAATAGGCGGGCGCACCTAAACTTTGCAAAATCCACGGTAGCGTGACTTTGGGGTTAATTAATGCATCGCCAATCTTAGTTAGGAATTGAGCGAGAATCATTTTTACAAAGTTACCCGGGACTTCTTTACAGGCAGATTCGGGGATCGATTTGCAGGCGCGAGCGTCATCGTCACTAATAATCTTGTCGTAAATAGAGCTTATTTGAAGCTTGCTCATAATAGGATCCTATACGGTTTAGACTCTAATTGAGATTTAAAATAGCAGTATGTATCGAGGGGTGCTTTGTAGCGGGTCAACTAATCGGTGACTCTTCTTCTTAGCGCTTTTTTCTGGCCTTGCTTCTTTTTCCCAGTCATTCGTTTTAATTTAGAAGAACGTGTTGGCTTGGTTGGGCGGCGAGTTTTTTGAACAACCATCGCTGCGGTAATGATCTCTTTGAGACGCGCTAACGCATCCATTCGGTTTTGTTCTTGAGTCCGATAAACCTGAGCTTTAAGAATGATCACGCCTTCCTTGGTTATACGAGAGTCATTTAATCCGAGTAGCCGACTTTTATATATCTCAGGCAGTGACGATGCGTGTATATCGAAGCGCAAATGAATGGCGGAAGCGACTTTTTGCACATTTTGCCCGCCATTTCCCATTGAGCGAATCGCGGTCATTTCAATCTCGCTATCGGGAATCGACACAGAGTTTGATATTTTCAGCATTACACATCTCTCCCAAGAAGAGTTCGGTGCAGTTTAGGGCCGAACACATTAATGAGAGCACCGATAATAATAAGTGCGCCTCCTAAGTAGGTCCACCCCACCGGAATCTCATTAAAGACCACGATACCAATGATTGTCGTGAATACAATTTGAATGTACCCCAATGCCGATGCATTACCAGCGGTGAGGGTTTTCATGGCTTTAGTCAGCCCGAACTGTCCCATTTGAGTAAACACTCCCACCAGAACTAGAAGTATCGTTAAGTTGAAATCTGGCATAACAAAACTGTCGCCCATCATGAAGAGCGAAAAGGGAAGTGCAACCAGCGGAAAATAGAAGATGATTACCGAGCTATCTTCTGTTTGACTGAGCTTTCTAACAATCACATAAGCAATAGCGCTACCAAACGCACCCATTAGTGCCATGCCAACACTAAAAAGCGGTAATTGATGAGCTGTTTGATGGTCAAGAGAAGGCTGAATAACACACCATAGACCAATGAATGAAACAGCGATGCATATTAACGTTGTCATTTGAATGCGCTCTTTTAAAAACACCACCGCGAGCAAAGAAGTAAATAGGGGATAGGTATATTGCAAAATGGTCGCTTCTGCTAATGGAATTGTCGTCAACGCATAGTAGACACACATCAGAGCGAGTGTGCCCACAGTCCCTCGAGCCAACAGAAGCAGTTTGTTATTTCCCCAAATAGAGATGCCTTTTCTCTTAACATCTAGGTAGCTAATGCAAAGAGAAACGAGCGCGCGGGCGGCGACAATTTCAAAAACTGGGATACCGTTAATGCTCACCCATTTAACGGCTGCTGACATAAAGGCAAATCCAAGGGTCGAAATTAAAATATATTTCAAACCCATTGGAATGTGAGTAAAGAGCGCTGATAGGGATTTCATAACAGACCGAAAGCGAGAATACTAAAGCCGCTACTTTAGCTCGATTTCAGAACATTGTCTTGGCAAATAGTGGTAAAAATGATCGATTAAATTCTCGCGGTTTTACTGGCTAGTCGAGTTTTAGCGCTCATCTTTGGTCGATTCCATTACAACCATAGTGGTAATGGAACGTACTTGAGGACATTCACCTAATACGTCGGCATGAAAACGCTTAAATGTGTGTAAATCTTTTGTTTCTACTCGAATCAGGTATTCGTTCATACCGGTAATATTATGGCACTCAACCACTTCAGGAATAAATTGAACATGCTCTTCAAATGCGACTTGCGCTTTCTTACCGTGATCAGATAAACCGATTGAAACATAAGCAACAAACCCGATTTCCAACTTCTGTTTGTCAACCACAGCACGGTAGCCCTTAATGATGCCACTTCGCTCTAGTTCTTGAACTCGCCTTAGCGTTGCTGAAGGTGATAAACCAACACGTTCAGATAACTCGACATTGGTTAATTTTCCGTTGAGTTGAAGCTCGTGCAAGATTCTTTCGTTAAACTTATCCATATCGACCATTTGTTGTTGAATATCAACTTTGTTAAACAATATAAACACGAAATTGCGTCATTTACTACGTATTCTTTATCTATCTTGATTACTTAAATAAAGGAACGTCATAATGTTCGACCATTTTATTGCTCTGGCTCTTTTCGTCTTTGTGTCTACTTTTTCTCCAGGGCCAAATAACATGATGTTATTGGCATCGGGTGCCAATATTGGTGTGAGCCGTACCATTCCTCATATTTTAGGGGTTGCTCTGGGCTTTGGGATGATGGTGTTTTTGGTTGGTATCGGAGTTCAAAATTTATTTGAGCATTTTCCAGCTCTGCATCAGATATTAAATAGCCTATGTATTGTCTATTTATTATATTTGGCGTTTAAAATTGCAACGAGCAAACCATCATTGGAAAATCAAGACTATAAGCCGATGACGTTTTTATCTGCTGCAATGTTTCAATGGGTGAACCCAAAAGGCTGGTCAATGGCGCTAACCGCAGTGAGTTTATATAATCCAGAAGCTTCGATGTATGGTTTGATTTTAATTACGCTGACATTTGTCGCGATCAACATTCCATCGTGTACGACTTGGGTTTTTGCTGGAAAGCAAATTAGTCAGTTACTTAAAAGCCCGACGCATATTCGTTTATTTAATGGGGTAATGGCGGCGTTATTGGTAGGCTCTACACTGCCTTTGGTGCTGTAATTTGAGATTGATCGAATAATAAATTGAGTTAAATGTAAATCAATATCATTTTATAGATAAGAACATGCTTTCCATATATGAAGGGTGTGTTACTAATATTTAGTGACTAAAACCCAGTTATTTATAATTCTAAAACTTTATGATGAATTTTGAATTGAATGATAATTTAATTCTAACCATCGCGATTCTTATTATGTTTACTTTGTTGTCTAAATACGTCTCTGTACGATCTCTCTATTCCTATATATGAGTAATCATGTGGGGGTTTTTGACGAGTTAAATATAGTTTTAACTTAACAAAAATTAGTAAAAATAATAAGTAAATTATAAATAGTAATAATAAATCATAAGAAATAAACCCTACATTTATATTATGGAGAGTGTATGAACACTACAACGTCGACACTTCAAAACAATGGATCGTTTCTCTGGAATTTTTCGAAAAAGTTTCAGTTTGCCGCCGATCGATATATTCCAGATTCATTCGTATTTTGCATCATTCTTAGCATTGTTATTTTTGCTATGGGATTGATTTCGGGTACTTCGGCCAATGATTTGGTTGATGGCTGGTATAGTAAAATATGGGCAATGAATGGATTTGCTTTTCAAATGTCACTTATGGTGATGGTATGTGGCGCTGCGGCGAAGTCACCTCTTATTTCTGTGGGGTTAGAAAAAGTCGCGCTTAAAGTAAAAAGCCGAGTGGCAGCCATTATTGTGTTGCTTGTATTTGGTCTTGCTTCAAGTGTGATTAACTGGTCATTTTCTTTAATTCTAACGCCAATCTTAGCAATGTATTTATCGAAAAGTGTGAAAGGGCTTCATTTCCCACTTCTTATTGCGGCGGGTTATTCGACAATGTTACTGGGTCAGTCTTGGTGTCCAAGTGCATCTGCATACGCCTTACTGGCGGGCTCGGATCATTTTCTTGTCGATAAAGTCGGAGTATTGCCGCAAAGCGAGACAACGTATAATCCAGTTAATACAGCTTTGTTCTTTTTGCTGGCGTTTGTCACCGTAATGATTACGCTTATGACCAAGGCGCCTGAATCTGATGTCATTTGCTATGAAGGCGAAATCAAAGCGCAGAAAGAAGAAGAAGTAGAAGATGAAACCCCTGCGGATAAGATGAATAACAACCGCGTTATTATGTATATTTTGGGCGCGGCAGGGCTATTTATTATTGGACAGTCAATTGCGAGTAAAGGCTTCCTAAATTCGTTGAACTTCAACTTTGTTATTTTTATGTTTTTGATTTTGAATGTATTTTTATACAGTACACCAGTCAAATTTACTAAGGCATTTGGCGATGCGATCAAGTCAGCCGCCCCCATCATGCTGCAGTTCCCATTCTATAGTGGCATTATGGGATTAATGGCCGCATCTGGTATTGCAACGGATATGGCAAACTTCCTTATTCAGTCAGCTTCGCCAGGTACACTTCCTTTATTCTCTTATATTTCGGCGTCAGTAGTGAATCTGTTTATCCCATCTCAAGGTGGGCAATGGATTATCCAAGGTCCAATTCTTATTGATGCGGCTCTAAGTATCGGTGCTGATATTCCGACTGTGGTTAATGCCTTTATTCTTGGTGATGAAGCCACCAACTTAATTCAGCCACTTTATGTGATTCCAGCGCTTGCGTTGGTAGGCATGAAACTGAAACATGTTTGGGGGTTCATGGCCTTCATTTGGTTTATCTGGACTATTATCACTTCATTAGGGTTGCTGATTCTTCCTCAGATAATGTAAACCGTTCTCTTGAAAAGGAAACCTCAGTGTTGATGAAGCACTGAGGTTTTTTTATGCAATGTATGGAGGTCTGGTTTAGGGCTTGGTTTAAGGACTTGGTCTAAAGGCTTGGTTTAAAGGGAATTGATGTGGCAATTTCTGGCGAAAAGAGAAATTTATATTATACTTTTTATAAACATAGCGCTTTAGGGTGCTATCTATTTATTCCTCTATTCAAGTAAGTGAGATTAAGCATATGGTTAGATTAAAAAATTGTTTAGGCTTACTTATGTTCGGTCGCCAAACTGCATTATGAGCCCTTTAAAATACTCATCCTTTAACATAACCAAAACGCAAGTTCTGCTGCTCGCCTCTGGCGCACTGTCGATATCTACATCTGTATTTAGTAGTGAATTAGATTTAGAGCGGTTTCGTGTACATGGTTTTGGCACGGTAGCAATAACTCAAAGCGGCAATGATGAAATATACACACCTGACTATTTATCCAGAGACATCAGTACCGATAAAGTATCTTGGGATGAGTCACTTTTTGGATTGCAATTAGATAGCTCGATAACCGACTCTCTTGAAGCCAGCGTGCAGCTCGTTTTTAGAAATCGATATGATGATGATCTTGAAGAAAATATTGAACGAGCTTTCCTTAAATATTCCCCAAATGAATTTTATGCGCGCATAGGTAGGCTTGGGCTTGATGTCTACATGCTATCAGAGTATCGAAACGTTGGTTACGCTTACCCTTGGGCCCATGCTTCATTGGAGTTTTATGGTGCGTTTGGTATGGATTATTACGACGGTGCTGAAATTGGCTATCGTGTTCCAACCGATCTTGGGCACCTTCAGGTGAGTTTATACGGAGGAAGTACGACTCAGACGTCAGAAATGGCAGGTTATGTGGTCAAGCTTGATTATGAATCACTAGTAGGAACTACACTGCGTTACAGCCAAGATAACTGGACGCTCCATGCTGCGTTAGCAAACGCGACGCTAGCGTCAGATGTCGATTTTATCAACGAGTTGAGAGATGCCTTAGATCAATCGTCAGCATTCTGGAATGAAGCTGACTCCATTTCTTCTGACTTAGAAGTTGACGGTACTTCGGTAACATATGCTTCTCTTGGTGGGTTATATGATAACGGGGATTGGGTCGCACAATCTGAACTGAGTTATGCCGATACCGAGAGTAAAGTGTTCCCAACATTTTACACCGGATATTTGAGTGTCGCTCGACGATTGGAAAGCATCACACCATTTATATTAGGAGGCTTTGTTGAACCCGTTGATGATAGAAGTATTTCATCAAATGCGCCTGTGTTTTTATCATCGTTACAAGATGCAGTCTCGAGCATCTACAGTTCAACATTCGATCAAAAAAGTTTATCTGTTGGTGCGAGTTGGGATGTAGTGAACAACCTTTCGCTGACAGTACAATGGGACCGCACGTGGGTAGAACCTTATGGAGGTGAGTTGTGGAATTTTGATTCCGTCAACACAACTTCGGTGACGCTCGATACTTATTCTCTCAACTGCAGCTTTATATTTTGATTATGAAAAAGTTAGCCATATTTTTGTTGATAGTGATCCACACATTTTTTCCGGTACAGGCCGGAGAGATTGCTGTGATTGTTAACTCTGAAAATAATGTATCAACGCTTTCAAAACGTGAACTTATCGATTTATATATGGGTAAAACTCATGCTTTTCCAAATGGATTAAAAACCATAACCTTGGATCAAAATACGGACTCTAAAGTGAGACAAAAGTTCTATCATTCACTGGTAAATAAAAGTGTTGCTCAAGTTAATGCGTACTGGGCTCGACTGCTATTTACCGGTAGAGCAACCCCACCAAGAATTGCAAATAGATCCGAAGAAATTAGACGGCTCGTTCAGGAGAATCCAAATGCAATCGGTTATATCGATAGTGATTTTCTCGATTCGTCGGTGAAGGAAGTTTTTCGTGTGGAATAGTCTTAAAAACACACTTGCGTACCGTGTCGCAGGCTCTGTGTTTCTATTGACGCTATTATTGACATTATTTCTAACTATTTTCTTTTATTTTCAACTGTATACAAAAGAAATCTCAGAGCAGAACTCTCGAATAACTCAGCTTGCTCACACCGTTGAAAGTAACGCAGCTATTTCTGCCTATCTCAATAATCAAGAACTCGCCCAAGAGGTTGTTAGTGGCTTAGCTAAAAATGATATTGTGGATATTGCGAGTATCGAAGATGATAATGATTTTTCAGAACAGAGTGGTACGTCAAATTCTAAGTCTTCGGTCTTACCCATCGTTTTTGAGTTACCTTCTCCTTTTCTAGTCGACGATATTGTTGGCCGACTAACCATTATTCCCAACCAAAGCTTGATTGAAAATAACGCGAAAGAGATCGCCATCCTGTATTCTGTGATCCTCTTTTTCTACTCTGCAATAGTGGTGTCCATGGTGACTTTTCTGGTGCACCGGCAGCTGACTCTCCCGCTCGTTAAAATGAAGAAGGCTGTTGATCAAGCTGCGCCAGGAACAGATAAAACTCTCACGTATATTCACCGTAATCCTAACGACGAAATTGGTCTGTTGGTTAATCACTCAAATAAGCTATTAACATCAATTTATGACACTTTAGAGCGGGAAAAAACACTTAGGAATAAAATTGAGAAAGTAGAGCGTCGCTACCGTTTGCTTTTTGAACAATCAAGTGTTGGGATTGCATTGGTGACACCAGAAGGGTATGTAGAGCTTTGCAATGAATCGTTCGATCACCTTGTTCAGCATTATGTAAATTCAAAACATAAAAGTATTTCGGCGATACCCTTGGCAGATATGTTCATTAACCCCGATAGAATGAATGAAACATTAACATTAGTGTGCCAGAACGACTGCGTAATGGCAGAAGATTTCCGGCTTAATAATAGTCGTTTAGAAGAGCGTCGATGGTTCCATTGTCTATTTTCATTAGCGTCAGAGGACCAAGGAAATCAGTTAATTGAACTGGTGATGTACGATATTTCAGAACGAGCAATGCGAGAGAAGCAACATCAATTTGAAGCTGAGTTTGATTCACTGACAACACTTTACAACCGACGAGCAGCAGAGCGAAATATGATCGACTTGCTTGCTGAGGCTCAAGATCCAGAACACCAATGCGCGCTGATACTTATCGATCTCGATCATTTTAAACCGGTGAATGACCAATTTGGCCATGAAGCTGGAGACTTGGTACTTATTGAAACCGCAATACGTTTAAAAGAATCGGTAAGCAGTGAAGATCTGGTATGTCGTTGGGGGGGAGATGAGTTTCTTGTTATTCTTCGACATGATGTCGATCCTCTATCCGTTGAAAACGTGATTTCGACCATATTGAGAAATCTCATTAAACCTATCAATATCAGCCAATCAGAGCCCGTGGTTATCGGGGCGAGTTTGGGCGTTGTGCTAACGTCAAGACATGGAAACGACCGTGATACATTGGTGAAAAGCGCCGATGAAGCCATGTATCTGGTGAAGCAAAATGGGCGTAACGGCTACTGTATTTCAGGAGAAGACCCTGTTTTTAGTTAACTTAGGCCGCTTCTACGTTTGTGTATGTTTCGTAATAATAGTATTGCACGCATTGGTCAGCTAAGAGATCCAAAGAGTCCAAAGACTTTTCCTTTTTATCACTAGAAAGAGAATCGAATGCTAGTGGTATCTCAGTACAACCCAATATTACGCCATCGGCACCGCGTGCGATCAGTGAATCAAAAATTGGCTCCATAAGTTGTCTGCCTTTCTCTACATCTCCAGATTTGACCGCATAAATGCCCTCCATCACCTGATTCTGTTCCGCTTCGGTTGGGGTAAGTACTTCCATGTCGTTTTCACGAATCGCATCGGCATAGATATCGGTTTTAATGGTCGCGTTGGTGGCGAGAATACCGATGCACTTCATTTGTCGTCGTATCGCTTCGTTTGTCACTGTATCTATGATGCTGATAAAAGAGGCATTGGTGGTGCTCAGTTTGTCCAACCAATAATGCGCGGTATTGCATGGAATAACGACTTTTGTTGCACCGGAATCTGTTAGAGAGGCAAGATTGTTTTTTAATACTTCCAGTGGATCTTCGCCCTGTTCGAGAATGCATCTTGTGCGATCTGGAATTGTTGGGTTATTCGATATAATCATAGGGATATGTTCTTGATCTGAATTTGCCGGGCTTTTGTCGACGATGCGTCTAACAAAATCAACCGTTGCCATTGGACCCATTCCGCCAAGTATGCCAAGTTTTTTATTCATAATAACTCCTTGCTTGAAACGAAATTTATCAAAGTTCGTCGTTGTTAAGAAATGAAATAATTGACATACTCATGCAATAAATGCATAGGGTGGTAGCATGACGAATATTGAAACGAAATGGATCATGGATTTTTTAAAGCTCGCGGAACTGCGTAACTTTTCAAAAGCCGCTGCAGAGCGAAATGTTACTCAGTCCGCGTTTAGCCGCCGAATTCAATCGTTAGAAAATGCTGTTGGCTGCTTATTGGTTAATCGAGATACCACACCGGTTTCATTAACCAGTAACGGTATCGAGTTTCGTACCAGTGCACGTAGCATACTGATTCAACTGGAGGACGAACTTGAAAGGTTGAACGACCTAACAGTGCTTGGAAATCAAAAAGTGAGTCTGGTTGCGGGGCATTCAATTGCGACAGATATTCTTCCCTTGATGCGCTTCAATTTGTTTACTGAGGAAAAAGCGGTTGTTCTGGATGTTAGAGCAATCGATATTGACGATGCGGTGAGTATGCTTCAAGAGAGCGCGTGCGATTTAATGTTGAGTTATAAAAACCCTCAACTTCATACTGAGTCTTATGTTGCTCATCGACTTGGGCAATCGAGAATCTACTGTGTTACCGGCGTGGATCAGAGTTCTGAGCCTATATATCGCCTTTCACGTGAGTCTATTACCCCTTGGGTTATGCACTCGAGTGGGAGTTTTATGGGAAGGCTTACAAAAGAGGTCAGTAACCAATATAAATTAAAGCCGATTTTTTCGTCATCGATGACCGAGCTGGTTAAAGAGTTGGTCTTACAAGGAGAAGGCATTGGGTGGTTACCTGAGCACTCCATTCGCAAGCAGTTAGAATCTGGGCAGTTGGTAGTCATTGATGAGTTAGATAGCGATAGCACGATGATCGCTGAAATATATGCGTATCGTTCGCAAGCGAAGTTGCCCCCTGCTGCGGAGCGAGTGTGGCAAAAATTGTGTGAATTTTCTAATGTCGAATGGTAGTAAAAATGAAAAAGCAGCCAAGTTCAATCTCGACTGCTTTTTTGGGGATTGTTTATAATATTAAACGTTTGCTACTTTATCGGTGCTAGCTTCAGAGTTATAGACAGATTCATCCAGTTCTTTTTCACTCTTCGCAATAAGTAGAGATACCATCATATCGCCACACACGTTAACAGTTGTACGAGCCATATCTAGAATACGGTCGATACCCGCAACGATTGCCAACCCTTCGATAGGAAGACCAACAGTTGTTAAGACTAGTGATAGCATAATTAGACCAGCACCTGGAACACCAGCTGTACCAATAGAAGCAAGTGTTGAGGTTAAGATGATGACCATATAGTCAGACATTTCTAAGTCAATGCCAAAGGCTTGAGCAATGAACAGCGCACAGACACCTTGGTAAAGAGCGGTACCATCCATGTTAATGGTTGCTCCTAGAGGCAGTACGAAACTTGAAACCCCTTTAGAGACACCGAGTTCTTCACGAGCCGCTTTGATTGTTGCAGGTAAAGTACCAGAGCTACTTGTGGTGGTAAACGCAACTGCTGCTGGATTAGTCAGAGCTTTGATGTAGCGAGTTGGGTTAAGGCGTCCAAATACTTTGACAACGCCAGAGTAGAATACGAGTACATGAAGAATCGATCCTAAGTAAGCAACCGCAATCACTTTAATTAGAGGAAGAAGGATATCGAGTCCATATTTTCCTGATACCCAAGCCATTAAGCCGAATACACCGTATGGAGCAAACTTCATCACGAGTTCGGTAAGCTTATACATTGCTTCTGCTAGGCTCTCAAATACAGCAACCGCTGGCTTCGATTTTTCGCCGATTAGGTTCAGTGAAATACCTAATCCAATTGCGAAAACAATAATCTGCAAGATGTTACCAGCAGCGAGTGCGCCAACAGGGTTTTTAGGAATAATATTGAGTAAAGTCTGAACAAGTGGTGGCGCATCTTTACCAGTAGCACCTGTATCTTGAGCGACCATATTTAGACCTGACCCCGGCTCTAAAATAGCGGCAAGCAGTAGACCGATGGTGATTGCGACGGCGGTCGTTCCAAGATAGAGAGCAATCGCTTTCGCGCCGATTCGGCCCATTTTACGAGAGTCTTCCATCGAGGTAACACCGACAACCAATGAACAGAATATCAATGGCACAATCAACATTTTGATGGCATTGATGAATAGGGTTCCAATTGGTTTTAGTGCTTCAGCATCTGGCCCCATGATTGCGCCAACGATGACACCTAATATCAAGCCGACGACAATTTTTTTCCATAACTCTAAATTTTTCCAAAAACCACCACTGGATTGTGGCAGTGAATTGTTACTGGTCATATTCAAATTCCTTTTCAAAGGTTAATCCGTTCGCACATTCGTTGCAGAATATGCGATGCCTATGACAAGAGATTGCAAGCGGAATGCCAGTTATTATATGGCTGTAATGTGTTGATTTTATGGGGGAAAGGAAAATAGCGATATTTAGAAAAGGTATAATAAGAGTTATACCCTATTGGCTAGTAATTGAATTATCAATTAAAAACAACGTCTTACCTAGTTATAACTTTGGTTATGTTATAACCAAAGTTATAGGGATTAGTTGTTGGGCGTTTTACTGTTTTTTAAGGCGCTTGCTTAACGCGGGTTGAGAAATACCCAGTAACCGAGATGCGAGAGATTGATTTCCCTGAGCGCGATTCATTGCTTCCTTAACCAAAAGTTCACTGATCTCTTGGAGTGTGGGCAATGGTTGGTTCGGATCAAATAATGCGCGGTGTTCAGTCTCATTTGAAAGTTCAAAATGATGATTATCGATGACTCGCTGAAACACTTTCATCGATAAGATATGACTTTTATGTTGGCTCACCGCATCATAGACCAAGGCTTGCAGTTCTCGCACATTTCCAGGGAAGTGGTAGTTTGATAGCAAAACTGGCAACTCTTTGGGAAACGTAGGGACTTCTTTCCCCAACTCTTTAGCGGCTAGAGCTAAAAAGTGTTCAAAAAGTAGAGGAACATCGCCTTTTCGGTTTCTTAATGCAGGGATATCGACATGATGGATGCAGAGTCGAAAATAAAGGTCTTTTCGAAACGAGCCATCTTCAACGAGCTGTTTTAAATCATGGTGAGTGGCGACAACAACTCTGGCGCGACTGCGTTTGGGTTTATCACTTCCAATCGGGTAATAGTCCCCTTCTTGTAACAGTCGAAGTAGTTTTGTTTGAGAGGCATAGCTTAAGTCACCAATTTCATCGAGAAATAGGGTGCCATCCGCCGCACTTTCTACCATACCAATTCGCTTCTTATCGGCTCCGGTAAATGCCCCTCGGCTGTGGCCAAAAAGGGTATCGGCGAACATACTGTCATCGATTCCAGCAATATTGACGCTCACCAGTTTGCCCGTGCGCCCACTTAGCGTGTGGATCGCCTCCGCAATTCGTTCTTTGCCCACGCCGCTTTCCCCGGTAATCATCACTGGTTGACGGCTTTTGGCGATTGACTCTAGATATTGAAATATCGAGCGTAGCTTTTTATCTTGAGTAATGATGCCACTAAACACTTCAGGCTGCTCTAATGTATCGGAGAGAAAGCGTCGCCGCATTGCTTCATTTTCACGACGCATTTCTTGCATTGTGATGGCGCGCTTTATTCCTTCCAGTAATCGATTTTCTTCGGTTGTTTTTACAAAATAGTCGTAGGCACCAAGCTTAATACAGTCTACTGCCATTTCTATTTGATTCATGCCGCTAATAATGATGACTCTTATATGCGGGTGCTTTTCAACAATCATCTCTAGCAATGAATCCCCAGACAGATAGGGCATATTGAGATCGAGCAGGATCAGCTCGATATCTGGGTGTTGCTCAAGCAGAGCCATAACGTCACGACTATCATTGGTTTGATATAGATGGTTGATGCCACCGTGCCTCTCCAATGTGCGCGACATGCTGCGAACAAATGCAGGTTCATCATCGACCAACATGATACCGAATTCAGGATAGAGCACGTCTTTCATTTTGCAGAGTTCCTTAACGTATTGCATTTAGCGGCAGACAAAGAGTAACTTCCGTGCCTTGTTGAAGTTGAGAATTAAAGCTGAGTTTGCCTTGGTGTTCTTCAACGATCGAGGATGATATTGATAAACCTAAGCCAGTTCCACCCTGTTCTCGTTTTGTGGTGAAAAAGGGATCCGATAATCGTTTAATATGGCTGGGATCGATGCCAACACCGGTGTCGGTCACGTGCATGAATATGGTGTTCGACTTGGTCTGGTAGTGGGTGTTAATCGTGATGCGCTGAGATTTAGATTCGAGTGCTTGGCAGGCATTCACGATCAGATTGATGATAACTTGTTGTAAACGTTGAGAACTGCCTTTAAACAGTGGCAAAGTATTGTCGTAATTTACCGTGAAGTTGTCGGTGGATGAACGAATGGTGCGATCCGTTAGGCGAATCGCCGCAGCAATCACCTGGTTCAGATCTACTTGATCAGAGAGTTCTAAAGGTTCTTGGCGAGCAAAGTCACGTAAATCGTTGACGATTCGTCGTATGTGATGAGTGCCTTCAAGCATGTCGCTCAGCATTGTGGGGTACTCGTCTTTCATTCGGCTGTATTTAAGCCCGGCGATATCAAAGTCTCCGTAGGTTTCATAGTGCGTGTCCAAAATTTCTTCGATATCTTCAAACGACTCTTTTAATACCGGTAGATTTAAAAGCAGTAAGCTCGTGGGATTATTTATCTCGTGAGCGACCCCTGATACTAATATCCCAAGTGATGCCATCTTGTCTGCTTGAATCAACTGTTGGTGCTGCAATTCTTGTGCTTTGGTTCGAATGGACACCTGCCTAGCTAGGCTGCGGTTCCATATGATTACTACGCCAAATATTAACGAGATGATCAGCGCTGAGCTCACCAGAAAAATCGTAACTTGCTGCCAATTGACACCTAATGAGGTGTAGGAACCAAACCATTTATTGTAGATCTCTTCTTGTTTGCCGGTATTTTTTAATATCGCGAGTCCTTCGTTAAATTTTGCCAGTAGCTCGTCATTTCCTTTTAAAACACCATAGCCATATCGCTGTGAACCAAAAATTTGTCCAGCAGTTTCAATATTGGAAAGCTCTAATTCTTTGCCGAGATAAAGTCCTGGCAGGTTAGCAACAAAGGCATAATCATGTTTTCCCGAGGCTAATTCTCTAAGGGCAGCAGCATGAGTATCGACATAAATAAATTGTGCATCCAGCCCAGAATTAGCGAGCTGCTCAGCCATGATGCCACCACGTTGTAGGAGCACACTTTTCCCCGATAGATCAGCGGTACTATTGATATGAGGACTGCCTTTTCTCGCAAATAGCGAGTGATGAATCAGTGAGTGGGGTGGGGTAAAATCAATAATTTTGGCTCGTGCTGCAGAGTAGGATATGCCCTGCAACATATTGATGCGCCCATCCTCAAGGCTCAGTTTCATCTCATCCCAACTCGCCAACCTGACTTCCACTTCGAGCCCCATAACATCCGCAATTGCGAGTGTTAACTCGGTGTTGTACCCATCTGGTTGCCCATCACTATTAATAAATTCATAAGGTGGAAAGTTGTGGTCACCGCCAACAATGATGACCTCTTCTTGCGCATAGAGAGCATGGGTAAAAAGCAGACAAAATAAGCAGCAGAGGTGGGTGACAAGATATTTCATTAAGAATGTTGCTCCTTTGTCGGCGGTTGGAAGTGATGTGTCAGCTTTGGGGTGTCGAGAGGGGATTTTACTCTATTTTTGATGCGGTGAATATTGAGCTTTAGAAGCATTAGATTGATGTAGGTTCAGATAGATAAAAACCGTATAAGTTAGACTATTCGGCTCAGAGCTGCGGAAAATTTTCGTGATGATAGACGGATATATTTAGCGGGTGACTTTATTGCTTTAGTTCCGTATTTCAACAGCTTAAACAAGCCAGAACAGCTGATTGGTAGATAGCGCCTTTAGGAAGATACGGAGAGTACATTATGAGTGATAAAGCGAAGTGGAGCTCAAGAGCCAAGCAATTACTTCAAGGTATCTTTGCCAACACCCAACATATTGACGATCCCATAACGATTATTGGCAATGAAAGCAAAATTGCCTACCCAAATAAAAGCAGCTCTCAGTTCAAGCTTTATGAATACAAAATGGAAACACTTGCTCGAAGCTTTTTAATTGCGGCGCCCGTTATGGTGAATGAGCAGGATTATTCAGTAAATGGAATTTGCTTAAAAGATTATTACAAACAGTGGATATTAAACTCGTGCTCTAAAGGGTGCGACGAATATTTAATGAATCGAGAGGACCTTTCAGAGCTGCGGTATAATGAGGAGCGGGTAAAGCTATTTATAAAAGGCGTGTTACATCGTAAAAAAATCAGCAAAAATGACTTCGTATTTCAACATATTGTGGAGTGTGCTCAGCTTGCACTAGGGCTCTATCACACTAAAGCGTTTATTTGGGATAGTTATACGGATTCGGAAAAAAACACGATATGTGACTTCTTTAATTCATTCGCCAGTGGGCCAACGCATGAGCATAATTGGCAATGTTTTAACGCATTAATTCTATCGTTTCTTCATTCTGTTGGTTATCCGATTGATCAGAGCAGAATAAAACAGCATCTGCAGAATATTGTAAATCTACATGTCGGTGATGGTTGGTATTCAGACCGTGGCCGCTTCGATTACTATACGGCGTGGATCTACAATTTCCTCGGCCCTCTCGTGAATGAATTATATGCCAATCAATATGAAAAAGAGTTAGCCTTACAAATAGATCAAAATGCCAATTTATTTATAAATAACTTCGTCCACTTTTTTGATGATGAATCACGAATCATTATGTGGGGGCGCAGCAGCAGTTATCGAAACGCGATTACTGTCCCTCTTATTTATAATTCAATCCAGAAAAATCGTGCAATCGAGCCTGAAAAAGCCAATCAAATCAGCTTTCAAGCGATGGAGCATTTCTTTGAAAATGAGAATATGCTTACCAATGGATTGCCTTCGCTAGGGTATTACCGAGCATTCGATGAGATTATCCAGCCGTATAGCTGCCCAGCCAGTCCATTGATGTTGGGATGGATATTCTGTGCGTTGTTAATTGATGATGACCATAGGTTTTGGGATGCGAGTAACGAAGGTATCTCATCAGATAGTGAGTGTTTAAAAGAAACTCAAATTACTAACGTGGAAGGGCCGGGCATCAGCTTATGGCGTTACCCAGAAAGTGGCACGGTCGAACTTAAGGTCTCAAAGGTTAACACCACCAAGACCAAGCTCTATACTCGGCATTACTCCAGGTTGGCATTCTCTTCACTGTTTCCTTATGAAATCGATGGCGAAGATTTTGCAACCATGCAATATGTTGTGAAGGGCAGTAAGCTTTATCATCCCAATATTATTGACGCTTTTGATCATTCTGATGGAATATTTCGCAGAGAGTTTAAGTATCAATATCGATTCCTAGAGAGCAAATCCATAAAAGCTCAAGAAGTGCCTGTGAAATATGGCACTTTGAGAGTCGATAACTACAAAGGTAAGGTCAATGATCGGGTGACTTTATCTTCTTATGGGATGCCTGAGTTTGAAGATAACATCATCGTATCGAAAGTAGAGAAACAGGACGCGGAAGCCCACATACTTGATAATGGTAAATACCAACTCGCCTTTATTCTTTACTATGGATTTGAAGAGACTCGCGTTGAACAGAGAAAAGGGACGAATCCAATATCTGAAAAGAGCAGCGTTATCGTCGCTAAATTGGCGACACACTGTGGTGATCCTGTCATCGCCATTAGTAGCATTTTAGTTAAAAAGTCTGGAGAAAAGTTTACCGAGAGTGAGCTGTTTCAAGTAAGCAGTTACAAAATCTATCAAGACCATGTAGAGCTTCAGTGGAACAGTAGTGGTGCCACTGTTTTTAATATTTAACTTCTAGCTTTTAATGGTTAGTGGTTAGTGGTTAGTGGTCATTAGTGTTGAGATAAGTACCGTGTGTGCTCGGTCATTTTAGTTACTTGGGTTTAGTTAGGTTTACTTAAGTTAATTATCTAGGTTTCGAGTGGGCCATGTCGGTATTGCAAGGAACATGGCTTACTTTCAATGAAAAACGTTTATAAAAGTGAGTGATGGTCATTCTAATTCCGGTCAATTGGATAGCTTTTAGAATCCAAGAGAGTTTGTTTTTCTTGTGCTTTAAGCAAAATAAGAGTTGTTCATTGATCCGTTGTTTATAGTAATAGTCACCTAAAAACTCTCGGTGCTTCTCCGCTGAGCGAAACCTCGGCTGAATATCTTCTACGTTCATCGTTACAACTTTGGTGCTGATCCCATCTGGTGTTTGATAACGGTAGAAGTATATGGATTCCGCGATATTGTGAAAGTCGATCCCTTGTTGATATAAGCGAACGTACATATCCCAGTCTTGGCCGTTGGTCAGAGTTTCATCAAATTTTAAGGATTCAAGTAGAACTCTTTTAGCACTAAAGCCGCTCATTCCACAGTAAGGGTTACCCGTTCTTAATCCATCACAGGTCACTCGGTTCGTTTTTTGAATGTGTATTGTGGTAGAGCTGCCAAAGTGATCAAACCCGGAAACGACCGCATCAGCGCCTTCTAGGTAAGATTTTTGGTGTTTTGCTAAGTAGTCCGGTTTCCAAATATCGTCATCATCGAGAAAGCAGATTACACTCCCTGAAGAGAGTGCAACACCGTGATTTCTCGCTTTGTTTGCTCCACCCGGTTCAGGTAAGCGAACGTAGACAATACGGTCTTGTGGTAATGAAGTCAGTACGTTTTCATAAGATGTGGTTGAGCAATCATCAATAACTATGATCTCATCTGCAGGTCGAGTTTGACGTAAAACACTTGAAACAGATTCATAGAAAAAATCTGGTCTATTGTAAGTGGTAATTACCGCGCTAATTTTCATAAAAGATTCAATCACTACACATACTGTCGGGGACTTTTACTCATCAATGAGTACTATTTATCTTTAGGAGTCCATCAGAAAACCCTCTAGATCACAGTTGCACTATTGAACCTAGTCCCTACTTATATTGTGGTTTTGTGGTGGAGGGTAAATATAGCACAAAAGTATTTATCCTATTTTGACAGTCGGTGTTATTAATGGTGAATCTCATCATTTGTACATGCGCAGATTGTGCCGCTCTTGGGCTCAAACTCGCGTTAAATGATAGGGCTTAACATGTGCCAGCAGTGCTATTGCTGACACAAGGCCCTGTGAACTACTTCAAGCAGAGGTTATTTAAGATACCCAGCAACGGTTTGAACTGGCAAAAATCCATCTTCTTTTGTCAGCCACACGGCCACCGCATCACTGTTTTCTGGTAATGACGGTAAATTAAATGCCCATTGTGACTCCGCCGTTTTTTGCTGCTTTTCCAACACCACAAAGTCATGTTCCAGCTTTTTACCCCGGTTTTCACCCGCTTTGACCTCGGTTTCCTCATCCATTGCGAGTATTGCAATATGGGCGATATAACGTTGATCAGAAGGGTAAGAAACTTCAAAGCGGTTACCCGACTGCTTTAGTGTTAGCTTTTCAGCTTTTATCTGCTGAGATTTGGGTAAGTCACGACGAGAAAAATAACCTTGCCACTCTTTTCCGTCGACTATAAATCCGGGAGTGTATACCGATGAGGTAGCGCCGAAACTCCGATAAATGCGCTGACGCTGAGAAAAAGATGGGTGAGCAAATTCATCGTCCCAGCCTAAGTAATTCCAGTAATCAACATGAAAGGCTAACGGAATCACCTCGGTCCATAATGTCGACTCTGACTGAAACTGGCTAAGGTATTTGTCTGCGGGCGGGCAGCTGGAACACCCTTCTGAGGTAAACAGTTCAACTAATTGTGCCGGTTGTCCTTCGTGCTGCCAAGTTTGATCCGCAAGTGCTGGTTGCAGAAGCCCGAGCGTAATAAACAGCGATAATGTCGTGCGAAGTTTCGTCTTCATAGAAATATCCTTCTGATGCATTGACTCCATTCAGACCCGCTTTCTCTTTATTTCAGGACAGAACAGTAACTACTTATATTAGTCAGCATCTATCGTCTCTAGTTCCGTGAAAGAAAGGTGTGAACTGTACCTTGTAAGCATCAAGGTGCTTAATGTTGGCAAGATTGATCAGCGAATTGCGGTGAGGGAATCTAAGGAATGCCTAGAACGAAAAAAAGGAACTGAACCCGCGTCCTTCTATATAACTTCCCTCGAAAAATCTGGTTTTTATATCGCTAAATTTTTTGAATTATCTTATTAGCATTGTCAAAAATTGAGTCTGAAATGTGCTCGGGAAAGTCTTCAGGCAGTTTCGCTCTTACTTGTAAAATAGCGTCAGGTAGCGAGCTTTTCATTTCATTCAGTATCTCTTGCATTTTATCCTGACTAAAGTTTACTGCTTTGGCGGTATCTAAAAAGTGACGAGGCAGGATTTTACTGATTTCATACTTCTTGCCTTTCGTTGCTTTCAATCCCATCGCCAGCTTTAGCTTTCTGATATTGAGTCCTTTTCCTCCCAGTAGTGGGTAGGCTGACAAAATATCGTAGAACGGAGTGAGTCGGTAGCTCCCGCCTTTATCAATATAGATCGAAAAGTTCTTAGCGTGCCCATCTGTAGCGCCAATGAGCCATTGAAATACTTGGAACCTCATGAAGTTATATCGATCTTCTAGAGCATGACTTGAACCCATTAACAGCTCCATGATCTGTGCTATTCCTGGGCCGCCTTGAGATTCGTATTTAATGGAGGATGGAATACCAAATACTTGGCACATATCTTCTTGAGGAAGGCGAAGCAAAGTTGATTTGTCTTTTGTCCAGCGTCGATCAAATCGTTCTACTGCTAGAGCTTTAAGGTTATCAATTTCTATTATATTGACGTTGGGAACTGCGAATCCCAGTGCTCTAGCTAGCTCAATACACAGGTATTCGTTTTCGACACTGTCCTTGAGATCAAGTGTCGCATTGGCTTGTTGTATCTCGCCTATCGGCAGTTTGATTATATGGATTGTTGGCGTATTTCCTTTCGGTATACACCATTGTCCGTTAATGAATAGGAGCGCCGTTTTCTCTTGAGCACCTGCTACAGAGATTCTAAAGTCATCTTCTTCTTCGAGCATACCGAGTGGAATATCAGACTTGTATGCAGAGAGTACGGCTTTTAACTTCTTATCATCCAATACTTCATAGTTGAGTGGTTCTTTTTTGTAGGGAAGATCGGGTGGAAGCAATACAATCGCACCGACGCTATCTTTACCGACTTCTTTAAGGAGGTCGAAGGGTTGTTTGGATGAGGTATTGTATCTTGAAACGATTCTCTCTCTGACTTGAGGGCTGTCTGGCAAGAGATTGTCAAAATAGTTTATAACCGCATCGGAAGTGATAGTGGGGAATTGAAGCTTTAAAGATAATGATAGTGGGCGAGTCTTAGCATTATTTATCCAGCTTTCATCATATTGAAAAGCGTGAGCACCATTCTTATGTTTCTCTAGAGTGCCAACAAGTTCACCATTCATGTATGCGATTAGCTTCTGCATTACCAACTCTCATCATCATTTTCATTTAACGAAGCTACCTGTGATTTTTCTTGAATGCTCAATGTTAGTTCCATTGCTTGGGCAAGCTTAAAGAAGGTCGAGAGGGTCGTTTTGTTAGGATTATTCTCAAAGTTTGAGATGGTTGCTTGTTTTATCCCCACTTTTTTTGCGAGCTCTGATTGCGTCCAGCCGTTCTTTTGGCGTACTAGGAGCATCATATCTGCGAGTTGTTTTGGACTATATATCATTTGTTCAGCTCTCAATAAGCAGGATTATCCCCTTCTAGGTATAAACTCTAGCATATCCCCTAGTGGGGGTAAAGATTGTTTTATCCTTTTGGGGGTATATTCAACTCAGTTATTAAATGCAGTATAGATACAATGAAAAGTAATAGAAATGGACAGAAGCGGCTCTACGCTGTATTAAAAATAGGATGTGTATTAAGTTGATATGACTGTAATTTCAATGGGATAATCAAGGTATTTTTGGTAGTATTTGGCCCAATAATTAATCAATGTGATTATTCTCGATAGAATCATATAAGGCTTTACTCAGTGGCTAAGAAACCTACAGCAAAGAAAAAAGAAAAATCATTTGAAGAAACACTCTGGGATGCGGCAAACAAACTGCGCGGTAGTGTTGAATCGTCAGAATACAAACACATTGTATTGAGCCTGATTTTCTTAAAGTTCATTAGTGATACCTTTGAAAAACAACGTCAAAAGCTGATTGATGCAGGGCTTGAAAAGCATATTGATATGGTGCCAGCCTATACCAAAGATAACGTGTTCTATTTACCGTCTGAAAGCCGTTGGAGTTTTGTTCAGCAAAACGCTAAACAAGAAGATATTGCGCTGAAAATTGATACTGCTTTGAGCACTATCGAGAAAACCAACAAAGCACTACAAGGTGCATTGCCAGATAATTATTTCTCTCGTCTTGGTTTGGATGTCAGCAAATTATCTGCGTTGATTGATGTGATTAACAACATCGACACGTTAGCGAATCCGCACGAAGATGTGGTAGGTCGAGTCTACGAATATTTCTTGTCTAAATTTGCGATTGCAGAAGGTAAGGGTAAAGGCGAGTTCTATACACCAAAAAGCATTGTTAACCTGATTGCTGAGTTGATTGAGCCATACAAAGGTAAAATCTATGACCCTTGTTGTGGTTCGGGCGGTATGTTTGTTCAGTCAATGAAGTTTATTGAGAACCACAAGGGCAACAAGAAAGACATTTCTGTGTATGGTCAAGAGTACACAGGCGCAACCTACAAACTAGCGAAAATGAACCTCGCTATTCGTGGTATCTCTGCCAACCTTGGCGCAGCCGCAAAAGATACCTTTGCCAATGATCAGCACGAAACTCTTAAAGCTGATTTCATAATGGCAAACCCGCCATTTAACCAAAAAGACTGGCGAGCTTCTGATGAGCTGGTTGATGATCATCGTTGGGACGGCTACGAAACACCACAAACAGGCAATGCCAACTATGGTTGGATTTTGCATATGGTGTCGAAGCTGTCTGAAAACGGTGTTGCAGGTTTTATTCTGTCAAATGGTGCGCTCTCTGGCGATGGTACGGAAAAAGCGATTCGTAAGAAGCTAATTGAAAATAATCTTGTTGAAGCGATTATCCTCTTGCCTCGCAATATGTTCTACACCACCGATATCAGTGTGACTTTGTGGATTCTGAACAAGAATAAAAAAGCGCATATTGTTCCTCACGAAGATGTTACTCGTAACTATCGTGACCGTGAAGACGAGATTTTGTTTATGGATCTACGTCAACGTGGTGAACCGTTTGAGAAGAAGTTTGTCCAGTTCTCTGAGCAAGACATTCAAGACTTCGCTGATACGCTTCATAGTTGGCAACAAGTAGAAGCTGAAGACAATTACAAGAATGTTGCTGAATATTGTTACTCGGCATCAAAAGAAGAGATTGCCGCAAAGGATTATTCTTTAGTACCAAGTAAGTACATTGAGTTTACTAACCGTGACGAGAATATTGATTTTGACCAGAAGATGAACTGCCTAAAAGAGGAATTTAGCGATCTTCTTGCTCTAGAAGAAAAGTCGAAAAAAGAGCTTCTAAACGTTTTCAAAGAGTTGGGCTATGAGATCAAACTATAAAAAACTAGGTCAGTTCATTAAAGAAGTCTCGGTTAAGAACAAAGATCTAAGCGTTGAGTTGCTGCTCGGCGTTAGCATTACTAAACAGTTTATTCCTTCAATTGCTAATACTGTCGGCACTGATATGTCGAAGTACAAGGTTGTTGAGCACCATCAATTCGCATATGGACCTGTTACCTCTCGAAATGGTGAAAAGATATCAGTTGCGCTCCTTGGTGAAGAGAAGTGTATTGTTTCTACTTCTTACACAGTATTTGAGATAGTCGATACTGAGCGACTTGATCCTGAGTATTTGATGATGTGGTTCAGACGTTTAGAGTTTGATCGATATGCTCGTTATATGTCTCACGGAACGGTGAGAGAGCTATTTGGTTGGCAAGAAATGTGTGATGTTGAACTACCAGTCCCATCTATCGAAAAGCAGCGTGAAATCGTGCGAGAATACAATGTGGTGAATGACCGTATTGCACTCAACGAACAACTTACTCAAAAGCTAGAAGATACCGCTCAAGCTATTTACAAACAGTGGTTTGTCGATTTTGAGTTCCCTATCTCAAAAGAATACACAGAGTCCATCGGTAAACCCGAGCTAGAAGGAAAGCCTTACAAGTCTTCAGGTGGTGAGATGGAATATAGTGAAGACTTAGAACGTGATACTCCCAAAGCGTGGGGAGCAGTACCAATAAAAAGCTTTACCAAAGAAATGAAAAGTGGTGGTACGCCTAAAAGAGATGTTGAGGAGTACTGGAACTCAAAAGATGTCCCTTGGATTAAAACTGGAGAAGTGGCGAACTGTGTCATTACCGATGCTGAAGAATATATTTCAGAGTTAGGGCTGAGTGAGAGTTCGGCTAAAGTTTACCCCAAAAATACAGTTTTAATGGCGATGTACGGTGACGGGAAGACTAAAGGTCAGGTTGGCTTTCTAAGAGTAGAAGCTGCAACAAATCAAGCTTGTTGTTCTATGCAGTGTAAGAGCGTTAAAGATGCCAGCTTCCTTTTCTATTATTTGAGATTTAACTACCAAGAAATAGTTCGTAGTGCAATTGGTGGAGCACAAGAAAACCTAAGTAAGGGTTTGATTGAAAACATCAATATTTTGAATGTCGATAAGGATGTAATTAATAGGCTTCCATTTGAGAAATTCATTGATTGTAGTGAAAACTATGTAAGAGAGAACATTGTTCTAAAAGCATTACGAGAAGTTATATTGCAAAAAGTTTCTAAGGCTTAGGGAATGAAATTTACAGAAGAAAGGCTTGAACAAGCCATTATTGAACTGCTAGGGAAAGAAGGCTATCCACATACTCGTGGTGAGGTGATTGAAAGAGCACCTGAAGATGTGCTGATTAAATCCGATCTTCGTGAGTTTCTAGCCAAACGTTATCAAGCAGAAGGTATTACAGCCTATGAGATAGAGCAAATTATCCATAAGCTTGAATACCTTCCAGCTTCAGATCTCTACGATACCAACAAAGCCATAATGAAGTTTGTTTCTGATGGTTTTTTGTTAAAGCGTGAAGATGCAAGTCAGAAAGATTTATACATTCAGCTTATCGACTACGTTGACCTAGAGAACAACAGCTATTGCATCGTTAACCAAATGGAGATACAAGGCTATGAGCTGCGTATCCCTGATGGGATTTTTTACATCAACGGTTTGCCTCTTGTGGTGTTTGAATTTAAGAGTGCTATACGTGAAGAAGCAACTATCTATGATGCGTATAAACAGCTAACCACTCGTTATGATCGAGATATTCCTGAACTATTCAAATACAACGCTCTATGTGTGATTAGTGATGGAGTGAACAGCAAAATGGGGTCGTACTTTGCCCCATACGAGTTCTTTTACTCTTGGCGTAAAATTACGGGTGAAGAGAAGCTAGACAAAGACGGTATTGATTCATTGTTTACAATGATCAGCGGCTTGTTTAACAAGAAACGACTTACTGATGTGATTCGTCACTTTATCTTTTTACCTGACACCTCAAGCAAACAAGAAAAGATTGTTTGTCGTTATCCTCAGTATTACGCAGCAACAAAGCTTTTTGCCAATATCAAACAGCATATGAAGTGCTTTGATGAGCACGGAAAGTTGATGAGCGGTGATGGTAAGGGTGGTACGTATTTCGGTGCGACTGGTTGTGGCAAGAGCTACACAATGTTGTTCTTATCTCGTCTACTGATGAAAGATGTCGAACTGGGCAGCCCAACTATTATTCTCATCACTGACCGTACTGATCTGGATGACCAGCTTTCAGGTCAATTCACTAATGCAAAAGGTTATGTGGGCGATCAAAACATCATTAGTGTAGAGAGCCGTGCTGAACTTCGTGAACACCTGAAGGGGCGTAAAAGTGGTGGTGTATTCCTGACTACCATCCATAAATTTACGGAAGATTTGGAGCTGTTAACGGAGCGAACCAACGTCATTTGCATCTCGGATGAAGCGCACCGCAGCCAAACCAATTTAGAACAGAAAATTACCGTTACTGAAGGCGGAGTGAAAAAGACTTACGGTTTTGCTAAGTATCTTCACGACTCTTTACCAAACGCTACTTATGTTGGCTTTACTGGCACACCGATTGACGCAACGTTGGATGTATTTGGTGCGGTTGTCGATAGCTACACAATGACAGAATCGGTTTACGATGAAATTACTGTTCGCATTGTGTATGAAGGTCGAGCAGCAAAAGTGCTTCTTGATGGTCGCCAGCTTGATGAAGTCGAAAAATACTATAAAGAGTGTGAAGACGCTGGGACAAACGAATATCAAATAGATAAAAGCAAAACGGCTATGGCGAGTATGTCTACTATACTGGGCGACCCAGATCGTATCAAAGCTATAGCGAAAGACTTTGTTGAGCATTATGAGAATCGTGTTGAAGAAGGCACGACTCAAAAAGGCAAAGCAATGTTCGTTTGTAGTAGTCGTGAAATCGCTTATCAGTTCTATAAAGAACTGATTGAGCTTCGCCCTGAGTGGGATGAAGTAAAAATCTGTGAAGACGGTGCAACTCTATCAGAAAGTGATAAGAAGAAAGTGAAGCCAATGGAGCGAGTCAAGATGGTTATGACTCGTAACAAAGACGATGATAAAGCTCTGTGGAACAAGCTCGGCAACAAAGAGTACCGTAAAGAGCTGGATCGTCAGTTTAAAAATGGCAAATCAAATTTCAAAATCGCTATTGTGGTTGATATGTGGTTAACGGGCTTTGATGTGCCGTTCCTCGATACCATCTACATTGATAAGCTTTTGCAAAAGCATAATCTGATCCAAACCATTTCGAGAGTAAACCGTAAATTTGAAGGTAAAGAGAATGGTCTAGTAGTCGATTACATCGGCATAAAAAAACAGATGAAACTTGCACTTTTCCAATACACAGCAGGGCAAGATCGGAACTTAGAAGACATTAAACAGTCAGTCATTATCGTTAAGGATCACCTAAGCCTGTTGGATGGGCTTTTCCATAAGTTCGACTCTCAGCCTTACTTCAATGGTACACCACTAGAGCAGCTACATTGCTTAAATGCTTCGGCTGATTTTGCACTCAGAACCAAGAAGTTTGAAAAGACGTTTATGGATCTGACCAAACGCCTTAAATCAGCTTATGACATTTGTGTGGGTAGTAGTGAGTTGACCAAAGAGCATAAGGACAAGATTCACTATTATCTAGCGGTTCGAACCATCGTATTTAAGATCACTACGGGTGGTGCGCCAGATGTTGACCAAATGAACCGTAAGGTGCGTGATTTGGTCAAAGACGCGCTAATGAGTGATGGTGTGGAAGAGATCTTTAAACTGGGTGAAAAAGACGGTGGCGAGATTGATATTTTTGATGATGATTATCTTGCCAAGTTGGAGATGGTCAAACAGCCAAACACTAAACTTCAACTTCTTCAGCAGATGCTTGCCAAAGCGATTGGCGAGTTTAAAAAGACTAATAAAGTGAAAGGTGTCGATTTCACCAAGAAAATGAATATGTTGGTTGAGAAGTACAATGAGCGTGATGAAAAGGATGTACTTCGCTCGGAAGTCATCAATGATTTTTCTGATGAAATTATCAACCTCTATAATGAACTACGTGCTGAGATGACCTCGTTTGGTGAAATGGGGATAGATTTTGAAGAAAAAGCCTTTTACGACATTCTCATTTCACTGGCTCACAAGTATGACTTTACCTATCCCGAAGAGAAGCTGCTTGACCTATCCAAAGAGGTGAAGAAGGTCATTGATGATAAAGCTAAATACACCGATTGGAACAAGCGAGACGATATCAAAGCTGAATTACACTTTGACCTGATCATTTTGCTCGATGAGTGGGGCTACCCACCGATTGATCGTGATGAAGTGTATAAAGAGATTTTTGAGCAGGCGGAGAATTTCAAACGTAATGCTCCAGATAATGCAAATAACGATGAACGACTATCAGAGCCGATGCCTATTATATTGGGTGAAAAAAAGCTTTATCGTGCCTCACAAATATCTCGATTAGCCAATGCTCAGGAGCTAGCAACAATCACGTTCAAAGCAGATTTGCCTTACGAGAGAGATTTTGCAGGATTATTCGCAACTGGTTATTACACAGAGCTAAAAGAGCTAGGAATTGTATCTTCATTGATATTAGATACTACAATAGCTGCGTTATCTGAGCTTGAACAAGCGACAAGAGAGTTAGATTTACCTTTGTACGAAGAAGGTAAGAGCGGTATTGTTTGGGCATTACGCTCTGCTAGAGATGGAAGCATTTATGATGAATTTGTTGCTTATATCATACAAGTCGCTGGAGATGAAAATATCCAAAATATGGTTATTGCTGGCGTTGTTGGTGGAGGTGCTCATGACCTCACAAAGAAATCATTTTGGAAAGTATTTATTCAGATTCCAAATGTAATTAAGAAAAAGTTTCAAACTTATCGTAAAGAAAAAAACACTCAGAGTGAAATTGACGAAATAATTGCTAGCAGCTCAAATGTTGTGGACTTTAGAAAACATAGCAAGTGGCGAGATAGCCCTAAAGACTCGATTCATTAAAGGCATATATTTATGATAATACCCAAGCACAATGAAATTCGATTTGTCGTTTTAACTCACTTACTTGATGGTGAGGCGAAGAAACTTAAAAAACTGGTTAAGCCTTTGGCGCAACATTTTCATCTCTCAGATGCAGAGATTGAGCAAATGTATGAATCTGGCAATGGCCCTGTATTTCTAGATCGGATCTCTTGGGCGATGAGCTTTTTAAATTTAGCTGGATATATCGACAAACCAAGGCGTGGAGTTTATCAGATCAACGATTCTGGTCGGTTAATGCTACAAAGAAAAGATGCTGAAACATATTTGTATAAAGCCAATGCAAAGAAAAAATCAAAGCCTCTGGTTGTTGATGAAACAGCGAATATTGAAACGGAAGATAAAACACCCCTTCAGCTCTTTTCTGAATCATTCGATGAAATAAAAAAATCCATCTACGATGAGATTTTAGAGACAGTTCTGAGAAAATCGCCACGAGAGTTTGAACATCTTGTCGTGTCTCTGCTTGAGCGAATGGGCTATGGTGGACAAGTTAAAAACGCTGGTGAAGTTACTCAAGCCTCTAACGATGGTGGAATAGACGGGATTATCAAAGAAGATTTGTTGGGGTTAGGGCGAATCCACATCCAAGCAAAACGTTATGATATTGGTAATACGGTTGGTCGAGACGAGATTCAGAAGTTTGTTGGTGCATTAGCTGTAGCTCAATCGAACAAAGGGATTTTCATTACCACTTCATCTTATACGAAAGGTGCTCAAGAATACGCCAATAATTTGAATGGCATTACCGCACTGGTTTTGATCGATGGTCAGCAACTCGCTCAATACATTTATGATTTTAACTTGGGAATGCAAGTTGAAAAGGTCATTGAAATTAAAAAGTTAGACAGTGAGTTTTGGGACTTAATGCAAGACGCATAATTCAATAATTTTCACTCAGAGGCAGAAAAATCTCTGATTCATCAGCCTTATGTTCACGAGCGGTGATCATTGCTATGGATCGACATTTGGTTTGGAAGCTGATTTTTAGCTTTTTCTCTCAGTATGGTACTTAGAATATCTAACGGGGGGCGTTGGCGAAAGAAAAACTGAGATAGAGGAAATTATTTGTGGTTATTGTGTAGCTCACCTGATAAATATGCCTTGCATAGTGGAGAATAATAGGAAGTAAGATACAAAAATGGCTTGAAAATCATTGATTAACAAGCCATTTCTTTAATTGGTGGAGCTGGCGGGAGTTGAACCCGCGTCCGAAAACCATTGATCATTGGTACTACATGCTTAGTCGATCTTTACATTCACCAAATACCTGCGAACCGACACGCTAGTAAGTGACTATCCTGAATTAAAATTCGCCGTTCACCTCTCAGGCGGGAGAATCCGGGCTAGCTAGTTTGGGTTTGATCTCTTGTTATTCCCCGTCTTACAAGCGGAAGCTAGGGCAAGAGAGCTCTGAGCAGGGTATTAAGCTGCTAGTGCGTAGTTTTCGTCGTTTGCGACTATTTTTTTGCGGTTTATTAACGAGGCCTACCGCACCTCGGCATGCACCTCAGACTTCAGCATTCCCGTCGAATCCTGGATCAGCCCCAAGGTAGAGCGTGCATAGTAACAGAAAACAACGTCCTGTCTACCTTTGCACAATCAAGTGGTTAGTTTTAACGCAGTGAACCTTTCATCACACGCGCTTTCTCACGTTGCCAGTCTTTTTCTTTTGAATCGTCACGTTTATCGTGAAGTTTCTTACCTTTCGCCACACCAATCTTGATTTTCACCCAAGAGCGTGACCAGTAAAGAGAAAGAGCTGCCAGAGTCATACCCTCACGGTTGATACGACCAAACAAGTTGTCGAGTTCACGGCGAGATAATAGAAGCTTGCGCACACGAGTAGGGTTGGCAACCACGTGAGTCGACGCTTGTGTTAGTGGGGTAATTGTCATACCCGAGACAAACGCCTCTCCGTCTCGCATGAAAACGTAACTCTCTGCGATATTTGCTTTTCCTTGGCGAAGAGATTTTACTTCCCAGCCTTGGAGTTCTAGACCCGCTTCAATTTCATCATCGATGAAGTATTCGTGACGAGCCTTTTTATTGGAAGCAATGGTATTACTTCCTACTTTTGATTTTGATTTTTTCTTAGCCATAGTGGCGCATTATACGACTTGAACTCTCGATAGGAAATCCTTTTATTTGCGTCGGATAAGAATATACCCAAGTGATCTCAAGATGCAGGATTGATAGCTGCATATTGAGGTTACTTGGGTATAAAAGTACAATTGGCGCAGCCTTTTACTTTAGGCGTGATACAGGAGTGATTATGAAGCAGGTCAGTCGTTCAGCATTAGTGCCATTTAGCGCTGAACAAATGTTTAACTTAGTGAATGATGTGCCAAAATATCCAGAGTTTCTTCCTGGGTGTTCGGGAAGTAAAGTATTGGAATCATCGTTAAACAAAATGGTGGCCTCTGTAGATGTATCGAAAGCAGGAATCAGTAAGACGTTTACTACTTCAAATACGCTCAACGCAAACCAATCTATTTTGATGGAACTTGTAGACGGCCCGTTTAAATCACTTGGTGGTGGGTGGTACTTTACCGCACTTGATGAACAGGCTTGTAAAGTCGAATTGAAACTGGAATTTGAGTTTTCTAGTAAAATGGTTGAATTGGCATTTGGAAAAATTTTCAATGAGTTAACCAGCAACATGGTTAATGCGTTTACTCAACGAGCAAAGCAGGTGTACTAGAACGATGAGTACTGAAGCAGAAATGATACAGGTCGAAGTGATCTACGCATTGCCAGATGAGCAGCGCGTATTGGCTTTGATGGTGGATAGCGAATCCAGTGTCGAAGATATTATTCAACAGTCAGGTGTACTTGCGATGTATCCTGAAATTGATTTGGCAAAAAATAAAGTCGGTGTATTCAGCCGTAATGTGAAGCTTAATACGACAGTTAATAATGGCGATCGTATTGAGATATACCGACCATTATTAGCGGACCCTAAAGAGATCCGCCGTAAACGCGCTGAGCAAGCCAAACAAGCCGCAAAACAAAACTGATAGCGATGATCATGTGGTTTTTTCCAACGATCATAAAGCGAAAAAGCAACCTTTTAGAAGAGGTTGCTTTTTTTGTTTTGGGAACACCGTAGAGTTATAGCAGGCCGTCGTTAAAGTTACTGCTCACTGGGAAGTCGCCCTCGACTTTGGTTAACTGGCTTGAGTTATCAAAGTGAACAATCAAATCTTTCTGATCGGTCTCTTCATGCCCTGGAGTATGGTGGTAGATATAATACCAAGTATTGGGATAACCGGTTTCTACTAGCATGGGTGAGCCGAGAACGAAGCGCACCTGTTCTTTCGTCATACCCACTCGCAGACGCTCGACAGCGGGTTGTTCTACATAGTTACCCTGATTGATATCGATTCGATAGACTAAACGTTCAACAAGTGAACAACCACTTAGCATCGTAAGCGAAAGGGGAACAACAATAAGCCATTTCTTTAACTGCATAATTGGACATCTAATTTAAAAATTAACTGGACTGATAATAAACAAGCTCAGACCAGAAGTAAAAACACTCTTCATCATCTGAGCCAGCTAAGACCACAATTTTCACAGTTTGTTGCAAGCTTTCGCGTAATTGTTGATAAATTAAGCGGCGATTTGCAAAAGTTCTTTGGCATTGGCCAGCGTTGTTTCGGTAATTTCGCTGCCGCCAAGCAAGCGAGCCAATTCTGCTACTCGCTCTTGAGTATCCAGTGTCGACATTTGTGTTTCGGTTTTTCCTGCCTTGATATGCTTACTAACAAAGAGTTGCTGATGACCACAACCGGCAACTTGAGGAAGGTGGGTCACGCAGATCACTTGTGTTGATTCTCCCAATTGACGCAATAATTTTCCGACCATGGCGGCGGTTGGTCCGCTAATACCGACATCGACTTCATCAAACATTAGACTCGGGGTATCTACTTTCTGCGCGGTAATGACTTGTATCGCCAATGAAATTCGTGATAACTCGCCACCCGATGCAACTTTAGCAATCGACTCTAATGGTTGCCCCGGGTTGGTTGAAACAGTGAAAACGGCAGAGTTACAACCTAAAGGTGACATATGTTGAGCATCAAAGGTGAGGTCAATATGGAACTTTGCGTTCTCCATACTTAATTCATGCATACTTTGAGAAATAAGCTTGTCGAGCTCTTTGGCGTAGCGCAAACGGGATTTATGCAGTTTCTCGGCTTGTTGAATAAAACTGGCATGTTTCGCGTCGACATCTCGCTTCAAATCATCAATTTTTTCATCGGAGTAATCGAGCTTTTGAATTTCTGCCAATAGTGATTGATGATGGTTATACAGCTCTTCAGGTAAAATTCGATGCTTCTTCGCCAGTGAAATTACTTTGCTGTAGCGTTCTTCAATGTAGGCCATTTGAGCGGGATCGACTTCGATATTATCAAAGTAGCCGCGTAATTCGCTGTTGGTCTCTTCGAGTTGAATTATCGCTTCATTTAGCATGGAAGGCAGCGCATCTAAGCTATTATCAAGCTCGGCAAGGTTCACTAACGATTGGTTAATATTTTGCAGTAAACTCAGAGCGTTCACATCATTATTGTCGGATAAGAGTTCGAGTGCTTGCTGGCAGTTTTGCGCTAATTCACCGCTATTAGACAGGCGTTTATGTTCTATCTCGAGTTCTGTAAATTCTTCTTCGCCAATCGCGAGCTCATTGAGTTCTTTGATTTGATATTCGAGCAGTTGTAACTGAGCTTGGTTGGTTTCACTATTCTCTTTGACTTGTTGGAGTTCATTGCGAGCTAAGCGCCATTGCTGATAAGCATCGCGGGTTTTCGCAATAAGAGAGTGATGACCAGCATATTGATCAAGCATCGACATTTGATGCTCTGGCTTTAACAATTGCTGATGCGCATGTTGACCATGAATATTAATCAGCAGTTGACCAAGGGCCTTTAGTTGGGCAAGTGGAACAGGACTGCCATTAATGAAAGCTCGTGAGCGACCTTCGCGGGTGATTACTCGGCGTAATATACATTCGTTGCCATCGAGCAATTCATTGTCTTCTAACCAGCGAGAAGCATGAAGATTATTTTCTAATAAAAATGCTGCGCAAACTTCCGTTCTTTCTTCACCTTGACGTACCATGCTTGCTTCAGCACGGCCTCCAAGGCACAGCCCAAGAGCATCAATAGCAATGGATTTACCTGCGCCGGTTTCTCCAGTAATGGTGGTCATCCCTTGAGATAACTCTAACTGTAATGACTTAACGATAGCAAAATTATTGACACTTAGATGTGCTAGCATGTTCTCACCCTGTATATAATAACAATACTGTATAAGTAATCAGTATATACTGTTTGCTTATACAGTAAAGAAGGTGAGTGAAATTTATTCTATTTTGCGATTAATATGGGATTGCTGTCTCTAAAAGAGTTTGTTTGACCACCCGAGTTTATTTCGTAGAACATGGTAATAACTGTAGTTTTCAGGATGGACCAAATGCAGGCTATTTGGACTTTGATATACATGAACTTCATCGCCCGGAGTCACAGGAAGAGAGACTTGACCATCACAACTCACTTGCTGAATACCCGGGTTATCTGGAGAAACTACCAACTTGATTCGCTTATTTCCGTCTACCACTAATGGTCGACAAGATAAGGTGTGTGGAAACATAGGAACCAATGACAGCGCGTTTAAGCTAGGGGAAAGAATCGGGCCGCCACCAGATAGCGAATAGGCCGTTGAACCGGTTGGTGTGGAAACAATGATGCCGTCAGAGCGTTGAGAGAATGCGAATACATCATCAATATAGACTTCGAATTCGATCATTCGAGCTATTTGGCCGGGGTGCAATACCGCTTCATTGAGTGCTGTATTATGACTTTTCACCTCGCCGTGACGATGAACTTCGGCTTCGAGAAGAAAACGTTGCTCATCGGTATACTTCCCTGAGAGAACCAACGAGAGCTCGTGATGAAATTCCTCAGGATTTAAATCGGTAAGAAAGCCTAAGTTACCGCGGTTAACGCCAATAACTTTCACATTAAAACGAGATAACACACGAGCAGCGCCAAGCATGTTACCATCACCGCCAACCACGATGGCAAGATCGGCTTTTTCTGCTAATTCGAGTAAAGGCGTAAAGTGAGATTGAGGAATATTTTTGAGTAAGCCTTGTAATCGTTCATCGATAATGACCTCATAACCCTGCTCGGTTAGGTAGTCAAATAACTCTTTGTGAGTTTGAATTGCGACTTTATTACGGGGTTTGCCAATAATGGCGATAACGTTGAAGGCTTTTTTCATAGTTTTTCCAATCAAGTCGGCTTGAATCGAGAGTCATCGCCCCCATAATAAAGGCAAGTTATGCTTTAAAGCGAATTTTTATGTGTTTCGTGTAAAATAATTTTGAAATACTAGACACAAAAAGAACATGCAACTCTGGAGATATCATGAGCAACGAAGAAAACAAAATCAAAGATGAAGAACTACAGCAAGACGCCGTGGAGCAAGAGCAAGCAGAGGCCGACGTTGTTGGTAGTGACGCTGATATCGATTGGAATGAAAGCGAAGAACTAGAGCTCGACGAGCAAGCGAATAAGATTGCTCAACTGGAAGCTGCACTGCTGTCTAGTGAAGCAAAAGTAAAAGATCAACAAGAAGGCGTGTTGCGTGCGAAAGCGGAAGTCGAAAATATGCGCCGCCGTAGCGAACAAGAAATTGATAAAGCGCGTAAATACGCATTAGGTCGCTTTGCAGAAGAGTTGTTGCCAGTTATTGATAATCTAGAGCGCGCAATTCAAGCCGCAGACGGTGAAAACGAGGTGATTAAGCCTATTTTAGAAGGTATTGAGCTAACGCATAAAACGTTTGTTGATACGATTGCTAAATTCGGTTTAGCCGTGATTAACCCAGAAGGCGAAGCGTTCAACCCTGAATATCATCAAGCGATGTCGATTCAAGAAAGCCCTGATCATGAACCTAATACGGTTATGTTTGTGATGCAAAAAGGCTATGAATTGAATGGTCGAGTGATTCGCCCTGCAATGGTTATGGTATCGAAATAATCTTTCGCCTAGCAAACTAGATAGAGAGTGATAACGGCTCTATTTTGCTCATATAGACAAATCCCCGAACCTAATTGGTTCGGGGATTTTTTATTTGGATTATGGGGTAATGCTAGCCGTTATTTGAATTTGAATGCTGAATCAGCTTTCTGAGAAGCGTTACCAGCGTGGCAAGCTCTGATTCATCGAGACCACTTAATTCTCTTTGCTCACACTCGAGTTTTTGTTTGTGAATTGATTCGATTGTCTCAAGTCCTTTCTGAGTAAGGTGAACCAGCTTACTTCTACCATCCTCTGGGTTGTCGATGCGATCAATGAGCCCTAATTTACCCAGTCTATCGATTACTTTACTTACTCCACCTGCCGTGAATAGCATGGCGCTATTGATCTCTTTTGCAGTCAAAGTAAAAGAAGGCTTATTTGAGTGAAGGGCGGTGAGTACCAACCACTCAGAAAACTGCACGCCATAAGGATTAAGAACCTGAATAAAACTGGTTTTTAGAGTTTCATGCACCGAACGAATCAGCAGATCGACCGGAGGAGCCGACGAGTCACTGTTATACCAACTTCGTTCAGCAAAAAGAGTTTCAATTTTATTCTTCTTTGGCTTCATACATTTCCTTATTTTCGAACAGCAATAGTAGCCTTTATTCTTAAGTCATCTCAAGTTGAAGTTTTTATCCGAAGGCTATTTAACCACTAAGAACGACCAAAATTAATAACAAAAATCAGCCCACATTTTGATTAGGATCAATGCCTTAATATTCATGGTAAAGAGGGGCGTTCTCTCCTGTGTTTTGGCTCACAACTTGACTAAATATAAAACAAATTGACCAAAAGATATATATGTTCCATGGAAACTATATAGTATCCTTGGAACATAGTTTGTTAATCTTGTTTATCCATGGTGATGCCTCATTGCCCACTTGATATGAACTCGATTGAGCGCAGAACTGCAAGATTTTCCCTGCTGGGAACAATGTCATTATTAAATCAAATTGGAGTAAATCATGAGAAATATCGCACGCTTTGTCGTAGATACCCATTGTCATATTACGTCTCTCTATCAGCCTGCAACTCAAGAAGGTTGGGACAGTGTCGACAATCACGAATGGAATGGTCTTTCACAAGAGATCGCTTGTTTCGATAACAGCCCGTTAACTTTGTACGATATGGATCGCTACGGTGTTGATATGGCGGTTTTATTGCCAAGTATTCCAGGCACGACTAACGCTTCTCAAGCAAAATTAGTTAAGCGATTCCCTGATAAATTCCGTGCGTGTTGTTGTGATCAAGAAGAAGTATTGAAAGCAATTCGCGGCGAAAAACAGTACAGCTTCAAAGATGCAATGACTGAAGTGGAAACGGCTCTAAAAACGAACATGTTTGTTGGTATCGGTGAATTTGCACCGGGTTCTTCTGCTTACCACCGTCAGCTACCTGGTTTTGAAGGTAACGTTTCATTTGAAAAGCGCTTTGAAGAGTGGTGTGCGATTGCAGAACTCGCCATTAAATACGATGTACCTGTAATTAACCATGACCAGTTTATTCATTTTAAAGACTGGAAAAACGTTGATATGTTGCGCAAAGTTGCAGAGACTTTCCCAACTCTTAAATTGATTCAATCTCACGGTTGTGTTGAAGATGAAAACGTCCGTGGTATGGAAGCAATCCGTGAAATGTATGAAATTGTTGGTAGCATCAAGAACATTTACATGGAAACCGGTGGTTGGGGTGTTGAACAGTTCCGCATCGCATTTGAAGCTGGTGTTACTGCTAACCAATTAATGTGGGGTCACGATTACGGTAACGTTCCTCAACATATTGTTACTAAGAAGATTGAACAGTATGGACCTAAAGTTAAAGAGCTTGAGTATCGTGATACCTTCTCAATGATGTGTTTTGGCTACGAAGGTTGGCCAGCTGTTCCTACTTATCAACCAGATTTTTATGGTTGGGGTATGCGCACTATCGACCGTGTTGGTGACTTCATCACTCAAGATGAGATCAACATGATTATGGGTGGTACTGCTGCTAAGCTTTACAAACTACCAGTACCATTCCCTCGCATGTTCCCTGAAGGTCGTCCTGATATCTTTGGTGATAAGTGTGCTGAGAGTGTTCCATTCTTACCAGATGATCAGATCAAGTACCCTGAAGATGTTCGTATGTCGAATTCATCGTTTAACATGACGAAGAAAGAAGCGAAGATTTAATCTTTTCAGGACAGTTAATTAAAAAAGGTCTAGCGTGATGCTAGACCTTTTTTTTGGCTGTTAAACTGCCTTAGATAACGTTCGGCTATTTCGATATTCCAGCAGCACAAAGACAAAGATAAGTCCTATCGTGAGTAAGCGGAATGGATTCGGAAGCAATAATGTCGTTAATGCTAACCCAAGTAGAGCAATGCGTTTTGGCTGCGATAGCGCTTTGAATAAATAGCCTTCAATTGCACCGGCAAATGAAACAATCAGTGCCACACAAGCAACAATCGATTCAATGAACTCAAACGATGACTCATTTTGGCTCCAAATCAAGCCTGAGAAAGCCATCATCGCTGGAATCAAAAAGAACCCTTGCGCCAGTTTAAACGCTTGTACCGACGATTTCATCGGCGAGGCATTGGCTATCCCAGCACCAGCAAAGGCTGCGAGAGCAATTGGAGGGGTGACGTTTGAGGTTTGCGATAGCCAGAAGACAATCATATGTGCAGTGAGTAACGGTACATTTAAATCCATCAAAGCCGGAACCGCCATAACGGAAAGAACAATATAGGCCGCGGTTACGGGAAGTCCCATACCTAAGATTACCGCTGCAAAGGCGATAAATAACATTGCTGACCATAAATGCCCACCGGATAGCGTGGTAAGGAACTGAGTGAACTGTAAGCCAATTCCTGTTTGTCCAACCACACCAACCACGATTCCTGCTGTTGCACACGCGATAGAAATGGGTAACGCAAGAATTGCTCCTTCTTTCATACCTTGAAGCACTAAAGCGAAAGTCATTTTACTGCCTTTTCGAGAAACTGCGGCAAGCAATATAGCAGCACACCCAGCAATACCGACCAAAATAGGCGAGTAGGCCATAACAAGGAGTATTGTGATCATTACCAGAGGCAGTAAGTAGTGCCAACCTTGTTTCAAGATAACGCTGATTTTTTCTGTTTCGCTCATGCCTTGAAGGTTAAGTTTGCAAGCCATTAAATGGACATACAGTAAAGTACAGCCAAAATAGAGAATCGCTGGAGCGATCGAAACGAGAATAATCTCGCTATATGGAATACCTGTGAACTGAGCCATAACAAAAGCACCAGCACCCATAACAGGAGGCATAATCTGACCACCTGTTGAGGCTGCTGCTTCAATACCAGCGGCTTGCTCAGGTTTATAGCCGAGCTTTTTCATCATTGGAATGGTGAGCGATCCCGTCGTTACGGTATTCGCAATGGCTGAACCTGAAATAGAGCCTAAAGCTGCCGACGCAAGAACACTTGCCTTTGCTGGGCCGCCACGAGACTTTCCTGCAATCGCAAAAGCACTATCAATAAAGAACTGACCTGCGCCCGTGACTTGGAGAAATGCACCAAATAGAACAAAAATAAAGACCACACCGGCGGCGATAGCAAGCGGCGCACCAAACACACCATTGGTCGAGAAAATATGGAAACGGACCATTTCTTCAATGGAAAACCCTTTGCTGGCAAAGGAAGCAGGTAAGACATCACCAAACAGTGCATAACAAAGGAATATTAATGCAACGCCTACCATAATCATTCCAACGGAGCGTCGGGTCGCTTCTAGCAACACTACCATCAGTATCAAACCTGCTAGTTGGTCTTGGGCCTGCAAACCGTCGAGGAGGAAACTGATATCGTCGTAGTCAAATTGAACGACGCGGTAAGCTGCCCAGCATGTTGCCACGATTAAAATTAAATCAACAGATCGAGCTAAAAAGTAAAAGAATGAACTATTGCGATTAGGCCCTACGAGAGGAAACGCGAGAAAAATAAGGACCAAAACCCAACCTAAGTGAGCGGGGCGAAAAACCGTTGCGGAGAGATCGGCCGTGATGCCTTGCCAAATTTGAAATACAGTTAGTGCCACTGCAACCAAACTGACGATCCAGGTAATGAGATCCGTCAGTTTTTCTTGACTGGATGAAACTTGAGTCATGCAAAACTCCATTTTGCTTACGTACTAATTTTGCCTATGTACTCATTCGCCGATGTACATAAGAGAAGAACAGCGCTTACATCAATGTAAACGCTAGGGGGTGTTAGCTTGTATAAGGCGGGAGGAGAATGTCCTCCCAGTTAACTTAATATACAACTTATGGGTTACTTTGCTTGTTCGTCAAAATATTTTTGAGCGCCAGGGTGAAGTGGAACACCAGACAGCTTGTTCATGTTTTCCACAGTAGTAAAGCGCGCGACACCCACAGCTTGACGTACTTGATCGATATTTTCGAATGCCGTCTTCGTTAGGTTATAAGCCATTTCATCGCTCATTTTTTCACTCGCAACTAAGACGTTCCAAACTGCAGGCGCATTAAACGCAGGAACGTTTTTGTAGCTATCTGCCGGTGCTTCAATTTTTTGATAAGCTGGCGTTTGTCCAGTAATTGTGGCGATTTCTTCGTCGCTAAACGATAAAATGCGGATATCTCTTGTTAATGCAAGTTCAGTGATAGCACCAACACCTAAGCTACCTACGATAACGCCTGCATCAATTTGACCATTTGCAATCGCACTGGTTGTTGCCGTGTAATTCAATGACTGCGCTTCGATATCATCTTCATTGATTCCAAGAGCAGATAAAATGGTTTGTGCGCTTACTCGAGTACCTGAACCCGGTGCGCCTAATGATACTTTCTTACCTTTTAGTTGTGATACAGACTGAATATCTGAATCTGCTGGAACAATGAATTGAACCACATTCGGGTAAAGAGCAAATAGAACATTTGCTGGCATTTGGCGTGGGAAAGGTTTAATACCATTGTGGGCTTTTTGTACAACGTTACCCATTGCAATTCCAACCAGCTGTTTTTCGGAAGAAACTTTGATGATGTTCTCTACCGATGCTGCGGTAACTTCGGCGCGCATAGTAAAACCAGGGATATTCTCATTCCAAATTTTGGCTAGTGTTCCGCCAAATGGATAGTAAGTGCCGCTTTGACTTCCAGTTCCGATGGTGTAGTTATCAGCGATGGCTGTCGCTGGAAGGGTCAAGCCTAGGCTAAGCACGATAAGTGCATGTTTTACAACCTTGTACATAGTAGAACTCCATTAGTGTTTATTGTTCCGATTGATGAGTGACAGAGTGCCGAATACCAAATTCCATTTACGCCCAATTTTTAGTTAACCACCCTTGATATAACAAAGATGGAAAATAGTGATGTTAAAGAAGGTTATTGATTGGCTTTGTTATTGATAATATTGAAATTAATAGTTAAGGCACTCGCTTTTTGTACCACACCTTGGCGTAAAGTAAGAAATGTGTTGTTCGCACTTTTACAAAATAGTCTTTAATTGGTTGCAAAAATAGTGTGGTTGACGGCAGTGTTCCTTACTAATAAAAAGAGGTGTCCTGTTAAGTATAAAAGTTGATTTGACTTTAACTTTTTGAATTTAAATACCTTTGTCGATATTCAAGTTATTACTTAAAGCCTTACTGGTGTGAGGTTATAGCCTGTTTAGTCTTTTCTTCTCGTAGGCGTTTATTTGCTTAATTTTTGGGAAAATAAAATGGATTTTTTTTCGTTTTACCCTTGAAAAGGGTTTTTATGCCCTTATCTATGGGGCATAGAGAAGCAAACATCGTTTGTTAATCAAAGAGAATAAGGGTTGATACCTTGTTCTCCAGCCCCCAAATCGGGGATATGCAAAACGAACATAGAATTAATTCGGAGATAGCCTGATGGGTAAGATCATTGGTATTGACTTAGGTACTACAAACTCATGTGTTGCTGTATTAGACGGTGACAAACCTCGCGTAATTGAAAATGCAGAAGGGGAACGTACCACTCCTTCTATCATCGGTTATACCGATGGTGAGATCTTGGTGGGTCAACCAGCAAAACGTCAAGCTGTAACTAACCCAGAAAATACGCTTTTTGCGATTAAGCGTTTAATTGGGCGTCGCTTTGAAGACGAAGAAGTACAGCGTGATATCTCAATCATGCCTTACAAAATTGTAAAAGCAGACAATGGCGATGCATGGGTTGAAGTAAAAGACCAAAAATTAGCCGCGCCACAAATTTCTGCTGAAATCTTGAAAAAGATGAAAAAAACAGCTGAAGACTTTCTTGGTGAAGAAGTAACTGGTGCTGTTATCACTGTTCCTGCTTACTTTAACGATGCTCAACGTCAAGCAACCAAAGATGCTGGTCGTATTGCTGGTTTAGAAGTTAAACGTATTATCAATGAACCAACAGCTGCTGCTCTAGCTTATGGCTTAGACAAGCAAGGTGGCGATCGCACTATCGCAGTTTATGACCTTGGTGGTGGTACATTTGATATCTCAATCATTGAAATTGACGAAGTAGATGGCGAGAAGACTTTCGAAGTACTTGCAACTAACGGTGATACTCACCTAGGTGGTGAAGACTTTGATACTCGTTTAATCAACTACTTAGTAGACGAATTTAAGAAAGACCAAGGTATCAACCTAAAAACAGATCCTTTGGCAATGCAACGCCTAAAAGAAGGTGCTGAGAAAGCGAAAATTGAACTTTCTTCAACTCAATCTACTGATGTGAATCTACCGTACATCACTGCAGATGCAACAGGTCCTAAACACCTAAACATCAAAGTATCTCGTGCGAAACTAGAATCACTTGTTGAAGATTTGGTTCAACGTTCTCTTGAGCCTATGAAAGTGGCACTTTCTGATTCAGGCCTAGCGGTAAGCGAAATTACTGATGTAATCCTTGTTGGTGGTCAGACTCGTATGCCTATGGTTCAATCTAAAGTGGCTGAGTTCTTCGGTAAAGAAGCACGTAAAGATGTAAACCCTGATGAAGCGGTAGCTGTTGGTGCTGCAGTTCAAGGTGGTGTTCTTGCGGGTGACGTTACTGACGTACTACTTCTTGATGTTACTCCTCTATCTCTTGGTATCGAGACGATGGGCGGCGTAATGACTAAACTTATCGAGAAAAACACGACTATCCCAACGAAAGCGAACCAAGTGTTCTCTACCGCTGAAGATAATCAAAATGCGGTAACGATTCACGTACTTCAAGGTGAGCGTAAGCAAGCGACATATAACAAGTCTCTTGGTCAGTTCAACTTAGAGGGCATTCAAGCGGCTCCTCGTGGAATGCCACAGATTGAAGTAACGTTTGACCTTGATGCCGATGGTATCTTGCATGTTGGCGCGAAAGATAAGCAAACCGGTAAAGAGCAAAAAATCACTATCCAAGCGTCTGGTGGTCTAAGCGACGAAGATATCGAGAAAATGGTTCAAGAAGCGGAAGCGAACAAAGAAGCAGACAAAATGTTTGAAGAACTTGCTTCTGCACGCAACCAAGCAGACCAAATCGTTCACTCTACTCGTAAGCAAATCGAAGAAGCGGGTGACGCACTTCCTGCCGACGAAAAAGAGAAAATTGAAGCTGCAGTTACTGAGCTAGAAACGGCACGTAAAGGTGACGACAAAGCAGAAATCGATGCTAAGACTCAGTCTCTAATGGAAGCGTCTAAAGTGTTGATGGAAATCGCACAGCAAAAAGCTCAAGCGGCTCAAGCTGAAGAGGGTGCTGAAGAGCAACCAACATCAGCTGATGAGGACGTCGTTGATGCTGAATTTGAAGAGGTTAAAGAAGACAAGAAATAATCGTTGAATACTTTTCATCGATTAACTTGTTAACCTTTTTAGGTGTTTGCGGGCGTTTGAGGAAACTCTAACGCCCGTTCATTTGTCCAAACGTTTCGATTTAGATAAATCGTTTTTTTGATTAAGAGATAGACGAATTTTCTAAATCGATACATTTTGAAAGCGACGCTAGGTCGTTTAGCAGTAGATAAAAGTGGTGACGACGACTATGTCAAAACGTGATTATTACGAAGTATTAGGTGTAGCTAAAGACGCTTCTGAGCGTGATGTTAAGAAGGCGTATAAGCGCCTGGCGATGAAGTATCACCCAGACCGTAACCCTGATGATGATTCAGCAGAAGCGAAATTCAAAGAAGTAAAAGAAGCCTATGAGATCTTACTCGATCCGCAAAAGAAAGCGGCATACGATCAGTATGGCCATGCGGCATTCTCTCAAAATGGCGGCGGTGGTTACGGCGGTGGCGGCGGTGCTGATTTTGGCGATATTTTTGGTGACGTATTCGGCGATATCTTTGGTGGTGGCCGACGAGGTGGTGGTCAAGCTCGAGCTCAACGTGGTGCCGACCTTCGGTATAACATGGAACTGAGTCTTGAAGATGCGGTTCGTGGTTGTTCAAAAGAAATCGAAATTCCAACCTTAGTTCATTGTGATAGCTGTAATGGAACAGGTGCGAAGAAAGGTACATCTGCAGATACCTGTGGAACCTGTCATGGGCACGGCCAAGTACAGATGCGTCAGGGCTTCTTTGCTGTTCAGCAAACTTGTCCAACTTGTAATGGCAAAGGTAAGATCATCAAAAACCCTTGTAATGAGTGTCATGGTCAAGGGCGTAAGAAGAAGAGTAAAACCCTTAACGTTAAGATTCCGGCTGGCGTTGATACTGGCGACCGTATTCGTTTGTCTGGTGAAGGTGAAGCAGGGGATATGGGAGCACCAGCGGGTGACCTATATGTTCAAGTTCATGTGAAAGAGCACCATATTTTCGAACGAGATGGCAACAACTTGTACTGTGAAGTTCCAGTGAGCTTTGCACTCGCCGCTCTTGGTGGCAATGTTGAAGTTCCGACATTGGATGGCCGTGTTAACTTAAAAGTTCCAGAAGAAACCCAAACTGGCCGCATGTTCCGCATGCGTGGTAAGGGTGTGAAAGGGGTGCGCGGCGGTGCAATGGGCGATCTCATTGTTAAGCTATTGGTTGAGACACCTGTAAAATTAAGCTCGCGTCAAAAAGAACTATTGCGTGAATTTGAAGAGTCATGTGGTGGCGAAGCGGCAGGTAAGCATAGTCCTAAATCAGAAGGTTTTTTTAGCGGTGTTAAGAAGTTTTTTGATGACTTAACTAGCTAATTTGAATTGAACTGTCATTCAAATTTTAAGGTCTGCATTATGCAGGCCTTTTTGTTTTTAAGTGCTTTTTTCAACTAAATCAGTATCAGTCCTTAAGTCAGTATCCAACCAATCGACCACCAAATGCGAGAGCAATCACCCAGTCATGAAATGTACAGTCGTGATGTTTTACATTTGTTTTAGAGACCTCTTTTCACCCTAATTCCCTCTATTTTTTCTTTATTAGCTTGCTACTCTGGATTTAGCTTTCTGTTTTTATGGGGGGAGTGTTATCAGTCATTATCTAATAGCGAGCCATAAAAAAGGCCATAATAATGGCTTTACTTTGATTGAAGTGTTGACTGTTATGGCAGTCATCATGATTTCTTTGTACGCCGCAATTCCGCAGATGGCACCAAGTCTTGAAGTTGAAAAGGTCGCATCGACGGCGCGAGGTGTGATGCAGTTTATTGATGATGCCAAGTCATTGGCACGGATGCGCAATCAAGCGTTATGGATAGAAGTTTATGAAGGTAATACAGACTCAAGCTCACGCTGGTATTTACGCTTGCGAACGTCAACTGATACGACAACGATGGGTAACGTTCTTCAGCAACTAGTAGGAGAGCATTCTTTAAAACTTGATTCAGGGTACCTCAACGATAAGATCTTGATTGATGGGCTGAAAGGAAAGGTCAGTAATGGTTCCTTAAAGTTCAGCAGTGCCTCATCTAACAGCCCTGTTTTAAAAGTGATTACGTCGTATGGTGCTGGGAGAATCCGATTGTGTTCGCTAGAGGAGAAGCTGGATGGCATTCCATTATGTTAGACGACAGCGAGGGTTGACATTAATCGAACTACTCATTGGTTTATCTTTGGGTAGTATCGTGATTCTATGCGGATTTTATATATTAATGAATAGCTTACATACTTCAAGGCAACTAGATCAAGTAACATTAGTAGCACGAAAATTGAATGACACTCATCAACTTATGTATCAAGAATTACGGCGTGCCGGGCATCAAATTAACCAGCAATTGGCTATTCATTTTAGTGATAGCGATAACGTCATCGATGTTAGAGAGAGTGGAGCGCAACTTGGTATGGTTTACCAAGTAGAACCATCTGGTGATGAAGCGTTTCGAAACTTGGTTTTCCTTTATGATTCATCCAATAAGAATATAAAGCTGTGTGATAAGTTTACCAGTGCGCCTCTTAGTACCGAGAGTGCAGTAGAATCAACACGTTCAGCGCCGTGTTTTACGCTTTTTGATCGTAAACAGATTAAAGCCGATAGCTTTAAAGCTGATATATTAACGTTGAATAGTGATGGTACACGGAGCCAAGTTGTTAGTGTTGAACTCACTCTGTCATCGGTGATGGATAATACGGTGAGTCAGAGTTTATCGTTTCAAGTGACGATTAGGAGTTGGATGTGAAAAGCGTTCGCGGTTACACGACTCTGCTGTTAACTACCGTTGTTTTGCTGATTATTTTGGTTGTCACCATGAGTACTTCTCGAAGCATGTATCAGTATCTGCGCATCGTCGAGCATAGAATTACGACAATGCAGCAAGACTGGGAAGTGGAAGGGGCGATTGAGTGTGTGTTTGCTAAGTCTCGAATCGGCCACTTATTTCCACTGGATGTAAAAGAGTGCACCGATGGCGTGGATACTCTTGATGTAACAGGGCAAGTCGTCAGAAAAATTAAGGCAACGAATGGTTTTTCGACGCTAACTCGACATTTTAGTTTACCTTCTGCAGATAGTTTTGGCGCAATCAAAACCAGCGCAAATTTGGTGCTAACCGATAAATCGACTTTTGCTCCCGACCCCGGCGAGCTAAATGAAGATCTAGATTGGGAGTGTATTTCAGTTCGGTATCGGCATGATTTGTCGGCCTCTTCTATCACGACGTTACACCCTTATGAATTAGGGCTTTTACCTTATCAAGGCTTCCCTGAGAGCAGTGTTCGACAGCAGCGCTGCACCGATAGTCATCATAGCGTTGACCGTACTATAAGCAATGCAAAGAGTGATTTCTATCATGATAGCGAACTCAACCCATTTGAGGACTTATTTGGTGTATCAGAATCAAATTGGTTTGACGTATTTTCTAATACAGCCGTCGGTCGAGTTCCTCACTCGCTAGACAGTCACAATGTTCTTTCGGTTCCATCTGCCGAAAAGCTACCAATCGCTCAAATGAATACCCATTGTGCCAGTGATATTGAAGCTCGTATCAACCAAGGAAAAGATCTTGTCTGGGTCTATGGCGGCTGTGAACTAAACGAAAGTGATGTCTCTCAAATCAGCGACGCCATTGAAAATCAATTTACTGACTCTGGAATTATCTTAGTGGTTCATAACGGGATCTTAGCGGTCGAAAGTCAGCAAACTTTTCCTGGACTGGTTATGCAATTCACGTCACCAGGTAGTACATTTTCAACCGCTTTGGATTGGGCATCGACTCAAGTAAATCAAGATATTATCGATTTTATGGCACATTCCTCCAATCCTGACTTAATCGGGCCGGATCAGATTAGTTATTTTCAAGTGGGGCGGTTCAATCCTGTGGGTGGTTTAGTCCTAAGTTCAAACAATACTTATGCGGTTATTAAAGGCCAACTGCATTTTCAATATCAGCGAGACTTGATTGCAAGGCCTTTGGCTCATATCCGCCCTGTTGGTTGGGTATTTGGTTCATGGGGAGATGAATATGCCACCAGTGAATAGATATAGACCTCGCTCCAGTTACGGTGTTGCCTTACTTGAAGTTGTTGTTTCACTGATGTTATTGAGTCTTGTTGTGGTAGGGCTAATTCAAGTTGAACAGGGTTTATTGGTTAAATTTGAACACGGCCAGTATAAAATGAAAGCCGCTAACCATATCGATAATTATTTTGAATCTCTGCGAACGCGTGGCGCCAATTCAGAAATATCAGAAGCCGCGGTTATCGATTTTGACACCGGTATTGGTTCAAAAACAATATCCTATCCTGATGGTATTGAGCTCGAAAGCAAAGTGATTGAGCTATTGGTTGCAGGTAACGTCAAGAAAGTTGAAGCGACAGGGCGCTGGCAATTAAGCAGCGGTGAAACTGGCTCAATATCCGCGACAACCATGATCGCGAAATACAGTGAGTTTTATTAACGCTATTCAACATACGATAAAATGAATAGCCGATGAGTACCTTGACCATTATTATAGTGGTTGTGTTTTAAATAGTGACCCAACAAATTGAGAGAGAACATAGTGTCTACAGAGTGTAAAGCGACAGAAGATATCCGTTTTATGCAGCGCGCATTAGAGCTAGCACACCAAGCTGAATTGGAAGGTGAAGTTCCAGTTGGCGCCTTGCTAGTGAAAGATGGCAAGGTGATTGCCGAAGGGTGGAATCAGTCGATCTCAAAGCACGATGCGACAGCGCACGCTGAAATTGATGTGTTGCGTAAAGCTGGACGTGTTCTGGAAAATTATCGTCTAACAGATACCACTCTCTATGTGACCTTAGAGCCTTGTCCAATGTGCGCTGGAGCCTTGCTTCATGGGCGGGTTAAACGCATTGTGTATGGTGCTCCAGACCTAAAAGCAGGCGCGGCAGGAACCGTGATTAACTTGTTTGGTAGTGAGGCTAGTTACCACCATGCTGATATTGTGGGAGGAGTTCTAGAGCAAGAATGCCGAGCGCAACTGCAGGCGTTTTTTAAGCGCCGGCGTAAAGAGAAAAAAGAACAAAAACGTCAGGTCAGAGCGACAACCAACAGCGATGAAAGTAGTAATGAATCCTAGCCATTTTAACTTTGGCTAGGATCATAAGTTCAATTCTCGTCTCTTATTTTGAGTTTTCTGAAGCGGTGCTTTTAGCTTCTTCTTTTGTTTCTTCAACTTTGTCTTGTACTTTTTCTACGGCTTCTTTTTTTTCAGCTTTCTTCGAGTCTGTTTGTGCTGCCGCTTTTTTAGTAGCACTGTCCTTAGTTGCCTTATCTGTTATCTCTTTTTTCTTTGTTTTTTGAGTTGCTTCTGATTTGGGCTTACTAGCATCGGTTGATGCTTTGCTCTCTTTAGCTTTCTCTTCTTTTTCTTGTGACTCAGATGCAGCCGAATCATCTGGGGCTGTAGATGTGCTCTCTGTTTCGTTTGTTACTAATGTAACAGAAGCATCTTTCGGGACACTCGTCGCATAAAATGGCGCTACGACAGGAATAACGGCGATATCGTCGGTGTTATTGTCACTGTTACTTTTTTGCTTCTCATCAATATGACCAATAATACTTTGGTAATAGCGACGAATGTTTTCGACATAAGAGAGAGCTTCATCACCCCGAGCAAACCCATATTTCGTTGTGCTGTAATATTTCTTTTTTCGCAAAAGTGGTAAACGTTCTTTTACATCGTTCCATGCATTCGGATCGCCACCCAGTTCCTTAGTTAATTTACGTGCGTCAATCACATGCCCAAGGCCCATATTATATGACGCGAGAGCAAACCACGTTTTTTCGTGATGAGGAACTGAGTCAGGAATCGCTTTAAACATACGGCGGAAATAAGCAACACCACCACGTATTGATTGCTCTGGGTCGAGTCTATCGTCAACACCGACACTTTTCGCTGTAGGAAGTGTCAACATCATAAGGCCTCGAACACCGGTGGGCGATTTTGCTTTGGGATCCCAATGAGATTCTTGATACCCAATTGCTGCAATAAGGCGCCAATCAAATTCATCTGAATACTTTTGGAATAAATCTTGCCATTCTTCAAGTGTTGAATCGAGTGCCCGAATAAAGGCTCTGGTATCAACATAATCAAATGTCCCAATATGCCCAATGTATTTTTCCTCAAGAGAAGCGAGAGAACCTGATTGCTTTAGCTGCCCAAAAAACTCAACCATCATTGCATAAAGGCTTTCATCATCTGACCGACGGATAAACCAAGAAACTGACTGATCTTCGGTTAATTCAAATGCAGGCGCGATGTCAGGGTGTACGCGTTGAGCCAGAGAAATTTCAACAGAGTCTGCCATGGTATAACGCAATGTTCCCAATGAGACTTGCTTTAAAAGATCGTTAACATCGGCGTTACGATCTAGGGCATAACTCAGTTCTGGGTTGCTTTGATGTAATGGCTCTAAGGTCTGTTGAAAATGGCTATTTTCTACGATGCGAAAGATGTCTTTTAATTTATGAGATTCAGCTAATGACTCTTTCTGGATTTTTATAAGGTCGGCCATATTCCGTGGTCTTAATGTGCCTTTTTTATACACCAATTGCTGACTGACATAGTAATAAGCAGGGCCGGGTCTAAATTCCTTGATTCGCTCCGGTGTTTGAATTTGTCCAGCGGCAACGAGATCAATTTCATCATTTTTTAATGCAGGAAAGAGCGAAGAGACTCGATAGATTGGCGTGATTTCAAGTTTAACGCCTAGTTGATTAGCAAACTCACGCGCTAATTCGTAATCTAAACCCGAAGGACCATCGGGACTGATAAAATAAGAGAGTTGATTGTTCAGAGTCCCGACTCGTAATACGCCACGATCTCGTATTTTATCGAGTTCACTTTTGGGCTTTGAGTCAATTTGACACCCTGCTAGAAGCGTGACAATCCCTGCGAGTACAACGAATTTTCTCGCATAGTTTCGAACTATTTTTGTCATCAATTAGTCATCTCGAGGTTAGATTATTATTTTTCAGTATAGAGTCATTCTACTGACAACTATATCTTCGAGCAAATAAAGCTGAAAAACTCGATTTACGTACTGATATTCTGTTGCCACTGTTTTCAAAAAAAAATGACGCAAACGGTTGCGTTGGGTGTTACATCACACTCGCAATTCCTTTATAATGCGCCCCAAATCCGAGATGAGATTGGAATGAAGCCTTGGCTGCCGTTAAAGTCATTCCAATGTCACCTTAATCAACATTAAATAGAGACCTAAGCACATGAGAATTTTGCGCGGTTCCCCAGCTCTTTCAGAGTTTCGTATTAACAAACTTCTTGAACTTTGTCGTGAACAAAGCTTACCCGTTACTGGTATCTATGCAGAATTTATGCATTTTGCCGATCTTACGGCTGAGCTTACTAGTCAAGAGTTAGACAAGCTTGAAAAGTTACTGACTTATGGACCGAAGATTGAAAGCCATCAACCAGAAGGTTTACTGCTTCTTGCGACACCGCGTCCTGGGACTATTTCCCCTTGGTCTTCTAAATCATCTGATATCGCTCACAATTGTGGCTTGGTTAGTGTAAAGCGTCTAGAACGTGGTACTGCTTACTATATAGAAAGTGCTTCTGAGTTAACTCAAGCGCAAGTTGAAGCGGTAAAAGCCTTAATTCATGACCGTATGATGGAAACCGTGTTTACGGATATGGAAGCAGCATCGGCACTGTTTACCGTTGCAGAGCCTGCGCCGTTTACACCAGTGGATATTCTTGCCGGTGGCCGTGAAGCACTTGAAGAAGCGAACGTCGCTTTGGGTTTGGCGCTTGCTGAAGATGAAATTGATTATCTTGTGACCAGCTTTACAACTTTAGGTCGTAACCCTACCGATATTGAGTTGATGATGTTTGCTCAAGCGAACTCAGAGCACTGTCGACATAAAATCTTTAATGCAGATTGGACGATAGACGGTGTCGACCAGCCAAAATCGCTATTTAAGATGATTAAGAATACGTTCGAAAATACGCCAGATTATGTGTTGTCTGCGTATAAAGATAATGCCGCTGTTATGACTGGTTCGAAAGTTGGGCGCTTCTTTGCTGACCCTGATTCTCGTCAATATACTTATCATCAAGAGCCAGCCCATATCTTGATGAAGGTGGAAACACATAACCACCCAACAGCAATCTCTCCATGGCCAGGTGCTGCGACTGGTAGTGGTGGTGAAATTCGTGACGAAGGCGCAACTGGAATTGGTGGTAAACCGAAAGCAGGTTTGGTTGGATTCTCTGTATCGAACTTGCGTATTCCTGGTTTTGAACAGCCTTGGGAAACTGATTTTGGTAAGCCGGGACGAATCGTTAATGCGTTAGATATTATGCTGGAAGGACCATTAGGTGGCGCTGCATTTAACAACGAATTTGGTCGTCCTAACTTGCTTGGTTATTTCCGTACTTACGAAGAAAAAGTCACCTCACATGCAGGTGAAGAAGTTCGTGGCTACCATAAGCCAATCATGATTGCCGGTGGTTTAGGTAACATTCGTGAAGAGCATGTAGAGAAAAAAGAAATCCCAGTTGGTGCTAGCCTGATTGTATTGGGCGGTCCAGCGATGAACATCGGCCTTGGTGGCGGTGCAGCCTCTTCAATGGCTTCTGGTCAATCTGCAGAAAACCTAGATTTTGCTTCAGTACAGCGTGAAAACCCAGAAATGGAACGTCGTTGTCAGGAAGTGATCGACCGTTGTTGGCAGCTTGGCGACGATAACCCAATCGCCTTTATTCACGATGTCGGTGCTGGTGGTATTTCTAACGCATTACCTGAATTGGTGAACGATGGTGAGCGTGGTGGTAAATTCCAATTACGCGATGTACCTAATGATGAGCCGGGTATGAGCCCTCTTGAAATTTGGTGTAACGAGTCGCAAGAGCGTTATGTTATGGCTGTCGCACCAGAAAATATGCCAGTGTTTGATGCTATTTGCCAGCGCGAGCGCACACCTTATGCCGTGGTAGGTACGGCAACAGAAGAGCGTCATTTATCGTTAGATGATTCGCACTTCGATAATCGTCCTATCGATATGCCGTTAGATATTCTGTTAGGCAAGCCGCCGAAAATGCATCGTGATGCGACGACATTAAAAGTGCAAGGTAGTGAGCTAGAGCGTTCAGGAATTGAGTTGAATGATGCGGTTGATCGTGTTCTTCGTTTACCAGCTGTTGCTGAAAAAACCTTCTTGATTACCATCGGTGACCGTTCGGTAACCGGGCTTGTCGCTCGTGACCAAATGGTAGGGCCATGGCAGGTTCCTGTGGCGAACTGTGCAGTGACCGCGGCGAGTTTTGATACTTACCATGGTGAAGCGATGTCGATGGGTGAACGTACACCTGTTGCATTGTTAGACTTTGGTGCGTCAGCACGTTTGGCGGTTGCAGAGTCATTAACCAATATTGCGGCGACCGAAATTGGCGATATTAAACATATCAAACTCTCTGCAAACTGGATGTCTCCAGCGGGTCACCCAGGTGAAGATGCGGGTTTGTACGAAGCGGTAAAAGCCGTTGGTGAAGAGCTATGTCCTGCACTTGGGCTTTCCATCCCGGTAGGTAAAGACTCGATGTCGATGAAGACCAAGTGGGAAGAAAACGGCGAACAAAAAGAAGTTACGTCTCCGCTTTCTTTGGTTATTACGGCATTTGCGCGCGTGGAAGATGTTCGTAAAACGGTCACGCCACAGCTTCGCACCGATAAAGGTGATTCGAGCTTAATAGCCATTGATCTTGGTAACGGCAAAAACCGTTTAGGTGCGACAGCACTTGCTCAAGTATACAAACAGCTTGGTGATAAACCCGCTGATGTCGATAGTGCTGAACAGCTAAAAGGCTTCTACGATGCAATTCAAGCATTGGTGGCTCAAGACAAACTTGTTGCTTATCACGATAAAGGCGACGGTGGTTTGTTCGTAACATTGGCTGAAATGGCTTTTGCTGGTCACTGTGGCGTTAATGTCGCGATTGATGCATTCGGTGATGATGCATTAGCGGCTCTGTTCAATGAAGAATTGGGCGCGGTTGTTCAAGTTGCTAACAGCGATGTGGATACGGTTCTTTCCGTATTGGCGGATAACGGCTTAGCGGCATGTTCACATGTTATCGGTTCGGTTGCAGCAAGCGATTCGATCGTGATTACGCAAAATGGAGCAACGATTCTTGAGCGTAATCGTACTGAGCTTCGTACTATCTGGGCAGAAACAACGCACAAGATGCAAGGGTTACGTGATAATCCAGCGTGTGCAGACCAAGAGTTTGAAGCGAAGAAAGATAACTCAGATCCAGGTTTGAACGTTAGCTTGAGCTTTGATGTCAACGAAGATATTGCGGCGCCATATATTGCCAAAGGCGCGAAGCCGAAAATGGCGATATTACGTGAGCAAGGTGTTAACTCTCACGTTGAAATGGCAGCGGCATTTGATCGCTCTGGTTTTGAAGCGGTTGATATTCACATGAGTGATATTTTAACTGGCCAAGCGGCACTTGATGAGTACCAGGGCTTAGTGGCTTGTGGTGGCTTCTCGTATGGTGACGTATTAGGTGCAGGTGAAGGTTGGGCGAAATCAGTATTGTTTAATGCTCAAGCTCGCGATCAGTTCGAAGCATTCTTCAACCGCCAAGATACGTTCTCTTTGGGTGTGTGTAACGGTTGTCAGATGTTATCAAACCTAAAAGAGCTGATTCCAGGAGCTGACCTATGGCCTCGTTTCGTACGCAATGAATCAGAGCGTTTTGAAGCACGCTTCAGCCTTGTTGAAGTACAGAAGTCAGATTCTATCTTCTTCAATGAAATGGCGGGTTCTCGCATGCCAATCGCTGTCTCCCACGGTGAAGGCCGCGTTGAGGTTCGTGATGATGCTCATCTATCGTCTATCGAACAATCAGGTACGATTGCACTTCGTTATGTCGATAACCTTGGTAACGCGACTCAGCAATATCCAAACAACCCGAATGGTTCACCAAATGCAATCACTGGTTTAACTACAGCTGATGGTCGTGTGACGATTATGATGCCGCACCCTGAGCGTGTATTCCGCACGGTTGCAAACTCATGGCACCCAGATTCATGGGGTGAAAACGGTGCTTGGATGCGTATGTTCCAAAACGCACGCAAAAATGTGGGTTAATCGCTAATCAGCGTATTTTGGAAGATGGTATAGCGTAAAAAAGAAGGCCTGACAGAAATGTTAGGCCTTCTTATTATTTGTACTGAAGATGATTTTACAACGAATGCAATGTCTAATCTTGATTAACGAAACTGGCCAACTTCAGAGAGAAATTCAAATCCAGCTCCAGCGAGGCGCTCAATCAGTTTCGCCTTGTCTAAATCGAATGAGGATACGAGGCGATCTAAGTCACCATCAAAGTCATCACGTAGTTTAGTATTCACTAGGCTAAACAACATGATGGGATCCATTTTCAAATAGTTGGCTAAATCCATCATTAATCCTCAAAGTCAGATATTAATAGGTTGGCAGCAGCAAACGCAGCACGATCACGCGTATCTTTTGGTAAGCCTTCATTAGCGGCGATATCGTTTAAGGTCTTTACGACACAGGTTATCGCTTGCGGGATGTACCCTTGGTCACCACTCCCAATTTGTGAGTAGAGCTCTTTTATTAGTGGACAGCAATCGTATACTTTCATGTTAGTTTCCAAATACATAATAATAACTACTATCGATACTACATTGAGGAAAAAGTAAAACAAAGAAAAATCTGGGCGCTTAATTGTCTTAGTTTTTGTATGAAGAGAGATTATGTCACTAGCAATATCATTTATTTTTCCTCATTCAAGCTTTCGCATGAGTTAGATTTGATCTTAAGAGTTATTCAACTATCATATTTGTAGTACGTGAGAGTTAAATGATTGATTATACTTCACTTTCGATTTCTTTTATCACAGAGGGAAAATATTCATGTTTGCAATCAATTTAAAGCGAATTATGTCAAATTATGACCCTGTGGTTTTATGTGCGTTGTTGGTTTTTGCTGTAGTTGCGAGAGTAACAGTCGCATTGTCGTATGAGGTGAATTGGGATGAATTTTATTACTTGTCCGCTGTGCATCGTTTTATCAATGGTGACACGCTTATAAATAGTTTTCAGACTTTTCATATTCATTTTTTTACGTGGCTGGATTTGATATCCAACAATGAAGTTGGACAAATCGTAGCGGCTAGATTTGCCATGTTAGCTCTTCAGATAATTACTGGGTTTTATATTTTTAGGATTTGTCGCCGCTATCTTAGTTTCTCTGCTTCCATCTTTGCCGTTTTGTCTTATTTCTCTTTCTCCTATGTTATCCGGATGGGGGCAAGCTTTCGCACTGATCCTATTGCAAGCTGTTTTTTGATTATCGTATTAGATTATTTTCTTAGTAATAAACTTTCCGTCATGAAATCCTTGATCGCTGGAGTGTTAACCGCTTTTGCCTTATTAATTAGTTTAAAGGCTTCACTTTATATCCCAACTTTTTTGTCGATAGTGTTAATTACACTGTATTGCTCTGAGTCTCGTCGCAATTATATTCGACAGCTTTTATTCTATGGAGTATCAATTCTAATAGGATTTTCGGCTTTATATATATGGCATTATTCAAGTATTGGCGGGAGCAGTTTACTTATCGATATATTTTCGATGACTGGGGCTGCAGATAAAACTCTTAACGAACGAACTTTCTTTCATGGAGAGGCATTTTTTATTCAAACACTTACTTCCGATAGTATATATTGGCTTATATTACTTGTTGGATCTGTTTTTGCTGCGGTTTCTGCCTTCAATCAATCGCTACTGAGTCGAGATGTTTCTCTTAAATATCTTAGTGTGGTACTGCTATTAACGACATTGTTATATTATCGAAATTCATTCCCTTACTACTATGCGTTTATGCTTGCGCCGGTAAGTATTTTATTTGCTGTTTTTTGGGATGGGCTATTCACTTTTATAAGAACTAAGCTAGCTCATTTTGTCTCATTGACCATTTTACTGTTATTTTCTTTCTCAATTGTGTTAAATGGTTTTGTTGTCCCTCTCTCCAAAGATAGAAATCTAGATTATCAACGCTATTTTATAGAGACTGTGCATGAAATTTTTACTGAACCTGTTTCATATATCGATCGCTGCTCTATGATTGCCAGTTATACTAAAACCGGGTTCTTTATGAGTACTTGGAGATATGAAAACTATGTTCGAGATCAACAACCTGTTATTCACAATGCAGTTCTAAATGACAATCCCGTATTTGTTGTAGCAAATACCCCGTTTTTAAGTGCTTTATATCAAGCTTCGTCTGACAATTGGCTTATAACTCAAGATCGCTTCACTTTACAACAAAACTATATTCATCATTGGAATGAACTTTTTGTCGCCGGAAAACAGTTTGAACTTTCAATAAATACACCTAGTGTTGAGTTTTCGTTGTACGTTGAAGGTATTTACACCCTTGAAGGAGATTCAAATGCGAAGATTAACGGTTCACTTCTGAGTCCCGGGCAAACTATCTTCTTATCTAAAGGAGTCCATGTGATAACGTCCGATCAATTGCCAGGAACGTATACCATACGTTGGGGAGATAATCTTTTACGCCCAACTGAGCGAATCAAATCGAGGGCGTTATTTACAGGGTTTTAGTATTAATCACAAGCTAATTGCTTAAGGCATTATTAATGAAATTGATTGTTCAGATTCCATGTTATAACGAAGCTGATAACCTAGCAGATGTGGTAAATTCCATACCGACTACGATACCTGGAATTTCTAAGGTTGAGGTACTGGTCATCGATGACGGCTCAACTGATGGAACTGCAGATATCGCGCGCCAGTTGGGCGTAGATCATGTCGTTGTCAACAGATGGAATCGAGGATTAGCTCATACCTTTCGTACTGGTATTGAAGAATGTATTCAGCGAGGTGCCGATATCATCGTGAATACGGATGGTGATAATCAATATAATGGGGAAGATATTTCGCTGTTGGTTGAGCCTATTGTTAATGGCAGCGCTGAGATCGTTGTCGGAAATCGAGGTGGGTATAATAACCAGCACTTTTCTTTTTTTAAACGTTCACTACAAGTGTTCGGCAGTTTTATCATTGCCAAAGCTACAGGACTAGCAGTAAAGGATGCCGTTAGTGGGTTTAGAGCAATAACTAGAGACGTTGCTCAGCAACTTAATATTGTATCGGATTTTAGTTATACGATTGAAATGTTGGTTCAAGCCAGTGCGAAAAAGCTAAATGTAGTTTCGGTCCCAATTCGCACCAATGGTAAAACAAGGGAGTCTAGACTCTTCAAAAATATTCCACATTTTTTGAAAATGTCGATTTCTACATTAGTCCGTGTTTATACAATGTATCGCCCTCTGCGAGTATTCTTAAGTATTGGAACCTTCGCGATATTGTTAGGACTCATTCCGATATTACGATTTTTGTATTTCTATTTTAATGGAATCGGAGATGGCCACGTTCAATCATTAGTACTAGGTACGATGCTGATTGTTCTAGGTGCTGTCTCACTGTTGATAGGTATGGTAGCGGATCTGGTCGGATTTAACCGGAAGCTCACTGAAAAAGTCTTGCTACGCATGGAGTTACTAGAAGAAAGGTTAGTTAAAAATGACCAAATATCCATGTCAGATAGCACAAAAAAAAACGAGAAGAAATAGGATTGAACTCTGTGTGAAATATTAGCATTGATGGAATAGTGAAGTGGAATTTACAGCTTTCTTAAGGGCATACCTTTTGGGGAACACAGAAATTTTCCTAGTTTTTAAAAAGGTATTGCTGGTTTGTTAACTCGTAGGTGGTAATAGCACTCATTTATAATGTTTCACCCAATTGAAATTAATTCTTAATAAATTGGTATAAAAATTTAGATATAAAGAGGTAGGGATGGTTGGGAAGTTTATCGATCGCTTATTTAAAAAAGTCTGGTCAGATACTGACATAGAAAAATATGTTGGGAAAAACATTCAGTCATATTTAACCTATGCTCAAGATGATAACATTCGAAAGTTTTCAGCATCTGGAGGCTCAACAACAGCTATATTAATTCATGGGTTGGAGCATGGATTTTTTGATGGCGCGTTAGTGTGTAAAACAGTAATGGTGTCCGGAAAAGTTCGTACTAAATTTGAGGTGGCTGTAACTAAGCAAGATATACTAGAAGCCCGCGGTAGTAAGTATGTAGAGTCAAACTTTACTCGAGATGCTATACCCCAAATCAAAAATTTCTCAGGGAAAGTAGCCGTTGTTGGGCTACCTTGTGATTTAAGTGCTCTTACAAGGCTCTGTAGAAGAGATCGCGTGTTAGCGAGTAAAGTTTCGTTAACTATAGCTCTAGTTTGCGGACATAATTCTCGAACGGATTTAATAGATGAAATTAGTACACGTTTAGAGAAAGAGTCAGGGAAGAAAATCGTTGATTACCGCTTTCGAGTGGGGCATTGGCGCGGCTTTCTAGAAGCTGATTTAGATGATGGATCTACAATTCGTAAACCTACTAAGTTTTTCAATGATTATCAAAATTTGCATTTTTTTAGTGAAAGAAAGTGCATGTCTTGTCATGACCATTATGGGTATGTTGCAGATATTACCGTAGGTGATGTTTGGTTATTCAAATTAAAAGATAATCCTATCAAGCATACTGGAATAATTGTTCGTACTAATCGAGGGAAAAGTATTTTAGATAGTTCTACGTTTTCTGGCGATATTCATTCAGAAGGGCTGGATGTTCGAGAAATTATGGACGGCCAGTCTCGAATTGGTCCATCTCATTATAATGTAACAGCTCGTCATAAAGTCGGAAAAATTTTAGGGATAAAAGTGAAAGACACTGTCAATGAAAAAGTTTCTGTAGCGACATATATTAATACGTTCTTATCGTTACTAAATATTAAAGTTAGTAGTAAACCTTGGGGAAAAAAAATCATATTTTCGATGCCAAGAATAATCTTAAAAGCTTATTTATATTTTAAAAAAGCCTTGGAGTCATATAAATGAAAAGCCTATCATTTATTGCCGCTACATTTTATGGCAACCGTGGAGCAGAAGGTATGCTCAGTACTGTATTGGGTAAGTTAAAGGAAGATGCGTCAGAGGACATTGAATTCAATGTTTATAGTTATTACCCAGATGCAGATCGAAACCTTGTTAGTGACGAATCTATAAACATATTTTCTGCTACGCCAGCTTACTTGGTCCTAGTGCTGGTCCCCTGTGCTTTATTATATCGTCTATTCAATCTGTTATTACTAAAAAGTGCCTTAAAAATACTCCCATCATCAATTCTCTCGCTCGCGGAATCAGACGCATTGGTATGTTTAGCAGGTGTATCTTTTGTAGAAGGTCGGACTAAGTTTATACTTTTTAATATAGCGACCATTTTGCCTGCTCTGATAGTTGGTGTTCCGGTAGTTAAATTGTCTCAGGCGATGGGACCGTTTAATACTCAGCCAAATAGATTGGCAGCGAAGATATTTTTAGGAGCCTGTGACCAAATATTTACACGAGGTGACAAAACTCACTCATATCTTGTGGATCTCCTAGGAGATTCAAAGAACTATCAGCGAGCAGATGATGTTGCTTTTCATTTTAAACCTCGTTGGAGTTTTAGTTCCCCAGCTTTAGACCTATCCACTAAACTCAAAGCGCTAGACAAGGCCAAGCAGCTAGGTCAAGTAGTAGTCGGCGTTTGCCCGAGTATTGTAATTAGCAGGAATGCAGCTAAAGCAGGATGGGACTATCACTCACATATGCAGGAGTTAGTAAGTGGATTGGTAGAGAATGGTTATATTGTTGCATTATACCCGAATGCAACACGAGGAAAGGATATGGATAAATCTCATAATAATGATTTACCTTTATTACGCGATATTATCGATGGCTTTAGTGATGATCTTAAACAAAATGTAATCTGCTTTACTGATTCATATAATGCGGCTCAAGTCCATAATATTATTAACGCTTGCAATGTTAATGCTGTATCTCGCTTTCACGCTATGGTTGCATCGCTGTCATCTTGTGTTCCTGTCATGGTCATTGGATGGAGTCATAAATATCTTGAAGTTATGGAGCGGTTCGAGCAACAAGACATGGTCCTTGATTACCAAATTGGTAATGTTGAGCCAATAATAAAATGTATCAATACTTTAGTTGAGCAAAGTACACAGCGTATTGATCAGATATCAGAACGATTGCCCGAAGTTAAAAATCTTTCGAATAAGCAATTTTCTTACTTATGCCACATATGACTAGACTACTGAACTTGAATTCTATAAAAACGATTATTAAATGGATTTGGATAGTCGCTATTTTGGTTTTTTTTTCTATCTATGCTTTTCAAAAGAAAGAGCTGATATTTCAAATTAAATCGATTATGCCAGTAATGCTAGTGTTGCAGTCGATGGTTTTTGTTTGCTTTGCCAAGTATCTTCTTGTAATTAATATGAAGGTCGCTTGTGAGAAATTTGATATAAAGCTTAGCTTCTTTGATTCATTTAAGATTTATAGTTTAACTCAATTATCTAAGTATGTTCCCGGCTCTATTTGGCAGTTTGTTAGTCGATTTTTAATATTACACAATAGAGGATATGACCGCGATAAGATTAAAAAATCTCTCCTAGCAGAGTATATGTGGTTATTAGCTTCCGCGATTCTTATTGCTTTTACTGTAGAGCTCGTTGGGTCTTTTGGTTTTGTTATATTCTGGGCTGATAAGATTGATGTTAATTTAAGCTTACCTTTTATTGCTTTTATCGTTATCACTCTAATAAGTCTAGCTTTATATTTATTCGGGAGAAATTTGTATTGCTGGCTTCTCGAACTACGACCACCTCTGAAGACTATTCTTATTATGTTCATTATGTGGTGTGCATTAAGTGGCTCTCTCTGGGTTACCCTAGAACCATTTACTGATAATTCTCCGTCATTTATCTATATTTTAGGTATTTACTGTTTTGCGTTTTCGGCTGGTTTTCTTGTTCCAGTGGCTCCAGCTGGATTGGGCATTCGAGAGGCTGTACTGATGACTGCTTTATTTCCATATGTCGATTCTGATGTTGCTCTGCTATTAGCGGCTTTGAATCGTGTGATTTATTCATTTGTTGAAGTAATTATGCCTTTGTTAATAATAGTAGTTTCGGTGAGAACGAAGCGAGATAATAATGGCTAATATCGCTGTTAGATTATTTGTCTAGGAAGTTAAAGTGAATATTTAAGAAATTGATATTTAATATTATAGTTAACTAGTTTAAAAAAGAGCAGCTTAAATACTGCTCTTTCCAAATGATTAATTTATTATCTAAAATTACGCTAAAGCGCCCTTAACAAACTCAACAACCTCATCCATCTTAACTACCGATTTCTCACCGCTACGACGGTTTTTATATTCGAAGTTTCCTTCGTCCATACTGCGGTCGCCAATGATGATGGTGTGTGGAACGCCGATCAATTCCATATTCGAGAACATAACACCTGGGCGCTCTTTACGGTCATCAAATAGAACATCAATGCCAAGAGCCTTTAATTCTGCATAAAGGTCGTTAGCGGCTTGTTGAACGCGTTCAGATTTATGCATGTTCATTGGCACAATAGCCACCTGGAATGGCGCGATTGCATCTGGCCAGATAATACCGTATTTGTCGTTGTTCTGCTCGATAGCAGCCGCAACAACACGAGAAACACCAATACCGTAACAACCCATTTCTAGGATGGTATTTTTGCCATCAGGCCCAAGGACACCACAGTTCATTTTCTCTGAGTAGTTTTTACCAAGCTGGAAGATGTGACCGACTTCGATACCACGCTTTAACATCAGAGTGCCTTTTCCACATGGACTTGGGTCACCTTCAACGACATTGCGAAGATCTTCAACTTGGCCTAACTCGACGTCACGACCCCAGTTAATGCCGAAGTAGTGCTTATCGTCAACGTTTGCGCCTGCGCCGAAGTCACTCATTACAGCAACAGTGCGGTCGACGATAAACGGTAGGGTTAGACCAACGGGACCAAGTGAGCCTGGGCCTGCGCCAATTAGAGCACGAATTTCTTCTTCTGTTGCCATTTCGAGAGGTGCAGCAACTTGCGCTAAGTTTTCCGCCTTCACTTCATTTAACTCGTGATCACCACGGATGATAAGCGCAATGATGTCGGCATCGACGTCATCAGACGCTTTAACAAACAGTGTTTTAACGGTTTTTTCAATTGGAAGATCGAATTGCTCAACCAGTTCTGCAATGGTTTTGGCGTTTGGTGTATCGACCATTTCCATTGTTTGAGTTGGTGCTGCGCATTCATCAGTCGGAGCCGTTGCTTCGGCTTTTTCGATGTTGGCAGCGTAGTCAGATTCGGTCGAGAAGGCGATAAGATCTTCACCGCTTTCGGCTAATACATGGAACTCTTGTGAACCGCTGCCGCCAATTGCGCCACTATCGGCAAGCACTGGACGGTAATCTAAACCCATACGGTCGAATGCTTTACAGTACGCGTCGTGCATGATGTCGTAGGATTTTTGCAATCCATCTTTGTCGATGTCGAAACTGTAGGCATCCATCATCGAGAACTCACGTGCACGCATTACGCCAAAACGTGGGCGTCGTTCGTCACGAAATTTAGTTTGGATTTGATAAAGGTTGAGCGGAAGTTGTTTATAAGAACTGACTTCGTTGCGTACAAGACTTGTGATCACTTCTTCCGCCGTTGGGCTAAGAACAAACGGGCGCGAATGGCGATCAGTAAGACGTAATAACTCAGGTCCCATTTTTTCAGAGCGGCCTGTTTCTTCCCATAGCTCAAACGGTTGAACCACTGGCATTAAGGTTTCAACGGCCCCTGCATTGTCGATTTCTTCTCGAACGATATTTTCTACTTTACGCAAAACACGCAGGCCAGTAGGCAGCCAAGTATACAAACCAGATGCAAGTTTTCGGACCATTCCGGCACGCAACATGAGCTGATGGCTTACGATTTCGGCATCGTTTGGTGTTTCTTTTAGCGTAGAAAGAAGATATTTACTGGTACGCATGGGTTCTATCCGTTGATTAAGTTATTGAGTAATCCCGTAGGTGAGCATCTCTGGTGAGGAAGCGTGACTAGGGAGTTTAGCCGCTAATCATATCAGCCATTTGGCTTTGTCAAAAGTCCTCTATTGTTGTGATGAGAACCTTTCTGCCTTCGACACGAAATTTGATATTGAAGTCGAACAAATTTACCGCATATTCTCGGTTATCATGCTGTGATTTTTTATACGCGGGTCGAGGGTCTTGAGCCAGTACTTGTTCAATCACGCGGTAAAGATAATCGTGTTCAGGGTGGTTGCTTAAAGAGTGCTTAGCGGAATCAGAAAAGATGACTTCTAATAACTCGGGAACATTCTGGGCGTAGCCCGCGAGCGCATCAGGAATCGCATCGCTGTAGGGAATATAAGGTTTGATATCAATGATGGGAGTGCCATTCACCAAATCAACGCCACCGAGCTCGAGATAAAAGTGATTGCCTTCTTTGCTGACACCTTTTAGTTCGACGGCTGACATACCAATCCCGTTCGGTCGAAAAGTCGCGCGAGAAGCAAACACACCAATGCGTTCATTGCCGCCGAGACGAGGAGGGCGCACTGTTGGTTTCCATCCAGCCGCGAGATTTTGGTCGAACAGAAATAGTAACCAAAGATGACTAAATTGCTCGATACCTCGAATGGCTTCAGCACAATTCGATTCGCCTAATAATTTGAGACGAGATTTAGCGGCAACTAACCCTGGCTGGCGTGGTACCGCAAACTTCTCTTTATAAGGCGATTCAATTTCTGCAATCGGTGTGATAGAGAATGAAGACATGAATTAACGGTGGTGTTTCGCAAGAAGTCGGTCAAGGTGATTGGCAAACTCGCGTCGGTCAGTTTGAGATAAACTGGCTGGACCGCCCGTTTGCACACCACTGGAGCGCATTGTTTCCATAAAGTCACGAATATTCAATCGAGATTTTATGGTTTCTTTGGTAAACAGTTCACCTCGAGAGCTTAATGCCATGACGTTTTTGGTGATCAGTTCATCTGCCAAAGGAATATCGGAAGTGATAACAAGATCACCCGCTTCAGTACGGCGGACAATTTCGTTATCTGCAATATCAAATCCGCTTTGGACCTGCTGAAAGTGGATATTATTTCGTCGTGGCAAAGGAATTGTATGATTGGCGACAAAAATACACTCTATTCCCGTGCGTTCAGCCGCACGTACAATCACTTCTCTGATGACCTTAGGACAGGCATCGGCGTCAACCCAAAGCTTCATTATGATTTCTCACTTAATTGCGTTTCAAGTTGTGTGATCCGCGCTAATAACTGTTCAACCTGAGTTTCTAACTGTTCAACGCGAGTATCTAAAGAGGTTGTTACTTCGGCTGCAACTTCAATTTTTGGCACGCGCTTCGATGCTTTCCAGCTTTTGATCGTGGAAATGATCGCAGGCATTGGAATTGATTGAGATAACCGAGCTTTAACCAGTGCAACAGAAGGTTCTTTCCCTTCGTTGGTTAACTGGGTTAGTACCGCTTCTAACTCTTCAGTTACGTCTTTGGTAATCATATGGTGTCCTTACTTCATTATTCGGGAATTCTACGCTGAACGGTGTTAGAACGAAAGCGTCCTCGTGCTACGTTAACGATCATACGGTATGAATGTTATTCCTGTTCAACATATCGATGAGGAGGGAGGTTAAATTTACTGATGTAGAACCCTCGCATAATTAATTCACCTTGGTAGCAATCGTCTCCTAATGAAGAAAACTCAAAATGGTAGATGGTGTGCCAGCGCCACGTTTTTTCCTTGGTGCGAAACTTATGGGTCGAAAAGGCAACACTGACCAATTGCAAGTTCATCTGTTTGCATTTACGTTGGATCGCTTGTTTCGCTAATTCAGATTGCTTGCGCTGTTGCCAAAATAGAAAACAGACCAATGCTGCAAATATAATGGCATACAAATCGGTAATCATTGAGTTTGCCCTAAAGTACTTTTCTGCAAATTAGTGAGTGCGTCGACCAATTGTGGTGATGGTGTTGAATGTAACAGCGGTAACATAATCATCCGTAGCTGTGGAATCATCACCAGATCGGCAAACAATTGATTAAACAAATTTTGATCTTGGGTTTGAGCAAGTCGAACTAGAAATAACTCCGCCTTAGCGGTTTCTGCAAGGGCTTGCCAGCTTCGGCCTGCCAGAGCGACCAATATTTCTGGGTGACATAACTGAGCCTGAGACAATAGCTGTTGAACAACATCGGTTAAATGCTGGTTATCGCCACCTGATAATGCTCTGATCAATGCTGAGAGTAAAAACAAATCAGGTTCATCACCTTGCATCTCATCCAAGGTAAATTCAGCCAGTTTATTGCTGAGATCACTGGTTAGAGAGACATGTTCCAATGCGCCAAGTAAACCGTATAGAGGCTGGCTTGGTAGGTGCTTGAGTGAGCGTATGAAATGGCGATGATTTTGTTCATCAGATAATCGAGCCGCCATATCAGTAATACCTTGTAAGCCGACACTTTGCCATTTGTCCCATCCGAGTTCGCCTTTAAAGTAGTGTTGGGCGTGCTCGTAATATTGGCTTGCTGGATGTGATAGCTTCGCACGCACTAGGCTGTGGAGTACCGCCATTTTTTCTTCGTTTGGCTTAAACGTGAAAGGGTTGTTTGCCAGTTTGTTTTGTTGTTCTTCGCTTAAATTATTGGTTAAACGTGTGCCCATCGCTTCTAACACATAGCGAATGAATTGTCCCACGTTGGCAGGCATCAGTAATCCACGTTCATCCAGTTCGAAGTTAAGAAACCAGAACCAAGGCTGCTTAGATTCATTCCAATAGACGATAGCAAACTTAGCATGGCGTTGAAGCGGATAAGGATAGGGTTGCTGCCCTTGTTCAACGCTGGCGAATTGCTGGTTGTCGATAAGCTGAATACGGCGGCCTAAGTCGAACACCATGTAGTCGCATTCACTTTCGCTAACGAGTTGGCTAAGAGTATCTATGGTTTGCATATATCATCCGATGAAAAGGGGTAATTTGAATCAGTTAGTTCCTAAGGCCATGTACGTCTATGATTGGGTTTGCACACACTTTAGGGAGTTTGACTCTATCAGTTATTCTTCAATAGATGGTACTCTATAGCACGTTTTCAAGTCCGACAAAAAAATTAAGCACGCTCGATGACCAGAATTGTTTCCCTTATCTCGCTTTTAGACCAACTCGAAATGAAATTGAATGGCCTAAATTTATGGCAAACGACCCCTCCTAATGAAGAAGCATTAAGCAGTTTGGTTCCTTTCGCCATGGATACACTAGCCCCCGAACAATGGCTGCAGTGGATTTTTATTCCCAAAATGCGTCACGCTTTGAATGAGAATAACCTTCCTCGAGGTTTTTCGATAGAACCTTATTTCGCACAAGTTTGGCAAGGAAAGCCGGCTTATTCGTCTTTACTCAATATCATTCAGCAGATCGATAAGGTGTGCCAATAATGTTAGAAATACTCTATCAAGATGACTACTTGGTCGCGGTGAATAAGCCAGCAGGAATGTTGGTACACCGCTCTTGGCTGGATAAACACGAAACCCAATTTGTAATGCAAACCTTGCGGGACCAAATTGGCCAGCATGTGTTCCCGTTACATCGCTTAGATAGGCCTACGTCTGGTGTGTTAGTGTTTGCATTGTCGAGCGAAGTGGCTGCTAAGGTGATGCCGATGTTTGCAGAGCATCAAATGGAGAAAACCTATTATGCTGTGGTCCGAGGTTGGATTGAAGAAGAAGCAAGGTTGGATTATCCGCTTACCCAAGAGCTCGATAAAATCGCGGACAAATTTGCCAAACAAGATAAACCTGCTCAAGAGGCTGTGACCTATTATCGACCAATAGCCCATATTGAAGTGCCGTTTTCAACTGGACGTTTTCCAACCAGCCGATATTCGCTAGTCGAGATGAAACCAGAGACTGGGCGAAAGCACCAATTGCGACGTCATATGCATCATATTAGCCATCCGATTATTGGTGATACCAATCATGGTGATGGAAAGCATAATCGATTGTTTAGAGAGCATTTTGACGCTCACCGATTACTGCTGCATGCGGCTGAACTAAGCTTTATACATCCCTATACCGAACAAGAATTGGTGTTAAAAGCGAACTATGATGAGGTATGGTTGCATTTATTTGAACAATTTAAATGGCCGTTAGATAAATGCTCATAGATTTTTGAGCTGGATAATATTTGAAAAGGGACTCAATAAAAAAGCGCCAGACACGGCGCTTTTTTGTAGGGTTAATACGACAAGTTATGTCGGGGTTCGATGGTCACTATCTGTTGAGGTAGCTGTTGATGGCGTTGATAATGCCATCTGCATCTAATCCCAATTCTTCGTACAATTCATCTTGTGTTCCCTGATGAATAAACTCATCTGGTAAACCCAGTGTCAGGGTTGGCTTAATGCACTTTTCTTGCATCATAAACTCGATCACCGCCGAGCCAGCTCCTCCAGCGATCGCGTTTTCTTCGAGTGTGACAATCACATCGTGCGTTTGGCACATCTCTTTGATAAGTTCTTTATCTAGTGGCTTAACAAAACGCATATCGATAACGGTCGCGTCCAGTTGTTCCGCTGCGACAACCGCATTGTGAAGTAACGGACCGAAGCTGAGAATGGCACATTGTTTTCCTTCGCGAATGACGCGGCCTTTACCAATTTCAACAGCAGTAAATTCGTTAGTCGCGACGGTGCCATTACCAGAACCACGAGGGTAACGAACCGCACTTGGCCCTTGATGTTGATGGCCGGTATATAGCATTTGACGACACTCATTTTCATCGCTTGGAGCCATAATCACCAAGTTAGGGATGCAACGCATAAAGCTAAGGTCGAATGCACCTTGGTGTGTTTGTCCATCAGCTCCAACTAATCCAGCACGGTCGATGGCAAACATTACCGGTAGGTTCATGATCGCAACATCGTGAATAAGCTGATCATAGCCTCGTTGGAGGAAGGTAGAATAGATAGCCACGATCGGATGATCGCCCGCTATCGCCATGCCTGTTGCCAAAGTCACTGCATGCTGTTCAGCAATCGCAACATCAAAATATTGGCTTGGGTATTCTTTGGAAAAACGCACCATGCCAGAGCCTTCACGCATGGCTGGCGTGATTGCCATTAGCTTAGGATCTTGTGCGGCCATGTCACATAAGAAATCCCCAAAAATGTTAGAAAAAGTTGGGGGATTATTGTTACTTTTCGGTAATGACGAATGGCTCGGATCGAATTTAGGTACGCCATGGTAGCCAATTGGATCTTTCTCTGCTGGCTCATAACCTTTGCCTTTTTTGGTCATAATATGCAGAAATTGAGGCCCTTTGAGGTCTCTCATGTTACGGAGCGTTTTTTCTAGCTCAAGAACATCGTGACCATCGATTGGACCGATATAATTGAATCCCAGCTCTTCAAAAAGAGTGCCGGGTACTACCATGCCTTTTATGTGCTCTTCTGTTTTCTTAACCAATTCTTTAATTGGTGGAATACCAGAAAGTACTTTCTTGCCACCTTCCCGAATTGTGGTGTAGAGATTTCCTGAAAGCAGTTGTGCTAGGTGATTATTTAATGCGCCCACGTTTTCAGAGATCGACATTTCATTATCGTTGAGCACGACAAGCATATCGTTGTGGATGTCTCCAGCGTGGTTTAGGGCTTCAAATGCCATGCCTGCGGTGATGGCTCCATCACCAATAACACTCACAACACGGCGAGATTTTTCTTCTTTGGCAGCACTGATTGCAATACCTAATGCGGCACTAATCGATGTTGAAGAGTGTCCGACAGACAGCGTGTCATACTCGCTCTCTTCACGCCAAGGGAAAGGGTGAAGTCCCCCTTTTTGCCTTATCGTCGGCAGCTTATCGCGTCGGCCAGTTAAAATTTTATGAGGGTATGCTTGATGACCTACATCCCAAATCAAGCGATCATGAGGGGTATGATAGACGTAGTGTAAAGCCACCGTCAGTTCGACAGTACCGAGTCCAGAGGCCAGATGTCCGCTTGATTGACTGACACTATTGAGTAAATACGTTCTCAGTTCATCGCATAGTTTAGGCAACATCTCCTTTGGCAGAGAGCGAAGCTCATCTGGGGTATTGGCCAAAGCTAATGTTGGATATTTAGAAATATTCAGAGTCATAGTTACGCGCTTATAAATTCTTTTTAATTCTTGCGCTCGATGACATATCGGGCGAATTGTTCAAGTTTACTGGTATCAAAAGGAATGGCATCAAGAGCTTCGAGAGCATCTTCGAGAAGCAAATTCGCTTTTTGTTGAGCACCGGCTAGTCCTAGAATAGCAGGATAGGTGCTTTTGTTGAGTTTAGTATCGGAACCTTGTGGTTTACCTAGCGTTTTTGTATCACTTGTTATGTCCAAAATATCATCTTGAACTTGAAACGCCAACCCGACAGCGGCGGCATAGCGATCTAAATAAGGTAATAACTTAATACCTTTTTCACCCGCTGAAAGTGCGCCTAAGCGAATGGCACATCCTATCAGTGCACCTGTTTTATTGCGGTGAATAGTTTCAAGTTCATTGAGTTCGACGAGTCGATTTTCTGCTTTTAGATCGAGGGATTGTCCTAAACACATGCCATTTGCACCTGAAGCATTGGCAAGCGTTTGAATCATTTTGATACGCTGAGGTTCAGCATCTGCGCTTAACATACCCTCAGATAAGATCGTGAACGCTAGGGTTTGCAGAGAGTCGCCCGCTAAGATGGCGGTAGCATCATCAAACTTAATATGACAAGTTGCATGACCTCGACGTAGTTCATCATTATCCATAGCAGGAAGATCATCATGGATCAGTGAATAGGCATGAATACATTCGATGGCACTTGCAGGGGTATCCAGTTGTTCTAAACTGCACCCAAGCATTTCTCCGGTAATATATACCAGATAAGGTCGTGCTCGTTTACCACCCAACAATAGCCCGTAGCGCATTGCTTGAGTTAGCGAGTCTTGCTGCATTGGCAGCTGATCTAACCAGCTATTTAATTGCTGACTGTTTCTTTCCTGATAGAGTGCTAAATCTGAAATCATGGCAATCTTATTTATTTGGCTCAGATAGTGAAGGTGTAAAATCATCGAGTGGAGCTTCATCACTTTCACTCAGCAATATTTGGACTCGTTGTTCAGCATTGCTTAATTTCACTTGTCCTGCTCGGGCTAGGGCGATGCCACGCTCAAACGTTTTTAGTGCATCTTCAAGCGCAAGCTCTCCTTGCTCTAGCTGATTAACCAAACTATCGAGTTCTTCAATTGTCGCTTCATAGGACATATTTTCTGGTTTTTTACTGGCCATAATCATTTCATCATTAAGATAATGGTGGGAAGTTACCCTAGGGCGCTATCTTGGTCAAATTTAACGAGGATAATTTCATTCAAATAGCCATTTTTATGACTAAGCTATTAAACGTATAAAAAAATTGTTGCCAATATTCTTACATTGATGAGAAGGGTTCACGGTGAAGTAGGAATTTTTGACCTACAATAGAGTTATATTGAATTTATTTACGATGTGAACCAATAATTTAACTAAAGCTTTTTCGGCTCAGCCGATACAAATTATGGTTAGGTTAATCTCGAAGAATAATGAATAGCATGAGGAGTGCTTTGTGGATCTAGCAACACTAGTCGGTCTTTTAGGCGGCTTTGCCTTCGTAATTATGGCGATGATCTTAGGCGGAAGCTTAATGATGTTCTTCGACGTCACCTCAATTTTGATTGTGGTAGGTGGTTCTATCTTTGTCGTAATGATGAAATTTACGCTCGGCGGATTCTTAGGATCGGCAAAAGTCGCGGCCAAGGCGTTTATGTTTAAATCGGACAGCCCAGAAGATTTAATCGCAAAAGTGGTTGAAATGGCAGATGCTGCACGTAAAGGGGGCTTTCTTGCATTGGAAGAGATGGAAATTACCAATAGCTTTATGCAGAAAGGTATCGATATGCTGGTTGATGGGCACGACAGTGATGTGGTTCGTGCCGCGATGCAAAAAGATATTGTACTGACTGATGAGCGTCACAATTCAAGTATTGAAGTTTTTCGTGCATTTGGTGACGTTGCACCCGCGATGGGGATGATTGGGACACTGGTTGGTTTGGTTGCGATGCTATCAAATATGGATGATCCAAAATCAATTGGTCCTGCAATGGCGGTGGCACTCTTAACCACACTTTATGGTGCAATATTGTCAAATATGGTCTTTTTCCCACTTGCCGATAAATTATCCTTACGTCGTGGAGAAGAAACATTGAATCGTCGTTTGATAATGGATGGTGTTTTAGCGATTCAAGATGGTCAAAACCCACGTGTTATTGATGGATTCTTGCAAAACTACATCAATGAAGGCAAAAGAGCTGCAGGTGTTGATGGTGAATAATCTAACCTCAGCCAGCACTCCTAACCTAAAGGAGCCAAGTCATGTCTGATGAAGAAAACTGTACCTGTCCTCCTCCCGGTTTACCTCTATGGATGGGTACGTTCGCTGACCTGATGTCACTACTCATGTGCTTCTTCGTGTTACTGCTTTCATTCTCTGAAATGGACGTGTTGAAATTTAAACAAATTGCAGGCTCGATGAAGTTTGCATTTGGTGTGCAAAATAGACTCGATGTAAAAGATATCCCAAAAGGGACCAGTGTTATTGCGCAAGAATTTAGACCAGGGCGACCAGAGCCGACGCCGATCGACGTGATCATGCAGCAAACAATTGATATCACTCAGCAGACTCTGGAGTTTCAAGAAGGCGATTCTGATCGTGCTGGTGGAAATCAAAAAGAAGATGGTGATGCAAACGGTGGTCAATCACCTCAGGATTCCACTGAGCAAATGGCAGAATCGGAAACGCAGCAACAGGCTCAACAAATGGCCGAAGCGATGACCGAAGAGATGGAGACGGTGCTCGAAAGTATCAGAAAAGCGCTAGACAGAGAAATAGCACAAGGAGCGATTGAAGTTGATAACTTAGGTCAGCAAATCATTATTCGATTGCGAGAGAAGGGAGCGTTTCCTCAAGGTTCAGCATTCTTACAACCTAAATTTCGTCCTTTAGTTCGTCAAATTGCCGATTTAGTTAAAGACGTACCAGGAGTTGTTATGGTGTCAGGTCATACTGATAATCAGCCAACGGAATCAGAGCTTTACCGCTCGAATTGGGATCTATCTGCGCAAAGAGCGGTATCTGTTGCTCAGGAAATGGAACGAGTTCCCGGGTTTAATCATGCAAGATTACGAGTGAGAGGTGTCGCAGATACCGAGCCAGTATCGACCAATGAGACGCCGCTTGGCCGAGCACAAAACCGTCGAGTTGAAATTAATATTCTCCAGGGTGAACCGCTTCTTAGTGATGAAGTCTCGATTGCATCACCTCAATAAATAGGCAGAAAATGAAATAAAAAGGTAAGCTTCGGCTTGCCTTTTTTGTCCTTTCCTTAGTGTTTCAATCTCGTGTATAATCTTGCGCCTCCACGCTGGTCGCTATTAGATCGTGTCTACTATTGTTAATTTGATTAACCGGAACATTGCGAATACTCCTATGAAGTTTATTGTTAAGCCCCATCCAGAGATTTTTGTTAAAAGCGAATCTGTTCGCAAACGTTTTACCAAGATTCTTGAAGGTAATATTCGTAATATCGTCAAACGTCGTACTCAATCGGTGTCGGTATTTAATCGTCGCGACCACATTGAAGTTACCTCTGAAAGTGATGAGTTTTTTCAAGAAACGTTAGAGATATTGACGCATACGCCGGGTATCGCTCAGGTACTTGAAGTTCTGCAGTCTGAATTTACCGACCTTCACAATATATACGAACAAGTCCTAGCGCATAGCCAAGATAAAATCGTAGATAAAACGTTTGTGGTTCGGGCAAAGCGCCGTGGTAAACATGATTTTACGTCGATTGAACTTGAGCGTTATGTTGGTGGTGGGCTTAACCAAGCGGTAGAAAGTGCCAAAGTTAAGCTAAAAAAACCCGATGTGACCATCAATGTTGAAATAGCAGAAGGCAAGCTTAATCAAGTGATTGCGCGCTACAAAGGGTTAGGTGGCTTCCCATTGGGCACACAAGAAGATGTATTGAGTTTGATTTCCGGTGGCTTTGATTCCGGTGTGTCGAGCTATCTACATATCAAGCGTGGTTCGAAAGTTCACTACTGTTTCTTTAATCTTGGTGGGCCTGCGCACGAGATTGGTGTTAAGCAAGTAGCGCATTATTTATGGAATAAATATGGGTCATCGGCAAAGGTGCGTTTTATTTCTGTCGATTTTGAACCGGTTGTTGCAGAAATCTTAGAGAAAGTCGATGACGGCCAAATGGGTGTTGTGCTCAAACGGATGTTTATGCGTGCTGCGGGTATGATTGCTGAAAAGCTTGGCGTACAAGCTTTAGTCACTGGTGAAGCACTGGGGCAAGTTTCTAGCCAAACCTTAACGAACTTGCGCATGATCGATAATGTCACTGATACATTGATTTTACGTCCTCTGATTAACTGGGATAAAGAAGATATCATTAATGTGGCGAGACAAATCGGCACTGAAGATTTCGCTAAAACCATGCCAGAATACTGTGGTGTGATTTCAAAAAATCCAACCGTGAAAGCAGTTAAAGCAAAACTAGAGAAAGAAGAAAATAACTTCGATTTCTCCATTCTTGAGAACGTCGTATTTAGTGCTCGTCAGATGGATATTCGTAAGATTGCCGAAGAGAGCCAGGAGCAAGTTCCTGATGTCGAATCGGTCGATCAAGTGGAAGTGAATGCGGTCGTATTGGATATCCGTAGCCCAGATGAAGAAGACGATAACTCTCTTGTGATTGATGGTGTTGAAGTTCAACATCTACCTTTCTATAAATTGGCAACGAAGTTCGGTGATTTGGACCAATCAAGAACCTATCTTCTCTATTGTGCGCGTGGTGTGATGAGTCGTTTGCAAGCTCTGTATCTTAAAGAGCAGGGTTTTAATAACGTAAAAGTTTATCGTCCTTAGTCATCAATAGTGTTGATGGTTAGAACGTAATCATTGTTGAAGCCGCCTTAAATTAGGCGGCTTTATTGTTTATATACTTGATAGGCGACAGTCTTGGCGTTAATGCATTAGTATTTATCTGGTGCGAGATGGAAAGGGTAGGAAGTCTATGGCGTTAATAGAAGGTGAGATATGACAACAACCGAGATTAATGGAGAGCAGAATCGAGCAACGTTTATTTTTGCTCATGGTGCTGGCGCAGGTCTGGATCACCCATTTATGGAGGCGATCGCATCACAGTTAGCGCAGAGCAATATTCGGGTTATTCGGTTTAATTTCCCCTATATGGTTAGGCAAAAAGAAGAAAATAAAAGGCGACCCCCCGATCGCGCCCCCAAACTGCTTGAAGCCTTTGAAAGTGTGATAAACGAGTTTGCAGTTGATGGGCCGGTTGTGATTGGTGGCAAGTCGATGGGAGGTCGTATGGCCTCGTTGTTGGAAGAACATAACCGCGTCGCCGGTATCGCCTGTCTTGGGTTTCCATTTCATCCCCCGGGAAAGCCCGAGCGATTCAAAGGCGAGCATTTATCCCAATTAACCAAGCCGTGCTTAATTTTGCAAGGTGAGAGAGATACGTTTGGCCCCCGTGTTGAAGTTGAAGAGATGAATCTGAGCTCTTCAATCACTGTCGAGTATATCTCCGATGGTGACCACAGTTTTAAGCCGAGAAAAAAATCGGGTTTAACCGAAGAAGAAAACCTCAGCCATGCTGCAAAAAAGCTGAGTCATTTTATTCTTGAGGTGTTGGATGAAAAGTAGAAAATTGCTTAGCGTCGCAACACTCTATGGCGGAGTCGCGGTCGCTTTAGGGGCTTTTGCAGCACATGGTTTGAAATCGTATCTTTCGGCTTATCATCTTGATGTCTTTAATACTGGCGTTGACTATCAGTTTATTCATACATTAGCGCTTTTGGCTTGTGCTATTTTAATGCGGTTGACCAAAAGCGAAAAAGCGCAAAATTGTTTTTATCGTGCAGGCATTTGCTTTATTATCGGCGTCTTTTGTTTTAGTGGCAGTTTGTATGCACTGGCGCTAACAGGAATCAAATGGTTTGGTCCGATCACGCCTTTTGGTGGTCTGTTATTTATTATAGGTTGGGTGTTTATGGCACTTGGCGTAACAAAACTTGATGAGGTGAACGAGTGAAGCAATTAATGCTCTACTGTCGTACTGGATTTGAAAATGATTGTGCTAGCGAAATCCAAGAAAAAGCCACTCGGTTAGAGGTGTTTGGTTTTCCTCGTGTGGTTAAAAAAAGTGGTTACGTTATCTTTGAGTGCTATCAAGATGGCGACGCAGAGAAGCTTGTTAAAGAAGTCGATTTTTCATCATTGATTTTCGCACGCCAAATGTTTGCGATATGCGCTGAATTTGAAGATTTACCTAAGGACGATCGTATTTCTCCTATTCTTGATGATCTAAGCGAAGTAGAAGGACTGCCGAATTGTGGTGACCTTCGTATTGAGACACCTGATAATGAAGAAGCAAAAGAGCTGCTTAAATTTTGCCGTAAATTTACCGTTCCACTTCGCCAAGCGTTACGTGGCAAGGGGATTTTGTATAAAAAAGAAAACCTAAAGAAACCGGTATTACATTTGTGCTTTATTAAACCAGGCCATTGTTATGCAGGGGTTTCTTACGCGAATAATAATTCCCCGTTTTATATGGGTATCCCACGATTGAAGTTCCCAGCGGATGCACCAAGTCGCTCAACACTCAAATTGGAAGAGGCTTTTCATGTTTTTATTCCTAAAGAAGAGTGGGATGAGCGGTTGGCATCGGGAATGTGGGCTGTTGATCTAGGCGCTTGCCCAGGTGGATGGACTTATCAGCTCGTGCAGCGCTCTATGTTCGTCCATGCGGTTGATAACGGCATGATGGCAGATAGTCTGATGGATACTGGGCAAGTTAAGCATCATCAAGTGGATGGTTTTAAATTTGAACCACCTCGAAAAAATGTCACTTGGATTGTGTGCGACATGATAGAAAAGCCAGCACGTGTTGCTCAATTGATGGGGGAATGGTTAATTGCAGGCTGGGCTCAAGAAGCGATCTTTAATTTGAAGTTACCGATGAAAGGGCGCTTTGATGAAGTGTGGCAAGATATTGAGAACTTAAAAACCTTCTTGAATGAGCATAACGTTAAATTCAAGCTGCAGGCGAAACACTTATATCACGATAGAGAAGAGATCACAGTTCATATTCAGTCACTGTCGAACATCTCTCCTCACTAACATCTCATTGCTATTTTCTAGTGATAGTTTTATGTTGTTGAACTTGGTTTCAAGCGCAAATCTTGTAAATTGAAGCCAAGTTCAATGTCTGTTTTTAATGACGCTACCTGACGACATATTCTTGCAATTTCAATGTGTTCATCAAGTTTTTTACGATATTTAGCGGCAATTTCATCACTGGCATACGCCGCTTCAATAGTCGGAAATTGAGTTAAAATCTCTTTTGCGGCTTTTGGGCCAACGCCCGGAATTCCACTCATTTGGCTAGAGCTAATTCCAGTTAGTCCCCAGTAATCGGCAAGTTGCTCTGGCTTAACGCCGAACTCCTTTTCTATGAATGGAGCATCTAACCAACGATGTTGAAAGTAGTCCCGGATTTGCAGTGTCGGTGATAGGATCTGACAGTATCCTTTATCGGTCGATATAATGGTCACTTTCTCATTATGAGAGGCAACTTTTACCGCTAGAGTTGCGACCAAATCGTCCGCTTCGTCTCCTTCGGAAAGCAGAGAATCTATACCTAACTCCCACCATGCGTCTTGAATGCTTTCAAGACCTTCTTGTAGAGCAGAAGGCATAGGTTTACGTCCTTCTTTATAGCTTGGTAGTAGCTCAGCACGCCATCCTCTGTCTTCGTGGTTATGGTCAAATACAGCAACAATATGAGTCGGTTGGGCTTCATTGATAACACGCGTGAGGGTTCGAATGGTGGTTGTCGTGGTACGTGCGATATCATTGGGATCTGGCTGAGCGGAATGAACCCGACGGATCAAATTCAATGCATCGATAATCACGAGATGAATGTTAGACATAGTAATCACAAAAAAGGGGCTGAGCCCCTTATTGTAATCAAATCGATTGTTTTTGACAGCCTAAGCTTTGGCTAATCTTGATTCATTATCCGGTAACAGGGCTGATAGGCTTGTCCACCTGGTAGCTTCATTCGATCTTGATCAACAAAGTCCTGCAGTAACTTATCCATTTTGGCCATTAATGACTTATCTCCATCAATCATAAAGGGGCCATGACGTTCAATTTCCAGTATACCTTCTGCTTTCACATTACCAGCAACAATTCCTGAGAACGCCTGACGTAAGTTTGCTGCCAATTGTTCCGGTTGTTGATCATAGTGGAGATCGAGCTCTGCCATATTTTGATGGCTTGGGTCAAAGGGTAATTGGAACGGCTTATCGATTTTTAATGACCAGTTAAAGCTGTATGCATCGCCATCTGCTTTACGGTAGGCGCGCACTTTAGGCATCGCTTCGGCCATTGCTTTCGCAGCTGCTTCAGGATCATCGATAATGATTTGATAATGTTTACGAGCATCTTCTCCCAGCGTATCGAGAATAAACTGATCGATAGAGTGGAAATAGGCTTCGCTCTCTTTTGGACCTGTAAGCACAATTGGAAGAGGTTGATCAGCATTGTCTGGATGCATCATGATGCCAAGAATATACAACAACTCTTCTGCGGTACCTGGGCCCCCTGGGAAGATAATAATACCATGACCTAAACGAACAAATGCTTCGAGCCTTTTTTCTATGTCCGGCATGATAATCAGTTCGTTAACGATCGGGTTTGGTGGCTCAGCGGCGATAATAGAAGGCTCTGTCAATCCAATGTAACGAGCACTTTTAGAACGTTGCTTAGCGTGACCAATTGCAGCCCCTTTCATTGGACCTTCCATTGCTCCTGGTCCACTTCCCGTACAAACGTTGAGCTCACGTAACCCAAGTTCGTGACCAACAGAACGCGTATATTGATACTCGATTTCGTTGATTGAGTGGCCACCCCAACACACGACCAAATTAGGTGTTACCCCCGGAATTAATGTACCGGAGTTGCGTAATATGGAAAAAACCAGATTGGTAATATGTGCAGGATTGGTTAAATTCAGTCTTTGGTTTTCGGCAATTTGCATGTTGACGTAGACAATGTCACGCAACACCGAAAAAAGCAGTTCTTGAATTCCTTTAATGATATTCCCATCGACGAAGGCATGGCTCGGTGGGTTAATCAGTTCAATCTTAATTCCTCGCTCTTTGCGTAATACATCTACATCAAAATCTTTGTACTTATCGAGGAGTTCTTTTGAATTGTCGGTATGAGCACCCGAATTTAGGACGGCGAGAGTGCAGTTGCGATAGAGTTGATATAAGGTATCACTCGATGCTGTTTTTTTAAGGCGCTCAACTTCAATTTGAGAGAGCAGGTCCATACTGCCCATTGGGCTTATTATAGTATTCATACATTCCTCCCCACTTATGTCTCATTTTATCGGTTAATTCCGAGCTTATTGGTTACCCGATTGCTTCTCGAACTGCATAAGCAATAGGCAGTACAGCAAATTGATCAAATGAGAGATAAACAAGTATTGATTGTTATAGTGAATATAACCTGATTTACGATTAAATCAGTGTCCACGATTATTATTATAGCAAGATTAAATTAACACTTTGATTTTTCAGTATCAATCAGGGGGTAATTTAATATAGGGCAGGTGTTCAGAGGCAAGTTTTATCGAAATAATATACTGCCTCTATTTCCAATTGATAGTGTTGTGACCTTGTTTTTTTGTTTCCGACATCGCTCTAAATACGCGCTCTAACACATCTTCAGGAGTATCATTTTCCTTAAACCCAACGCTAGAAGCACTAAGAGTAATCGAGAGACTTTGCTGTTTAAATTTAAAGGGTAATTTAGCAATGGTCGACTGTACTCGCTCAATTTGTCGATAGGTTTCATCATGGCCATGCTCGGGCATGATGACAATAAATTCTTCACCAGAGAAGCGAGCGATGGTGTCGTTACCCGACATTTCTTTGCTTAGAGTTCGAGCGATTATTTTTAACGCTTTATCTCCGGCAGTAAAACCAAACTTTTCGTTAACTTCTCGGAAATTATCGATATCGAACAAGATGATTCTGAGATCATGCTGAGACTTTATCCAACGATGATATTCAACTTCCAAACGCTCATGGAAAGCCGTTCGGTTGTATACCTTGGTTAAAGGGTCTTGGAGCATGCGCTCGGCTTGATCATTAAGACGACGACGATAATCTAACGTGGTTTCTTGCAGTGCTTCCATTTGGTTTTGGGTATATATCATGCGCTCGATTAACGCTTGTTCTCTTGTTTCTGCGTGCATTAACCGTTCAGCTAGCGATTGAAGCTCATTGAACATGGGATCAATCGTTTGTTTGATTTGAGTAAGGTCCGTTCCCTGATTGAGTACTGATTGGCTTTTGGTGACGAGTTGGCTGAGTTCTAAATTCATTTCCTGGCGGTGAATCGAATAACTTTGGCTTTGCTCGACACTATCTGCTGTACTTTTAAGGTTTGTTTTGAGTGATGTATTAATTTGTTCTAAAAGCTTTTCTGATGATTTTCGCTCATGCTTGGTTCCTTCAATGACTAAACGTAGTACATCCAAGGTTATTTCTATGAGGTGGTTTGCCTCTACTCCAATCAATAACTTAGCGCGAATATCCAGTAATTGATCGCCTGCGTCACCATCGAAATCAAGTTCGGTGATTAAACTCTGCAACTCTTCACAAAGGCGAAGAATTAACTCTTTCTCAGCCGCTTGTTCGATTTCTGAACAGGCGAGATCTGGATTGGTTGAAATGATTTTAACTGAACGTTCAAACAACCCTAGTAAGCGGTAGGCTTGATCACCTTGTGGCAAGCGTGTTGAATCAGAAAGACTTAGGAGATCGCGCACATCCCGTTTTACCTTTATAGGCAAACCGGGTATGCGAAGCAACGCTTCGCCACTGTGACGGATCTGATTGTCTAAGTTGATAGTCTGCTTCTCCATTGTTAACGCCTGCTTTTTTAATCCTCGTTCTATAACGGCCATTTGCGAAATAGCTGAACCTAATTCGCCATTTTTTTCTAGAGAATTATTTTCGAGAGATTTTCGCAGCTCACTTAGTTGGAGGTTCAGATCTTTGTTATTACTTTGATAAACGGTAGTAAACGAGCTTAAAAGGCGTTTTAAGATATTGCGCTCTCTAGTAAATTTGAGCGATGAATCGCGATGTGTCAAACGCACTTTCGCCAATTGACGTCTTAGCGTAAGTAATTCGTCCTGAGTCGTATTGTCGGAGGCGATCATAATGAACCAAATGAATGGATTAGCAGAAAACAGGAATTCCTATTAATGAATCTATCGATAATAGCAAATAAACACTCTACGTCACGCGGTCACGTTTAATTTCGACTAATTTCTCTACATTTTTAATGAATGTTTGATGTTCTCCTCAATCTTGCAAGAAGAGTGAACTTTTATTATTCCTTGATCAATCGCTTGTTGGCATGCGGTTCGAATATTGTCCGAAGCAAAGCTTGCAGCGGGCGCATTATCGATCGCTTTAAAGTAAACCCAATGACTTGCTTCTTCATTGTCGCTAAGGTGACATGATGTACTTGTTGCCATTAAGAGAATATCTAACAGCTCCCTTTCATTTATCATCATGTACGCTCTTGGAAGGAAGGGGTAATCAGCAATCCCCATTCGAATTACTCGATTGATATCTCGCGACGGTTGAAATTCGTCTATCCACATCTTTATTTGTTCGAACAGTTGGTGTGGTGGGGTATTGGTATCTCGATTTTTTTCAATATAGAGTAAGTTCGCATCGGTAAAGTGAAATAAGCGCATATCGTCATTCAGTTTGTCAGTTAGAAACTGACCAAAGCTTTGTTCTAACTCAAGCCCAGCGGTGTAGCCATATTGTAAATACATATCTCGAAGAAAGGGCACATCAATGATGGCAAAGCGCAGTCGATCAGAAAGAGGCTCATGGATAAGTTCTCCGATGTGCCACTGCTCGTAGGTTCGACTGGTTTTATGAAGCGAGGACGGTAAGTTTGCATTGAGCATTCTTAAATTACTTAAATTGGAACGAGAGTGAGCAAAGAGTCGATTATTGATCCCATCGATTTCGCTTTCTTGAAGCCTAATAATGTGACCGCGTCGAAATATAATTATCAGGAAAGCAACAGCAGCAATAGTTAAAGCAACGGTTACGTGCTGTAAGGTGTTAGTACGTTGAGTGATAGAGTTAAGCTTTTTCTCTTGCTCAGTGAAGTGTAATGTTTGTTCGACAAACTCTTTTTGCTGGCGGAATGTATCTTCGCCAATTTGATTTAACTTTACCTGATTAAGCTGGTTTAGTTCATTGTAACGTTTGGCAAAACTAAGGGCTTGTTCGTTCTCACCCATCTGTTCATTAACGTCGGTTAAGAGAACATAGGTTTCTAACTCAAGGTCAATCTGTTTGGTTGTTTTTACAAGCGAGAGTGCTCTTGTGCCATAGGTTGCCGCTTGTTTAAGTTTTCCCTGATAAAAAGCTAACCCACTTTGCAGTAACGTAGCTCGTGCTCTAAGCGAAGTATCGTTATGTTTATCAAGTAACAAAAATGAATTATCTAAATACTGCTTTGCAAGCTCATAATTTTCTAACTGATAATAGGTACCCGCTAGTTTGATTTGCATTTCTATATATTGGTTAATATGGGAACTTAACTCATCCTGATCGAGCACATTAAGGTAGTGAACGAGTGCAAGGTTGAATCGTTTCTGCTCATAGTAGCTGTCTCCCATGAGTTTCAGTATCTCCGCTAGAGCTGGGGTATCCTGATAACCATTGTAAAAATCAGCAGCTTGGCGAAGATAAATCAGAGCCTGATCGTAAACTTTACGTTGATAAAATACTTTTGCTAGCAAGGTGTTCGCTTTCGCAAGCTGAACACTAGAGTTTGAGTCTACCGCGCTCCAATAGGCGATGAGCAGATCAGGCAGTGCTTTATTGTAACGCTTATTATTTAGGTAGTGTTGACCTACAGCGAGGTGATAATTGATAAACCTTTGTTTCTCTAGTTGATCTTCAGTATATTCTTTTGCAATCACGAAATATGCATGCGCCAGTGTCATATCACCATCGTGAGAGGCTACTTCTGCTTGTATCATTGCTGCTTGGTAATGCAGTCGGCGAGTGAACGTTTTAGAGTTATCAAAGTTGTTTAGCTGTGCTGCTAATTGACTTAATCGTTCAAGTGCGCGTTCAGAATTATAAGAGTTCAACCATTGAAAACGTGCGTCTAGAAGGTCCAATTCAAGCTTTTTAAATGGAAGGGAAAAACGTTGAGCAACTTCTTTTGCTTGCTCTAAGTAACGTTGAGATTTGTTTTTGTCACCAAGCTGCCACCAAGCTTGCGTCAATATCTCAAGTGCTTCAATGCTGTTGTTTGGCGTGCGAATTGGGTTCGTCGATGAGCTATTTACGCCATCAGAAGCGTTTTGTTTGATCCGACCTGAAATTCTTCTATTGTCGAGAAAATCTTGACTTAACCTTTGTGCTTGCTTGGGCGAAATATCAAGCATCAAACGCGCTTCTTCTATACTCGGCGAAGCAAACTCAACGGCGAATACTTTCGGTAAGAAAGACATCAACAGTAAATTTAGTACTAATATGAGTGCTAAATTTCGACTAAGTGTTCGCAACACGGCACTCAAGTTGATTGTTGGAGCGGTGGATAAGGCGCTTTGCTTCACTGGCGTGCCATTCTTGCTAAGTTAGCTGGATGCGTATTTTCAGACGAACGATATGGGTTAATATCCAGGCCTCCACGGCGTGTATACCGTGCATAGACGACGAGGAATTCAGGTTGGCAGTAACGTTGGATATCAGTAAATATTCGTTCAACACATTGCTCATGAAATTCATTGTGTTCACGAAACGAGATGATATAGCGTAACAATGATTCTCGATTGATTTTATGACCGCGATATTGAATTTCGACACTGCCCCAATCGGGTTGATTGGTAATTAAGCAATTTGATTTGAGTAAATGGCTGTGTAAGGTCTCTTCGACAATTTCGCCACTGATGGCATTTTCTAGCAACGAAGCATCGAATTGGTAATTTTTGATGTCGATATCTTGGTAGTCGATGCAATCGCCTTCCATAGTTCCAATACGTTGATGAGCAAAATCTTCGATTGCTTTGAGCTCAACGTCGACTTTTTCACCTGCGCAATTCGATAGATCACTGATCAGGCGATCTGTCACGTCGATCCATGAATCAAACGTTGTTTGGTTGAAGCTGTTTAGGTAAAGCTTGAACGATTTGGATTCAATTAAGTTTGGACTCGTAGCGGGTAATGTAACGTGCCCCACAGCAACTTGAGGCAAACCTTTGGAATTTAGCCAAGAGATCTCATACAGTGTCCAAATATCACACCCTTTGAATGGCAACACTTCGCCAAGGTTCAAATCATCTCTATTGAGGCTACGTGGAACCGACTGTAAAAGACTTGCGTCGTATTTATTCACGTAGCTAACATTTTTTCCGAGTGTTAGACCGTCGAGTTGTTGTGATTTGGAATATTTGCTCATAATCGTGACAGTTTTCGTTTAGAATGCAGTGAATTTTACGCAATCCTATCCATCGTGTCATTAAAGACTCGATGACTATTTTCGGAGAAGAGATGAATCACGTGGTTAAGCAAGCATTAGAAGCATTAAGTGAACGGTATCGAATTGCTTATCAAGCGAGCCATAACTCAAATCCAATCAATCCTGAACTTAGTGATATGCCATCTCCATGTATTGTTAAACAGCACGATGATGGTGTTGAATGGCAATGTGTTAGTCGAGAGGTTCAAGCCAATTTCGCTAATGTCGAACAGGCAATTGAATTGACTTTACATGATGATATTAAAGCATTTTACGGATCGGTCTTTAGTGCGGATCTGGAATGCAGTTGGGATGAAAATGAGTTATCCCTGCTCCAAGTTTGGAGTGAAGATGATTTCCCAATGTTGCAAGAGAATATTCTGGGTCATCTTTTAACTCAACGCCGACTAAAACTGAAGCCTACGGTCTTTATCGCGGCAACCGATGCAGAGCTTGATGTTATTTCGATTTGCAATCTCAGCGGCGAAGTGATTTTAGAACGTTTAGGTACCGATAAACGAGATGTATTAGCGCCAGATGTTGTTCATTTCCTTAACCAACTTGAACCGAGAGTCTAATTAGATGTATTTAATGGAGCTTCAGTTTGAGTGTTTTGATAACACCACATTGACAGCCGTCGATAAGGCGATCAATGGATTACTCGAGGCGTTGCGCTACAATGGCCAGATTCTAGGTCGAGAATTTCCTATCATTATGGGAGATGCTGAGTTCTTTGCTCGAGTTATCTGCCCTGAGAAAGACAGCTTACACCCTAGATACCATTCTGATTATGTCAAAGTCTGTTTGAGCCGGGTGAACGAGGCTTCATTGATTGGCCCTAAGGTGAAAATGCTGGGACGAGACTTGAGTTCTGAAGAAACCGCATCCGATTTAACGCCTTCATGGCAAATTCTATATACTACGTATGTGCACAATTGTTCTCCGCTTCGAAGTGGTGACACTTTTCAGCCAATCCCTCTCTACCGTAATCAACCAACGTTAAATGGTGATCATAAAGCCGTCATTAAATGGCAAACTGAATGGCAAGCTTGTGATGAATTGCAAATGGCAGGAGGGTGTCGTGCTGAGCATGCCGCGCTAGATGAAATCACTGATGCGAACAGTGACTTGTTTCGTCGAGGATGGGACTTACGAGGACGAATTGAATATATCACTAAGATTCCAACCTATTACTATCAATATCGTGTTGGTGGTCAAAGCTTGACGAGTGAGCAAGCGAGATGCTGTCCGAAATGTCATGGTGAATGGCGGTTAGAAGAACCAATTCACGACATTTTTCATTTTAAGTGCGATTCGTGTCGTATTGTTTCAAACCTGTCTTGGGATCACTTAAAGTAGCTATGTTCAAAGGGGAGAAACTTTTGAATATGTAATCTCAGTAAATGGATAGGTCATTTTAATTAAACTTAAGAGAATTTTTAACCATGAAACCTGCCGTATTTTTAGATCGTGATGGTGTAATAAACATTGATCATGGTTATGTACATAATGAGGATGACTTTGAGTTTGTCGAGGGTGTATTTGAAGCTACTCGAGAGCTACAAAGTCGCGGTTATCTTTTGGTCTTAGTGACCAATCAGTCTGGTATTGCTCGAGGCAAGTTTAGCGAAGATCGCTTTATGAGTTTAACTCAATGGATGGATTGGAACTTCGAAGATAATGGTGTGGAGTTCGATGGTATTTATTACTGTCCGCATCATAGTGAAGCAGGCATTGGTGAATATAAGCAAGATTGTGATTGTCGCAAACCGAAACCAGGGATGTTCTTATCTGCTCGAGACTTTTTGAAAATCGATATGGCGAAATCCGTCATGGTTGGAGATAAAGCGGAAGATATGATGGCTGCACAGGCTGCTGGAGTCGGGACGAAAATCTTGGTTCGTACCGGAAAACCAATCACTGAACGCGGGACGGAGCTGGCAGATGCCGTGTTAGACAGCATTGCAGATGTACCGAAGTATTTGTTAGCGTAATTCGAGTGAAATGAATTTCGGTTAAGTTAATCAATAAATATTCAGACAATAAAAAAATCCTGCTCATTGAGCAGGATTTTTTTATTTAAATAAGATGGTGGAGGGGGACGGATTCGAACCATCGAAGGCGGAGCCGGCAGATTTACAGTCTGCTCCCTTTGGCCACTC
>NZ_JBSQDJ010000011.1:0-199482 GCF_053850235.1 Vibrio phycocola | reverse complement strand
TGTTTTACCGTGGTCAACGTGGCCGATAGTACCAACGTTTACGTGCGGTTTCGTACGTTCAAATTTTTCTTTAGACATAAGTAGTCCCTCAAGGTACGGATTTAAGTGGCTTTGAAGACCACGTAACCAAAGTTATAGTCAATATTAAATTTCTAAAAGGAAATAGAACAGAGATCTGGTGCTGATACCCAGAGTCGAACTGGGGACCTCATCCTTACCAAGGATGCGCTCTACCGCCTGAGCTATATCAGCACTCGAAAGATTGGAGCGGGCAGCGGGAATCGAACCCGCATCATCAGCTTGGAAGGCTGAGGTAATAGCCATTATACGATGCCCGCACTCGTAACTCTGAGAGCTATTTCCTTAAAAAATGGTGGAGGGGGACGGATTCGAACCATCGAAGGCGGAGCCGGCAGATTTACAGTCTGCTCCCTTTGGCCACTCGGGAACCCCTCCAAATTTAGTCACTTTCAAAAGAAAGTGGTGCCGACTACCGGAGTCGAACTGGTGACCTACTGATTACAAGTCAGTTGCTCTACCTACTGAGCTAAGTCGGCACAAGTGGAGCGCATTCTATTGAATGATTTCTTTGCTTGCAAGCCTTTAACTAAAAAAAATTCCTTTTTCCGTCTGTTTTTTTATTCCTATGAATTTTTTGGTTTAATTTTGCCCCTCAAAGCGCAATATATTGCACTAGTCGGTTTGATTTCTTCGCGCCTTAAGGTATTTTGCTACACACTAATATGAGTAGAAACACGAGTCCAACATGAGTCCATACCTATCTTTCAATCGTCAGCAATGGTCAGAGCTAAGAAATTCGGTACCCATGACCTTATCTGAAGCCGATTTACACGAGCTGCAAGGTATTAATGAAAAACTGACAATGCAAGAAGCGGTTGAGATCTACCTTCCGTTAGCTCGACTACTCAATTTATATGTTGCTGCTCGCCAAAATCGTACGACCGTCCTAAATCAGTTTTTAGGTAATAGTGAAACGGCTCCTCCTTATGTTATTGGAATTGCAGGAAGTGTCGCTGTTGGGAAAAGTACAACAGCTCGGCTATTAAGCGCTCTACTTGCTCGCTGGGAAAATCATGCAAAGGTTGAACTGATCACAACTGATGGGTTTCTTTATCCTAATAAGGTACTGATCGAAAAAGACATAATGAGTAAGAAGGGCTTCCCTGAATCTTATGATATCAACCGTTTGGTTCAATTTGTTTCGGATGTAAAAGCTGGCAAGCCAAAAGTAGAAGCACCAATATACTCCCACCTCACCTATGATATTACCGATGAAAAGAAGGTGGTTGATAAACCGGATATCCTAATTATTGAAGGATTGAACGTATTACAAAGTGGTATGGATTATCCACACGATCCTCATCGAGTATTTATTTCTGACTTTCTTGATTTTTCGATCTACGTTGATGCGGAAGATTCACTCATTAAGCAGTGGTATGTCGAACGATTTTTAAAATTTAGAAAAGGCGCTTTCCAACAGCCAGAGTCTTATTTTAATCACTACACAAAAATCGATGAACCTGAAGCTATTTCAATAGCTAAAAACATATGGAATACGATTAATGGAGTAAATCTGGTGCAAAATATTTTACCTACTCGAGAGCGAGCTCGATTAGTTCTGAAGAAAACCGCCAATCATACTGTCGATAACATTATTTTACGCAAGTAAGTCACTTTATAACGCGCTCTACAAAGATTATTATCGAGAATGGGAGGGAATGCATTAATTCCCAGCTTTAGCTTCGGTTGTCGCCACGCAACGATATCTCTCCACCAATAAAACTTTCGACACCTTGTTCTGTTTCTAACAACACAGCACCTTGCTCGTTGATGCCGCGACAAATACCAAAGACCTCGTTTGGCCCCATCAACAGCTTAATCGGCCGCTCTAAAAAATTATCAAGTCTATTCCAACGCTCGACAAATTCCTTCATTCCATCGCGTTCGTAATCAGTTAATGCTCGTTGCCACGCTTGGATAAAACAACCAGCAAGCTGGTTCCTATCAACCGACTTACCATCCAATACTGCTGAAAGAGTGGTCCATGGCTGATCGATATCGCTCTCTTCTTGGCGCATCATCAAGTTCATCCCCATTCCAATGACTAAATGAGCCGCTCCACCAGCCTGCCCTGACATCTCCACTAAAATACCGGCTAGTTTTTTATCTTGATAATAGAGATCGTTAGGCCATTTTAGTTTTATGCCTTCAATTCCCAAGGTTTCAAGAGCCTCCACAACCGCTACACCAACGACTAAGCTCAATCCCATCGCCGCAGCCATACCCGCATCAAGACGCCAATACATCGACAGGTATAAGTTAGCGCCAAAAGGAGACAGCCACTGCCGTCCGCGACGTCCTCTCCCTTTTGACTGGTATTCAGCAACACAGACTGTGCCACTGTCTAACTCTTCAGATTTATCCAATAGAAATCGATTCGTTGAATCTATGATAGGATGCAACATCACAGGAGAATCACTGTATTCCTGTAATTTCCTTTCCATTAATAAATCGATGGGTTGAGAGAGCTGATAGCCTTTTCCTTGAACACGAAAGACATCAACGCCCCACTCTTGAATGCCTTTAATGTGCTTACTCACGGCAGCTCGAGAAATGCCCAATTCAGTTCCTAACGCTTCACCGGAATAAAATGAGCCATCCGATAACATTGCTAACAATGATAACTTTATGTGATGTTCTTTCATCAGACCAAAACCTCACTCAACTGCGTCTCACCATCTCTGCCAATAAAACGAACTTCATGCTCTAACGTGATGTAATAACGATCGTTAACCTTATCGACGACTTGTTTTGCAAGACTCAAAACATCATCAATAGTTGCACCATCAATATTCGTTAATACCAAGGCTTGTTGCGGATGAACTTGAGCACCACCTATTTTCAGTCCTTTTAGCCCACATTGGTCGATTAGCCAACCTGCTGCGACTTTCATTGATTCCCCTGCTGGATACGCTACTAGATTAGGAAACTGCTGTAGTAAGCTCTGATGGTGTTCATGAGATATTAAAGGGTTCTTAAAGAAACTACCGGCATTACCAATCTCTTTAGGATCGGGTAATTTCTCCATACGAGTCTGGCAGATAATGTCGTACACATCTTGTAATGAACTCTTATTATCAAGAGATTGTAAAGGACCATAACCTAATTTAGGTGACCAAATATGGCTTAGCTTAAGACCAACGGCTGTAATCACCACTTTGGCGTATAACTCATTCTTAAATATTGAATCTCTATAGCCAAACTGACATTCTGCTTGAGTGAGTCGCTGAATGGTCATGGTCTCTAAATCCAGAAACTCTACGTAGTCGCAAATATCATTAAACTCGACGCCATATGCCCCAATATTCTGGATTGGTGCACTACCAGCACAGCCAGGAATCAACGCGAGGTTTTCAAGTCCACACCATTTATTCTCAACGGTCATTTTGACTAAACTAGGCCAGTCTTCTCCTCCCATAACATGAAGAGAAACCGTATTTCCTACTTCTTTAATATCAATCCCAAGGAGATGATTAATCACTACGACTCCCGCATAGAATTGAGTAAATAGCACATTGCTGCCCTTTCCCAGAATTAGTTTCGGTAAATGAGACCATTCAGGCTTTGAATACACCTCGATCAACTCTTCGATAGAGGTAATTTCTACAAGCACTTCACAATGTTGCGAAAGAGAAAAGGTATGATACTGTCTTAGGTCGGCGTTAAGTTGTATTTGCATGAGCGTCTTAAAATCTAATAAACTTTAGATATTCTACATCAGATAGTTGGGATTCCTAGTTACTAATGATCAAGTTAGAGTTTGAAACCCTAGACTCGGTAAAATTACCTCTAGTCCAACGCTTTTATAAGCGTCACTACCCAGCAACAAAACCTAAGAAAAACGAACATATTATAATCGCTCGTTCTCTTGGTGAAATTTGCGCTGTGGTGCGTTTTCGCCCAATAGAGCAATATAAGTTGTTAACCGGAATGGTTGTAGATGAGGCATTTCGTGGACAAGGTATTGGTCATCAACTTCTCGAGCATTGCCAACAACAGATCTTGTCTGAGAATGTATACTGTTTTGCATTCACTTGGTTAGAACCCTTTTACCAAGCTCATCACTTTCATTCACTAGACCCTGATCAACTGCCAAATAACCTTAACATTCTGTTTCAACGGTATAAAAGCAGTGGAAAATCGCTTATACCAATGAGGTATGTTGCGGAATTCTCTCATATTTGACACCCTTTTATAGCCATATCAACGAGAAATTTGCTAGTATCGAGGGCTGCTCCTTTACTAAGATTCTAAGGTTGTACAAAAACAGATGATTGGTCGTAAAAACCCTCTTGAAACCTTGCCAGCGATTGCGTTAGATCCGCAGAATTTTCATGTTCTCCTTTCTGCCAAAGCGTATAAACGTCAGCTTATCGATTTAATTCGCCAAGCAAAATGTCGTATATATCTTGTCGCGTTATATCTCGAAGATGATGAGGCAGGTCGAGAAATCATGACCGAGTTATACGCGGCCAAACAGCGTAACCCTTTGTTAGATATATCTGTCTGCGTAGACTGGCATCGCGCACAACGAGGGCTCATTGGAGCAGAGAAATCGAATGGGAATGCAGAGATGTACCAGCGTTTTGCTGATCAATATGCTGAGAAAATACCCGTTTATGGTATTCCTGTTCGCAACCGAGAAATATTTGGGGTTCTTCACCTTAAAGGCTTTATCATTGATGATTCTGTTATATACAGTGGTGCAAGTCTAAATAATGTGTATCTCCATCATGCTGAACGCTATCGTTTCGATCGCTACCATACTATCGATAATAAAGTTCTCGCTGATTCAATGGTATCGTTGATTCAGCAAAGAATTATTTCCCATAAAGCCGTGTACAATTTGTGCGACCCAACTAGGCCGACGACCAAAGAACTGAAACCGACAATTAAGCGATTTCGAGGTCAATTACGTCGCTCTGAATACTCCTATGAGCCACAAAAAATTTCTGAAGACCAAGTCGGCATTACACCTCTGGTAGGCGTTGGTAAGCGTCGTAACCGTCTCAATCAACGAATCTATCAATTGATTGGCCAGGCAAAAGAAGAGTTAATCATCTGTACGCCTTACTTCAACTTCCCAGCTAGGATCAGCAATCAGGTGAAACGAGCCCTACGCCGTGGAGTAAAAGTCAGTATTATTGTGGGTGATAAAACAGCGAATGATTTCTATATCCCACCTGATAAACCTTTTAAAACCATTAGTGGTCTTCCTTATTTATATGAGTTAAATCTTCGACGTTTTGCTAAGGCATATGAAGCTCGTATCGCCAGTCGCCAGCTTTCAATTCATCTTTGGAAACATGATAACAATAGTTTTCATTTAAAAGGCATTTGGGTTGATCAACATTATATGTTGCTTACTGGAAATAATTTGAACCCAAGAGCTTGGAAGTTAGACTTAGAAAATGGGCTCTTAATAAATGATAAGCAAGGTCATTTACTCGAAAAGTTCCAACAAGAATTCGACAATATTACTCAACATACTCAATTAATTGGTAGCTATAAGCAGATTGACCCATTTGATAGCTACCCACCTTTAGTATTAAAGCTTTTACGGCGAATAAGGCGAACAAAAACAGACAGTATTTTGAAACAAATTCTTTAATGAGTTGATTTTAAAGATAAAATAATAAAGGAGCCGATGGCTCCTTTATTATTTCTGTAAGCTCAATAATGTGAGACTTTAGATATAAGCAAAAGCATCTGCAAATATTCGTTCGCGCCGTGCTTGCTTCGTTGATGTAAATAAATCACGCGCAGCCCCAGCCATTTCAAATCGACCAGCCAAATAGATATCAAAGCCTTCTAATGAATTGAAATCTTGTACGACTGCTTGTAATACATTCCCAATTTTACCTTGCCACTCTGCATCTGGAGATTCAACAACAGGGATAAAATTAACATTGTCATACTGATTAGCTAAAACGATTAACTCTTCTTTAGCATACAACTGGCAAGAATCTTTCGCACCCCAATAAAGATAAATAGGTCGAACAATATTCTGAGCTAAGCAGTGATCAAGGATAGAACGGACATAACTAAATCCCGTACCACCAGCAATCAGCAATAATGGACTGCCATCATCTTGCTGCAACCATGCATCACCATGAGGAGCATCAATATCAATCGTACTGCCTTGTTCGAGAGCTTGACGCATCGCATCTACAACTTCAATTGCATAAGCGTTATGCTCTGCAGCTCCAATATGTAACTCTAATTCTCCATTAGAGCGACAAGGGCTACTTGCGATTGAAAATGGCCGCTTATCTTTCTCGCCCATTACGACCATTAAATACTGACCGGCCTTAAAATCAATAACGTGCTCTGGTTGCAATAAAATTCTGTACGTATTACATGCCAAAGATTCTATCGATTTTACTTTGGTTTTAATTGTCATATTCTTCCTTCTTACTCACTCATCCAAAGTGAGCACTAAATTACTTTCTGCAAAAGCTTGGCAAGTAAATATCCAGCCTTCTTTCTTTTCTTGTTCAGTCAATAATGGTTCAAGGTGATAACGAACACTTCCTGATACCATTTTACATAGACACATTCCACAAGCGCCTACCCTACATCGATGCGGAAATAGTATATTATTGTTGAGCGCAGCATCGAGTACGGTTTGGTTCGAGTCTACTTCAAATTCTATAGACTCTGGAAGGATCTGAACAGTATAGGTCATAAAATCCCTAATTCGTCCCAGATTTGGTCGATCTTAGCGACAACTTTAGGGTCTTTCTTTATTGGTGTTCCCCAATCTCGTTGAGTTTCACCCTCCCATTTGTTGGTCGCATCCATTCCCATTTTTGATCCTAGACCTACAACAGGGGAAGCAAAATCCAAAGAATCAATTGGAGTATTCTCAATCAATACCGTATCTCTTGCGGGGTCCATCCTGGTTGTCATTGCCCAAATCACATCATTCCAATCTCGAGCATTGACATCATCATCACACACAATAACGAACTTAGTGTACATAAACTGGCGTAAAAACGACCAAACCCCCATCATTACACGCTTAGCATGACCAGGGTATTGCTTTTTCATTGTGACAACAGCCACACGATAAGAGCAGCCTTCTGGTGGTAAATAAAAGTCCACAATTTCAGGAAATTGCTTTTGTAAAATAGGCACAAAAACTTCATTTAAGGCAACGCCTAGTACAGCAGGTTCATCTGGTGGCCGCCCAGTATATGTACTGTGGTAAATAGGATCTTTACGCATCGAAATATGGGTAATGGTAAAGACATGATGACTTTCTACCTCATTAAAGTAGCCAGTATGATCGCCGTAAGGCCCCTCATCGGCGAACTCTGTTGGATCAATATACCCTTCTAATACAATTTCAGCGCTTGCGGGAACTTCTAAGTCATTACTTAATGATTTAACAACTTCAGTTTTACTGCCACGTAAGAGACCAGCAAAAGCATATTCAGATAACGTATCGGGAACGGGAGTTACGGCACCGAGTATTGTCGCGGGATCAGCTCCAAATGCAACCGATACAGGAAAAGGTTCGCCTGGGTTCGTTTCCATCCAATCTCTGAGATCGAGCGCACCACCTCGGTGGGCGAGCCAACGCATAATGATTTTATTTTTCGATAACTTCTGCTGCCGATAGATACCGATATTCTGCCTAGACTTATTCGGTCCTTTTGTGATGGTCAGCCCCCACGTCAAGAGTGGCGCGACATCACCAGGCCAACAACTCATCACCGGAATTTTATCTAAATCAACCTCATCCCCTTGCCAAACTACCTCTTGGCATGAGGCTTTACTCAAGCGTTTGGTTGGCATGTTGAGAACTTGTTTAAATACAGGAAGCTTATCTATCGCATCCTTGAACCCCTTTGGTGGTTCCGGCTCTTTCAAATATGCCAATAATTTTCCAACTTCTCGAAGCTCACTAACCTCTTTTCGCCCCATACCTATCGCAACTCGCTCTGAAGTACCAAACAAGTTCGTAAGTACTGGCATCTCATAGCCAACAGGGTTTTCAAACAACAAGGCAGGGCCACCTGCTCGTAAGGTTCTATCACTAATTTCCGTCATCTCGAAAACGGGATCAATAGGATGGGCTATTCGCTTGAGTTGACCAATGCTTTCAAGATGGTTTAAAAACGCTCGTAAATCCTTAAAACTCATAGGGCTTCTAATCGCTGGTAATGGTTAATAAAGTGTATCAAAAAACGACTGAGTACTACGTTATTTTTCTTTTCGATTGTGATTCTAACGGTCAAGTTCTGCTTTCACTTGTTTATATTTAATCTTAGAGCCAACATCGACCAATTCCTGCAACCAAGCTCTATACCCATTAGCGATCAATTGACCCGCAACAAAGTTCGCATCACCCTCTTGGTTTAGTTGTATTAGGAAATAACGACGAACGAAATTTTGCATGGGGAAAGCTTTTGCTAACGCCGATTGGGCCTGTTGCTTAAGTCTCGGGTTTCTACTGGCGAGAATAAGTTGCTCGAGTGCAAATACGGTATTCTGTTCACCTAACCGTGCGACTTCTTGCTCAGAGTATAAATCGGCTCGCATCAACCAAAACAATTTATACAAAGATGAGGCGTTACTGGCTTGGGCCAATCCTGCCATTATTTGATTAGAGGGTAACCAGCTGACAACATCAGGTGTGGTGATTTGACTGACTAGGTAATCAATATCTAATGGCTCTAACTGGTCCATGCTTCGAAGTAATAGGTCTTGATGCTTCTCAACAACCTCCAACTCACCAGTTAGCCACAACTCAAGATCCAATTGACGTAGTTGAACACTGGAAACAAATGCTTTGCTATTGCTCTCAAATTGCCACTCTTTTACCAAGCGATGAGCCAAAGAAGGATAGTCAAATGCTGGAGAGAGAAATTCAAATCCATCTCCTTTTTCAATTACATGATATTTTGGCGCAAGTAAACGAAGTGTTGCCACAAGGTTTTCCACATCAATAGAAAGCTGAATTGAGGCATCTTGAAAACGCTGTAATAATAAGAAGCGAATCACTTCTTGTTGAGGATTAGCAAGGCTTTGAATGGAAAAATCGAGAGCTTCAATTTGATTTTGTGTAACGAGCTCCATTAGCTCATCAACTTTTTCACTTAACTCCGGGCGAGCTAACCAACTATCTCGCTCGACAATACTCATTTCTTCTGCATGTGCCAACGACAAGACTGGCAAACGTAAGCAACAAACGAGTATTAACCACAACCATCCATGTCGCATGTTAATCTCCATATAACACCTGATGCTATTGTGTGGCGTGTTGATACTAGATGCAAATAAAACAGCCAGCTATATCTCTGTTTTCTTGTTACAATACCACCATATTGCAAATAATTCTCATTTAATAAATTAGAGTAATTCAATGTTAAGCATCAAAAATACCTATCAGAGCTATCACGCTCATGTGTACTTCGACCAAGAATCACAAAATAATGCCAAACGATTATGTTTAGCAGCAAAAGAAAAATTTGGTTTAAAAATTGGTCGATTCAATGAAAAGCTCGTTGGTCCTCATCCTTGTTGGAGTTGCCAAATTACCGTAGAAGCTAAAGACTTTGAACTTGTCTTTCCTTGGTTAGATCAAAACAGAGAGGAGATGACGATTTTTATTCATGCGGTCACTGGAGACAATATGAGAGATCACACAGAATTAACCGATTGGCTAGGAGAAGCACTGCCACTAAACTTAGACTTCTTTGTGAAGCTAGAACAAGAGAGAGCTTCTAATAAATTCTAAATAGAAGCTCAATGTGCTATTTAATGATGCAAGGCAACATACTTTCCATGATTTTTTATAATATTGACCTCTGCATCGTATAGTTCCGACAACGTCTTCGATGTCGCAACTTCCGAAGTTTCTCCTGCAAAGGCTATTTTTCCCTCTTTCACTGCGATAAAAAAGTCAGCATTTGCGAGTGCATAATTTAAATCGTGAATAACTATCACAATACTCTTGCCTTTTTCTTCAACAATATTTCGCAGCTTTGCCATTAAGGATTTTGCGTAACGAATATCGAGGTTGTTAAGTGGCTCGTCGAGCAGTAACCAATCGGTATCTTGAACATAAGCCATGGCTACAAAAGCCCTTTGCCTTTGCCCCCCTGAGATTTCATCTAAAAACCGATCACTTAATTCCAATAAGTGAAACTCTTCTAACGCTCTTTCCACTTCTATTTTGTCTGTTTCAGTTGGACGCCCTTGATGTTGTGGCCAACGACCAAAAGCGACTAGATCTCTAACACGAAGACGACTCGCAACCCCAAGATCCTGAGCAACGACCGCGATACGTAACGCCATTTTCTCAGACGCTGTTTTCGCAATATCCTGTTCATCTAGTGTAATTACGCCCGTCTGCACTGAGTCTTGCCGAGAAATCAAATGTAACAAGGTTGACTTACCAGCACCATTTGGACCAATTAATGCGGTAATTTTTCCTCTAGGGATATCGACGGAAATATCATCTAAGATAAGTCGATGCCCCAGACTATGAGTTAAAGAAGAAACCGCAATCATTTAATTTTTCCTTTAGATAATAGTAATAAGAAAAAGAGTCCTCCTACGAACTCAATCACAACAGTCAATGTAGATTGTCTTTCTAATAAGTTTTCAAAAACGACCTGTCCCAACAGTAAAATTACAGCTGAGATCATCGAGGCTGCTGGGATAAGTAATGCGTGTCGATGAGTTTTCATTAAACTATGTGCAAGTGCTGACACTAATAGCCCTAAAAAGATAATCGGTCCTACTAACGCTGTGGATACCGACACTAGGATCGAAATAGCACAAAGCGTTTTAAATTGGATACGGTCATAGTCTAAACCCAAAGATTTCGCAGCCCGCCGACCTAATAGCATCACATCCAGAACTTCACAGTTTCTAGCAACCCAAATGCAAACGATGATCAGAAGGAGTAAAGCTGAGATTAATTCGGTTTGATTGATACCACCAAATTGAGCAAACATGACACTCTGTAGAATAGCGAATTCTGAAGGATCAATTAGCCGCTGAATAAAAGTCGAAAGTGACCGAAATACCAAACCAAAAATCACACCAACAAGGATCATTAACTGAATATCTTGTCGTGTCTTTTTAAGCACCGCAGAAAACAAAATAACCGACGCGATGAGCATAATAAGCGTATTTAAGAAAAATAGAGTATTTCCCGGTAAATGCGCATAACTCAGGCCACTCAAAAAGAAAATAAGACACGTTTGCATGAGTAAATACAAAGCATCAAAGCCCATAATAGAAGGCGTCAGAACTCTATTGTTACTAATCGTTTGAAATAACACTGTTGAAATACCAATAGCGGCCCCAACAACAAGCAAACCACCCAGTTTGACGGCTCGTAACTCTAATATAAAAGCAATATGCGTTGTTAAGTTCCAACTAAACAGTAAGGTGATCACCAGTATTAGCGAAATAAAAAGCCCCCACAAACGTTTATCAGACATGGTTCTTTCTTCCTAGAATCAGCCATAAAAAGATAACCGCACCAATCACCCCAAATATCGTTCCAGCAGGGATTTCATAGGGATAACGAAGAGTGCGACCAATAATGTCCGAAAACAACGTAAAAATAGCCCCAAAACCTGCGACTAAAGGTAAACTTTCTCTTAGGTTATCCCCCATAAATCGGGATACTAGATTGGGCACAACCAGACCAATAAATGGTAAAACCCCCACCGTCACCACAACTAAACTAGAGGTAATTGCGACCGTTGCGACGCCAATAATCACGATAGACTGATAGTTCAGACCGAGAGATTGACTCGTCCGCTCTCCAAGCCCAACAATCGTAAACCGATCGGCAATAATATAGCTAAACAGACCAAAACCGCCTGCAATCCACAAAAGTTCATACCGCCCAGCAATGACGCCAGAAAACTCACCTGTCAGCCAAATACTTAAGTACTGCAATAGATCCATATGGAAAGCAAAATAAGTCGCTACAGAGCCCAGAATCCCACCATAGATCAGACCAACAAGAGGAATTAATAATGGTTGCTCTCGGGGCAAATGACGTACAAGTTTTAAAAAAGTCAGTAAACCAAGTAATGCACATACAGCGGCCACGGACATTTTTCCCAGAAGAGACCAATCAGGAAACCAAACTGCAACAATAAGAAGACCAATCATGCTAGCTTCCGTCGTCCCTGTCGTGCTCGGTTCAACAAATCGATTGCGAACCAAGAGCTGCATTATGACACCACAAATAGTAATGCTAGCCCCAGTTAAAATAATGGCAGCGGTTCGAGGCCACCGACTCACAAAGAACAGGTCCCATGCCTCTTTGTTATTCAATGAAAGATGACTTGCGGATAAATCGCCCACACCAATGAAAATGCTCACCCCCGAGAGAGTGAGCAATAAAGATATCATAATGAAATATGGCATTGAGCTTATGAACCAAAACCTTGAATAAGGTCATCAAGCATACTCATCATACCTTGATAGCCCCCTCCCATGACGTATGCAGGGCCAGGTGTAAGATAAATGATATTGTCTTCTTTTGCGGCTGTTGTGCCTTTGACTAACGCATTATCTAACGTTACTTCAGCTCCCTCACTCTTCCGACCTATAGCAGCAGACCGATCAAGAACAACAATATTATCTGGGTTAGTTTTTGCTATAAATTCAAATGAAATACTTTCTCCGTGGCTTTTATCATCAACTCCTTCAGCTGCTTCGATCAAACCAACATCAGTAAATAACCAACCGAAACGCGAATTAGCCCCAAAGGTCGATAGTTTTCCGCCACTCGTCATGACAATTAACGTATTTCCTTTTCCATGAACGATACTTTTTGCCTTTGCCAATTTAGATAAAAAATCCGCTTTTAATAATGCTGCTTTATCTTCAGTATTTGTAAGCTTACCGAAATCTTCCAGACGAGCTAACATCTGAGCGACATGATCGTCACCACGTACATACATATCGATAGTTGGAGCTATTTTCGATAACGGCTCCATTAGCTTAGAAGAACCACCACCAATAACGAAAAGATCGGGATTCATCTTCACTACCGCCTCATAGTTTGGCTCAGAAGATGCGCCGATTGATACCGGGTTTTCCACAAAATTATCAATGTAATCAACATATGTTTTTGCCGGCTTACCTTTAAGCTGCACACCTAATGCATCTAGCGTATCGAGAGATAAAAGGTCATAGACCACTATCGTTTGGGGTGCATCAGAAACGGTCACCTCTCCCTTTGCAGTACGAACCGAAATATCAGCAGCGATAACGCTAAAAGCAGAACACATTGCTCCTAACATCAGCACTAATTGAAAAGACCTAAACATAATAACTCCTGATTAAACTTCTTAATATGATGAGCGAATTTACGCCTCAGCCGTTTCTATTTCTTCACATAACATGCCAGTCTCCATGCAATATCAATACTAAGTAAGTGGTTACAAACATCTAAAAACAGCAAAAAGCACAGCAAATACGAATACGTGGGCACAATAACATAATTTTAAGTGCAAATGATAACTATTTGCATTACTATTCGCATCATAAGAATATGGTATGAATTTTTACCTCATTATTTTTGCTCTGAATAATGAAAAACAAATAGAAGAAACCACTTTATCGGCAACTTGCTGATTTAATTGTTAGTCAATAAAAAAGGAAATACGCAGTGAATACCCCATCAATCCAAAAAAATTTAACCAGTATTGCAGTAGGGTCCGCTTTGCTCTCAGCGCTTTCTCCTGCGGCGTTAGCTGCTGAAGCAAACACAGCATCCCTAGATAAGCAGGATGAGAAAATAGAAACTGTAGAAGTCATTGGTGCCGCGGCTGGTATCAATACCATCGACTCCACTGCAACTAAAATGAATATCTCGCTAAAAGATACGGGGCGCTCTGTCGTTCAGGTTTCCGAAGAAGAAATCAGTAATATGGCTGCCTCAGATATACGAGATATAGCTGGCTATCAAGCGGGTTTCCATGCTGATACTTCAGCTGCTCGCAGAAACGTTATCAGAGGAATTAATACCAATATCGATACATTTGTTGTCAATGGTTTACGTTCACTACAGGGTGGAGAGGCTGGTACTGGCTCAACGATTCCTAGTACATATAACTTGGAGTCAGTCACCTTCCTTAGTGGTGCAGATAGTATCTTATACGGAACGGGTATCGCGGGTGGTATTGTTAGCGCGACAACTAAAAAGCCACAGGAAGAATCAGAAACAACGCTTGGTTTAAGTACTCGTTCCTATGCCGCTAGTGATGTTGGTAATTTCGAACGAAATAAAGTGACAGTTGATATTGATTCTACGGGTAAACTCGTTGGCGATGACGTCCTCTACCGTATCATCACTCAGGTCACTCCCGAAGGTGAAATGTATCAAGATCATCGTACTTCAGATGATAAATTTATTGATGCATCACTAACTTTTAAAGTAGGAGACAATACAAAAATTACCCCCCGCCTTGAGTATAAAGACCAAGAAAAAGTCGGTGGTAGTGCTTGGACTGATGGCTTCTATTCCAGTAATTTCATTAATGGTTCATTAGGAAATACGACATCCAGTTACGGCGAAATAGGTAACCGTAGTTATTATTATGGTAGTCCTCTAGATAAAGGCACGAATGAATCTAAAACAGCCGAATTACATATTGAACACTTGTACAATGATAAGTGGCTATTCAATGCACGAACGGCTTACGTTGAGACGGATTCCGAGACACAGGATTTATACGTCAGTACCAGCAGTGGATTAGGAAATGCTATTGGTGATACAACGTTAGAACGTAAGTGGGTATACGCTCGAAGTATTGATACCTACAAACTTCTAGACCTCAATGCAGAAGGTAAGTTGATGACTGGCAATCTAGAACACCACTTGCTAGCTGGTGTTAACTTTCGTGATAAGAAAGTTAAAAGCCTAAGAAACTTCCAAGATAATGCCGATGCGATTGGACAAAATACGATTTCAGTCAGCGATCCGAATGATCAAACTTATACTTCGATGCCTGACAGTCTTAAAGAAGGTGATTTCAGCACAACAGAAGACAAAGAACTGAATTTTTACCTGAAAGACCGAATAAACTTAGGCGATTTAACGGTAGCGGTTGGATTAGGATATTTAGACTATGATGGTGCGGAAAGTAATGGTGAATACAAACAAAACTTCACTCATTTTGCATATGACTTCGGTGCTGTCTATAAAGTGAATCCAAATATGAATGTATTTGCCTCTTACAGTCAGTCATTTGATCCAGTCGATACGTCAGACGTCGTTCAATATGGACAAGATGGTGTGGATTATCAACCCATAGAAAGCGATAACTATGAAGTAGGAATCAAGGGAGAGTTCTTAGAAAATAAACTCATTGCAAGCATGACTTTATTTTACATCAATGAGAAGAACACAACAGCAAGAGAAACTGGTGGTGACGATATAACACGTCTCGTTCAAGACTCTGGTGATTCATTCCGTTCTCATGGTCTTGAAGTAAATGCAACTTATCACATCACTGACCAATTCTCGACTCAAATAAGCTACGCATATACTGATGCTAAAGATATCTCAGATGGAGATGGAGCAGCTTCTCTACAGGCAAATATGACTCCATATAATTCTCTGTCTATTTGGAATAGCTACTCGCTACAAAACCAACCTGTTCGTTTAGCATTAGGTATGCGTTCTGAATCTGGACGTTATGATGATGATGAATATACTCTTCCGGGTTATGCGGAATTCGATTTCGGTACCTATTATGAAACTAATGATTGGGATGTTTCTTTAGTGGTGAAAAATCTATTGGATAAAAATCGAATTTACACCACCTCGAACTGGAGAACCGTTTCTGCTAGCGACCCCCGTTCAATCAATTTAGACTTCAAATACCGCCTCTAGTTGAGGGCTGAGCGAGCCAAAACTGGCTCGCTCTTATTTTTCTAAGGCATTCAAAGAATGATTAAGATTCTAAAAAACGTCATTTCCTATGATCAAATTCAAAATTTAGATCTCCTTATCCAAGATGGAACGTTCCATTCTGGGAAAAACACAGCCGGTTGGGCCGCTCAATCCATCAAGAATAATCAACAATGGTCAGCACGCCCTGAGCAAGAAGCGGAATTGTCTGCTTATCTAACAAGTCTGCTAACATCACACCCAGAGTTTGCAACAACAACCTATGGAAAAAGAATCGCACCCTTTTTAGTCAGCGAGAGTCAAGATTCAGGAGGTTACGGTAATCATGTAGATGATGCTCTTATGGGGGCAGAAACGATTATCCGATCGGATATATCTTGCACGATATTTTTAAGTGACCCCACAGACTATATAGGTGGCGAGCTTGTTATCAATCTGAGTGGTCAAGAACTAAGTTATAAACTTCCATTAGGGCACGCTATCGTTTACCCATCCACGACATTACATCGAGTGAATCCTGTGACAACTGGGGTTAGACGTGTAGGGGTAACCTGGCTCGAAAGCTACGTTCGCAGTGCAGAAGACAGAGAAGTTCTTAATGACCTTGATTTAGCTCGACGAGATATAATGAAAAGCCAAGGAAAATGTGCAGCCTTCGATCAAATTAGTAAAGCCCATGCTAACCTTTTGCGTCGTTGGTCTGATACGTAATTTTCAGCTCAACTATGATCTAAAAAGCCCTCAATAATGAATATGTAATCATTGAGGGCTCGAACAAATTTCAATAACGATAATGCTTATAATCTATTGACGTCGCATCGCATCAAAGAACTCATTATTGGTTTTAGTCATTGCCAATTTATCGATAAGGAACTCCATCGCATCTGTTTCTCCCATAGGGTGAACAATCTTGCGCAGAATCCACATTTTCTGTAGCTCATCACCTTTAGTAAGGAGCTCTTCTCGGCGAGTACCTGAACGATTGAAATCGATAGCAGGGAAAACACGCTTCTCAGCAATCTTACGATTGAGATGAAGCTCCATGTTACCTGTACCTTTAAATTCTTCGTAGATAACTTCGTCCATCTTGGATCCCGTATCAACCAATGCTGTCGCAATGATAGTAAGGCTTCCACCTTCTTCAACATTACGAGCTGCACCGAAGAAACGCTTTGGACGATGCAATGCGTTCGCATCAACACCACCGGTTAACACTTTACCAGATGAAGGCACAACAGTGTTATAAGCGCGAGCAAGACGCGTAATTGAATCCAATAAGATCACTACATCCTTTTTGTGCTCAACCAATCGTTTAGCTTTCTCAATAACCATTTCCGCTACTTGAACGTGGCGAGAAGCTGGCTCATCGAACGTAGATGCAATCACTTCACCATTTACAAGACGTTGCATTTCGGTCACTTCTTCTGGACGCTCATCAATAAGAAGAACCATAAGAAGACACTCAGGGTGATTGTGAGCAATACTTTGAGCGATGTTTTGTAGCAACATCGTCTTACCTGCTTTTGGTGGAGCAACGATCAAACCACGTTGGCCCTTACCAATTGGCGAGGCTAAATCTAAAACGCGCGCCGTAATATCTTCTGTAGACCCATTCCCACGCTCCATCACCATGCGTTCGTTAGCATGAAGAGGCGTTAGGTTTTCAAACAATATCTTATTACGAGCATTGTCTGGGCGGTCATAGTTAACGCTATTCACTTTTAAAAGTGCGAAATAGCGCTCTCCTTCTTTAGGTGGTCGAATTTTACCGCCAATGGAATCACCAGTACGGAGGTTAAAACGACGAATTTGGCTAGGTGAGACATAAATATCATCTGGACCAGCCAAATAGGAACTGTCGGAGCTTCTTAGGAAGCCGAAGCCATCTTGAAGTATTTCTAAAACACCATCGCCAAAGATATCTTCTCCGCTTTTCGCATGAGCCTTAAGGATTGCGAAAATAATATCTTGCTTACGTAAGCGTGCTAGATTATCAAGCCCTAGAGTTTCACTGAGCTGGACAAGCTCAGACACAGGTTTGTTCTTTAATTCTGTTAAATTCATGGTGGTGAGTACTTGTTTAGTCAAAATAGGATCTATTTGCTAGTTAAGGAGATTTGGTCTGATAGGATTGACCAAGAAGTGAAATCTGTTTATTTTACGTGCAATAAATTATCACTAAAAATAAGACTAGTCTAGGTTTTGTTCAATTACAAAATAATAAAACCGCATATTTCTAATATACGGTCTCATTTCTTACAAATTTGCGTCTAAAAACTCTTTTAGTTGCGTTTTTGATAACGCTCCAACCTTAGTTGCCGCAACCGCACCATCTTTGAAAAGAAGTAGCGTTGGAATACCACGAATACCAAATTTAGGTGGGGTTTCCGCATTCTGATCAATATTCAATTTACCGACAGTCAGTTTGCCTTCGTATTCTTCTGCAATTTCATCAAGAATAGGGGCTATCATCTTACAAGGACCGCACCATTCTGCCCAAAAATCGACAAGAACAGGACCTGTAGCTTTGAGCACGTCAGCGTCAAAGCCATCATCAGTTAGCGGCAAAATCTTTTCACTCATCTTCGACTCCAATGTGTTTTCAGACACCAATTTCAAAACAATTGGTATTTACGCCCTCTATTGGAATGTATTTACTTCCTTAATGCAAGTGTAAGCTGATATTCTATGCAAATGAAAAAGACACATATCACAGAGCAAAAGTTCGCCGATTTTGGATTAAACACTAAAATCATTGAAGGATTGAATACTAAAGGGTACGAATTCTGTACTCCAATTCAAGCTTTGGCGTTGCCGGTAGTGCTCTCCGGCCAAGACATAGCAGGCCAGGCCCAAACAGGGACTGGTAAAACTCTCGCGTTTCTTACTGCAACTTTTAATCATTTGCTCTCAACACCTGAAGTTGAAGGTCGCGCAGCAAATCAACCCCGAGCCATTATCATGGCCCCGACTCGTGAACTCGCGATCCAAATCTACAACGATGCGGAACCGTTGATTAAGAGTACGGGAATTAGTGCTGCTCTAGCCTATGGTGGCGAAAGTTACGATAAACAAGTGGCTCGCTTAGAAAATGGTATGGATATTTTGATTGGCACGACCGGTCGAATCATCGATTTCTACAAGCAAGGTGTCTTCAATCTAAACAACATTCAAGCAGTCGTTCTAGATGAAGCAGACCGCATGTTCGATTTAGGCTTTATTAAAGACATTCGCTTTTTATTCCGTCGCATGCCAGCACCGCAAGATCGCCTTAACATGCTTTTCTCTGCAACATTGTCCTATCGAGTACAAGAACTCGCATTTGAACATATGCATAACCCTGAGCATGTTGTTGTAGAAGCGGAACAAAAAACCGGACACCGTATTAAGGAAGAGCTATTTTATCCTTCAAACGAACATAAAATGGCACTACTGCAAACGATTATTGAAGAAGAGTGGCCAGATCGCGCCATCATCTTCGCGAATACCAAACACCGTTGTGAAAAAATTTGGGGTAGCCTTGCCGCTGATGGCCATCGAGTCGGCCTTCTTACTGGAGATGTGCCACAGAAGAAACGTGAACGCATTCTAGACGAATTTACTAAAGGCTTAGTTGATATTCTTGTTGCGACAGATGTGGCAGCACGTGGTCTTCACATTCCACAAGTGACTCACGTCTTCAATTACGATTTACCTGATGATTGTGAAGATTATGTTCACCGTATTGGCCGAACTGGACGTGCTGGTGAAAGTGGAAATTCAATCACATTTGCCTGTGAAGAGTACGCGATCAATTTAACCGGTATCGAAGAGTATATTGAGCATCAAATTCCTGTTTCAGACTATGATCCAACAGCTTTACTTACGGATCTGCCTGCACCGATCAGGTTGTTCTCGAATAAAGGCCCTCGCCGCACCAATACAGGGGGTAATCGTTCGAACAACAATCGCTCTGGAGGTAATAGAAATCGTCGTCCTAACCAAACACGTTAAAATTAAGTATCAGTAATATAGGAATCGTCGTCGTTTATGAGTGATAACGCCTCTACACCGTTTTACGCCGCCATCGATTTAGGATCGAACAGTTTTCATATGCTCGTTGTTCGACATGTCGAAGGAAGCGTACAAACAATGGCTAAAATTAAACGTAAAGTACGACTAGCTGCTGGCTTAGATGCTAAGAATCATCTAAGCCAAGAAGCAATGCAACGTGGATGGGATTGTTTAAGCCTATTCGCGGAACGCCTCCAAGACATTCCAGAGTCACATATTCGGATTGTGGGTACTGCCACACTTCGAGTCGCAAGTAATATTGACGAATTTCTAGAGAAAGCCAATCAAATATTAGGGCATTCGATAGAAGTGATATCAGGCGAAGAAGAAGCAGCCACAATCTATAAAGGTGTCGCTCACACTTCTGGAGGTTTAGGCCAACGCTTGGTTGTCGATATTGGTGGCGCAAGTACAGAACTTGTTATTGGCGAAGGATTTGATGCTAAAGCTCTTACCAGTTTAAAAATGGGCTGTGTAACTTGGCTCAATCGCTACTTTCAAGACCATAAACTAAGCCAAAGTAACTTCACTAACGCAATCGATGCGGCCAAAACAGCCCTTGAACCTATTTTGAACCAATATCGTTCTCTTGGGTGGGATATTAGTGTCGGAGCAAGTGGCACCGTACAAGCTTTGCAAGAAATCATGGTGGCGCAAGGAATGGATGAAGTAATCACTCATTCCAAATTACAGCGATTACAAAGTCAGGCAATGTATTTCGATCAACTTGAAGAGTTGGAGATTGAAGGTCTGACATCAGAGCGTGCGTTAGTCTTTCCGAGCGGTTTATCTATTCTAATTGCTATCTTTCAAGTGTTAGACATCGAATCAATGACCCTCGCGGGTGGTGCTCTTCGTGAAGGGTTAGTCTACGAGATGATTGATGATTTAAGGCAAGATGATATCCGCCGACGCACAGTAGAAAGCGTACAAACTCGCTATCAAATAGACCGCTTATACGGCAACCAAGTTGCTCAGCTTGTATCGACAATGCTGGAGCAATGTGGGGATAACTGGATTAGAGAGTCACAAGCTAAGTTCTTAATTAACACTGTCGCTCAGTTACATGAAATTGGCTTAAGTATCGATTTCAAAACAGCTGGCGAGCACAGTGCTTACTTACTGAAAAACCTCGATTTACCCGGATTTACACAAGCACAGCAATTTCTCATATCCGAGTTATCCAGACGCTATCGAGATACATTAACGCCAATTCCAAATCAACATGCACTTTCAAACAACAGTGCCAAAAGGCTCCTACAACTTTTGCGTCTAGCAATCATATTGAGCCATCGACGCCAAACTCAGGTTGAAGCAGAGTTTACTTTAATCGCAAATGACGACGAACTGACTCTAGTGATTAGCAAAACTTGGTTAATCCAGAATCCTCTCACAAAATCAGAGCTTGAATTGGAAGCCAATCGGCAATCTGATTTGGGGTGGCCACTCATCATACAGATACAATAAGTTATACGTTTTTCTCAGTTATTTTGTCGCTACTCTATTTAACAAAGCTCGTAATTTAATCGGTTTAACAGGTTTAGCAAGAAAAGAAAAACCGTTTGATTCAATGGCATCTAACATATCATCGGTTCTGTCGGCACTAATAATCACGCCAGAGAAACGACTGCCTAAGCGCAAACGGCATTGCTGCAACACTTCGAGCCCTGTTCGATCATGATCGAGTCGATAGTCAGACAACACCAATGTTGGTTTCCAGTCTTGATCTAAGATTCTGATTGTTTCGACAAGGTTCGTTGCACATTTAATCTCGCATCCCCAGCGTGCTAATAGCTCTTCCATTCCACGTAAAATATCCACTTCATTATCAACACAAAGCACTCTAATCTGGCTCAAGTCTGAATTGCTCGGTTTCGTTGCTTCTGCTACTGCTACCAAATCGACTTGTTGGGCTCGCTCTAAGGTAAGAGAAAACACACTGCCGCTATGAAGCCAAGAGCGCATTGCTATTTGGTGCTGTAGAATATGAGCAATCCCCTTCGATATCGCCAACCCTAGCCCCAAGCCTTGATCGGTGGAAATTTGACTGCCTTGATTAAATTCTTCAAAAATGTCCTGCTGCTTATCGGGATCAATTCCCATTCCAGTATCCCAAACTTCAATTCTTACCTCATTATTGACTCGCCGAACGCCAAGGAGAATCTTGCCTCCATGAGTGTAACGTAACGAGTTGGTTAAGAAGTTCTGAATAATTCGGCGTAATAATTTAGGGTCAGATTTCACTAATAATGACGAACGTACCATTTGAAATGACAAACCTTTTTGTTTAGCCAAAGCACTAAACTCGGCATTCAAGTTTTCTAAGACATCGTTCACCGCAAACGCTCGGATATTTGCCTCAAGCTTACCTGATTCTAAGCGAGAGATATCAAGCAAATCCCCAATCAACTCTTCCCCTGCTCCCAAAGAGCGTTCAATATTCCCAGATAATCGCTTCACTTCGGTATCATCAGCGATTTCAGCCAGTGATGATGAAAACAGTCGTGCAGCATTAAGCGGTTGCATTAGATCATGACTCACAGCAGCAAGAAAACGAGATTTCGACGCCGACTCTCGTTCCGCTCTTTGTGTCTCCGATACAAGTCGACGATTGAGCTTTTCAAGCTGTTGGGTTCGTTTTTGAACACGCTCTTCAAGGGATTCGTTGGCTTCTTTAAGTGCTCGTTCTGCATCACGGAATACGGTGATATCAGTAAAACACATCACAAATCCCCCACCGGGCATTGGGTTTCCTTGCACTTCAATCACTCGTCCATCTGGGCGAATTCGGGACGAAGTATGGCGACTACCCTGTTCGAGATAGTAGATACGTCGCCGAACATGTTCTTCAGGATCGCCCGGCCCGCACAAGCCACCTTGTGCATTATGACGAATGATATCTGCTATGGGCCGACCTACTTGAATTAATCCAGGAGGAAACTCAAACAACTCTAGATAACGCTGGTTCCATGCAACTAAACGTAACTGCTTATCAGTAACCGCAATTCCCTGACCAATATGTTCAATCGCTCCTTGTAATAGACTGCGGCTAAAATCATATAACTCAGACGCTTCATCAACGATAGTAGCAACTTCTTCAAGGTGCATATTTTTCCCTTGAAGAGCGGATGCCAAAACCAATTTTGCTGAAGAAGCGCCAAAAACCCCAGCTAATACACGCTCAGTATGTCGAATTAAGCTTGCTGGGGCTTGTTGATTCGGCATCAACTGAGGTGCTTGCTGAGACCAATACTGACGAAACGCATTTTTCATTCTTGTCCGGCCAACAAAACGCGCCGCCAACATTTCCAATTCTGCAACCGTCACTCGGCTTTGGTAGAGAGAAATATTTTCATTGTCAGGAAAAGGAGTACCAACAAATGCGGCAGCTTGTAGACGCTCCGCCAAACTGGAACGGGTGATGCGCGATACAATTAAGTAACAAGCAGTATTCAGACTGACACTCAGGAGCATTCCCCAATCAGATAGACTTAATCCCCAGTTCTCAATAATATCGGGTGGTGTTAGCACCCATATTAATAAGTTGGTATCCGCCGTTCCTGCCAACATCTGCGCTTGTGTCATTAAGGTAATCAACCAAATAACAAAACCGACCGCCAAACCGACATATACACCTTTTCGGTTTCCTTTTCGCCAGTACATGCCACCAATCAATGCTGGTGAAAACTGGGCAATCGCTGTAAACGATAGAAAGCCGATATCCGATAAAGATTGAATTGAACCCAGTACTTGATAAACACCCCAAGCACCTGCAAGCAGAATGACAATTAAAGCTCGGCGGATAATAAGTAAAGTTTCAGAAAAATGCCGATGACTGCGCTTAAACAGTTTTAAACGCCGCAACAGTAAAGGTACGACTAAGTCATTTGAAACCATAATGGTCAACGCGATAGTTGACACGATAACCATTCCTGTTGCTGCCGACGTACCACCGACAAAAGCAATCAAGGCAACAAGATCGGCACCCACCAAACTCGGAACACTCAATACATAGGTTTCCGCCATATCAGGAGGTAATAAAGCTTGCCCCGCCCACGCAATTGGAAGCACAAATATGCCCATTAAGACGAGATAAAGTGGAAAAATCCAACGTGCCGAATGGAGATCTTGTGCTTTCTCGTTTTCTACAACTAAAGTGTGGAACTGCCGAGGTAAACAGATAATCGCCAGCATTGTAAGAATCAGGTGAATGGTAAGAGTGGCCCACTTTGGCTCTTGATAGGTTGATTTCGCCACTTCAATTAGGTCAATATCTTCCCGACTAAGACTAAGATAAACAATAAACAAACCTACCACTAAAAACGCAACTAACTTGACAATAGATTCAAAGGCCACCGCCATCATCATACCGCGATGATGCTCGGTGTTATCAATGTGCCGGGTACCAAAAAGCATGGTAAAAATGGCAAGAACCACAACGACAACCCAAGAAACATGGTCATTTTGATAACTGAATGCTTCACCAAAATCAGGGGCCATCATATTGATCCCCATTGTTACACCCCGTAATTGAAGTGCGATATACGGCAAAATTCCTAGGACAGCAATTACCGTTGTAACCATGGCTAAGCCTTGAGATTTGCCATAACGCGCAGCGATAAAGTCAGCAATAGAGGTAATATGTTCGCGCTTAGCAATCAGCATTAGCCGAGCTAATAGTCGCCAGCCAAAGACAAAAACGATGATGGGAGCAATATAAATAGGAAGGAAAGACCATGGATTTTTCGCAGCTTGACCTACCGTCCCGTAGAAAGTCCAAGAAGTACAATACACCGCGATCGAAAAACTGTAGATCCATGGACGCCATCGCGCCATCCAATGGGTACGCTTATCACCATACCAAGCGATAAAAAATAACACGCCCAAATAGAAAAGAAGGACGGGAATCACTATCCAAGATTGCATATACCCTTTCCAATTAAAGCTGTGAATAGCAACTCGATTCTTCAATAAACCAAGTTGCCAACAATATTCACAATTATTTAACTAAGAATGAAAATATATAGCAATTTGAACAAGCAAATCTGTGGTTCATGCGATGCTTTGACTAGAATAATCAACTTGTTGCAACTTTAGCTTCATCATTGTCTATTTTGGGTAAACGAATAAAAAGCCCTACAGCACCAAGCGCTGCCATTCCCCAAAATATTTGTCCTCCAAAGTGCGTGTAACCCCAGCCGCTGATGCTTGTCAGTACCGCGACGAAGCCACCTAATGATATTGCATTATAGAGAGACTGAATCGCCACCATCTTGTGGCTTGGCGCCAGTTGAATATATCGTATTGCCGCTAAATGAGCCAAACCAAAGGTAATACTGTGCAGTGCTTGAATCGAAATCATAACCACAAAATTGGTGCTTGCTGCCGTTAACCCCCAGCGAACCACCACCGCCAAACAAGCAATCGTAAACATTGTTTGCAGTGTCCAGCCTTTGAGTAACCGGCGACTTAAAGCAAATACAATGACTTCTGCAATCACTCCAATACTCCACAGGTATCCAATCGTTTCTTCACTGTAACCAGAGGCTTTCCAATAGATTGAGCTAAAACTGTAGTACGCTGCATGACTACCCTGGATCAAAGAGGTCAATAAGATAAACAACAAAATTGGTCGCTCTCGCAAAACTTGATGCAATTTAACGCGAATAGGACGGACATCGAGGCCGCTACTTGGCATCGGGTTTGCCCTACGCAGGCTCGCCAACAACAAAACAACGGTACCACCAAGCGCAATCGTGAGAATCATGTCGCTGCCTAAATGAGCAACCGACCACCCAACTAACGTAGAAGACAAAATAAAAGAGACCGACCCCCATAAGCGCGCTTTACCATAATCTAACAAATCGAGTTTGGCGTAATAGTTAGCGACAGCATCAGAAATCGGCGCGATTGGTCCACAACACAAATTAAAAAGAATGGTTCCCGCCGCAATCAAATAAAAGTTATCTCCTCCGACCCATAACGCAAGGAGTGTGGCGACAGCAATCGATGTTATCCACCTCAACGCAGGAATCAGTTGCTCTGCACGACTAAATCGAGGAGTGATCGTCAAATTGGCCAGAAAACGAATGGTAAACCCAAGCCCGAGAATAACTCCGATTTGACTAGAGGAAACTCCTTTGCTTTCCAGCCAAAGTGTCCAAAAAGGCAAATAAGCTCCAAATACAAAGAAAAAGCCAAAAAAATACTGAGATATCCAGCGAAATGGAGAGGTTTGAAACATGATGAAAGCCAACAAGACAGAAAAGACCTCGCTATTATGCCTCGACTGACATAACAACTAAAGCAAAGTAATGGAATTATTATCTCTCTGTTTATATTGATATAACTCGCATTATCAACGTCATACATTAAGCCAAATTTTGCTCAAACTCCTCTTTTATTAGACCAAAGTCGTCTGGAGTAAAATATAGAAATTGCCACACTGAAGAGAGTGCAACTTTATCTGGACAATCCGCTATGCCTGATAAATTCAATATGGATTTACCACCGTTCGATCGATTAACAGTCGTCGAGCAAAAGCTCCTACGTTCATCACTCGATGTTGCCTATTACCGCAGTACCGATACTCTATTAAACTGTGGTGAAAACAATCAAATACTGCATATCTTAATTAAAGGTGTGGTGGAGGAACGCAGCGCAGACAACAATGAAATCTTTGCTCACTACGGCAATGAGGACATGTTCGATGTACGTTCCATTTTTAGCGGGCAGGTAAAGCATAAGTATGTCGCCTTAGAAGATACCCTAAGCTATCTACTGCCTAAAGAAACGTTTCTTGAACTCTACAATAAAAACGGAGAATTTTCGGCCTACTTTGATAATAACCTCGCGAAGCGACAAGCACTTATTGAAGCGGCGAAGCAACAACAAAATTTAGCGGAGTTTATCTTAACAAAAGTCGACCATCATATTTTTCATCCGCCGCTGATCATTTCGCCAAATCAGCCTATAAACCTTGTCACCAAAGAACTCAAAGAGAAAAAAATCGATGCCGCTTTGGTACATCTAGACGAAACAGATCCTCGTTTGCAACAGCACCCTGCTGAACATCCGTATGCTATCGTAACTCGTACCAATTTACTTCATTCCGTTATGCTTGAAGGATATGATCTCGATACCCCCGTCGGTGACGTAGCAACGTTTCCAGTTATGCATGTGAATCATGGTGATTTTCTGTTTAATGCCATGGTGATGATGACCCGACGCCGAGTGAAGCGCTTAATGGTATGTGATGGCAATGAGGCTATTGGCATGCTCGATATGACACAGATTCTCAGTGCATTTTCTACTCATTCTCATGTTCTCAGCTTAAGCATTGCACGAGCAGCCTCGGTAGAAGAACTCGTCATCGCATCGAACCGGCAACGTCAGTTGGTCAACAGTTTAATAACCAATGGCATTCGTACACGCTTTATTATGCAGCTTATTTCCGCTGTAAATGAACAGATTATTGAGAAGGCTTTCTGTCTCGTCATTCCACCGTCTTTGCACGATCAATGTTGCTTAGTTGTATTGGGTTCAGAAGGACGTGGAGAGCAAATTCTAAAAACCGATCAGGACAATGCTCTCATCCTTCAAGATGGCTTCCAATGGCAGGAAAACCATAGCGAATTAGACGAACTCATTCATACCCTACTCAAACTGGGCTATCCACTCTGTACTGGTAAAGTCATGGTCAATAACCCTCAATGGGTTCGCTCACAAACCGAATGGAAACAGACGCTAAACCGCTGGGCGAATAAAGCCGATGCAGAACGGACGATGAAACTGTCGATTTTCAGTGATGCTCACGCAGTCGCGGGCAATAAGCAACTCCTCACTCCCGTCAAAAAATATTTGAGTGACATGATGGCTGGAAAAGAATTACTAATTGCAGAATTCACCAAACCAGCTCTTAATTTTTCACTCCCATTAACGCTTTTTGGCAACGTGAAGTCCTCTAAATCTGGCATCGATATAAAACAAGGAGGGATTTTTCCGATTGTTCATGGCGTGCGAGCGCTTAGCCTTGATTACAAAATCTCAGCAACCAACACATTTGAGCGTCTAGAAGCACTAGTTGATGAAAAAGTACTTGAGAAAGAAACCAGTGATAACTTAAGCGAAGCTCTTAAACACTTCTTCAAATTACGGTTGGCCCAACAATTACAACAAAACAATACGGGGAATAATTTAAACCTATCCAAGCTCGATAGAACAGAACGGGACCTATTGCGACATAGCCTACACATCGTTAAGAAATTTAAGCAGTGGCTCGCTTACCATTATCAAATTCGCCAATAAGAGCACACAACAATGAACTGGTTACTTCGCCGCTATTGGCATCACAAACTGAAAGGTTCACCTTATCAATTCTTATTCACTAAGCCGAGTAAGGAAGAGTTTGTCTCACTCGATTGCGAAACGACAAGCCTCGATCCCAAACGAGCCGAATTAGTGTCGATTGCCGCAACGAAAATCATTGGAAATCGAATTATTACCAGTGATCCGTTTGAAGTTCGCCTAAGAGCACCACAGTCTCTAGACTCTCAATCCGTCAGAATTCATAAAATTCGACACAGCGACTTAGCCAATGGTCTAACAGAAAAAGAAGCACTCATAAAACTCATTGATTTTATTGGTAATAGAACGTTAGTTGGATACCACATTCGTTACGATAAAACGATTCTCGATATTGCTTGTCGAAAACAGCTTGGATTTCCCCTACCCAACCGCCTCGTCGAAGTCAGTCAGATCTATCACGATCAGTTAGAGAAACAGTTGCCAAATGCCTACTTCGACCTTAGCTTAGACGCCATATGCCGTCATCTCAACTTACCACAACAGGATAAGCACGATGCACTTCAAGATGCCATTGCTGCCGCACTTATCTATATTCGCCTTACTAATGGTGATCTTCCTCCGTTTATCTCAAAATAACCCATATTTTTTTAATACTGCAGTTCATGGCTTTAACTTCTAAAACAGTCAATTACATCCCATTATTTTGTGTGAATGGAATCACTTATCCGAAAGTCTAATTGAGGAAATGAGGGATTTGGACAAAAGTGATAGCTATTCAATATCCTGATTCGCTCAACACAATAATTAATCTTCAGGAAATTGCCGCTTTCAAAAGGAGAACAGCCATGAGTGACGTTAATATTTATCCGGTAAAAGATAACATTAAAGAGACAACACATGCGGATAACGACACTTACTTATCCATGTACCAGCAGTCGATTACAGATCCTGAAGGTTTTTGGGCAGAGCAAGGTAAAATTGTCAATTGGATTAAACCGTTTACCAAAGTTAAAAGTACCTCATTTGATACGGGGCATGTGGATATTCGTTGGTTTGAAGACGGCACATTGAATGTGTCTGAAAACTGTATTGACCGTCATCTAAAAGAGCGTGGCGATGAAGTTGCTATTATCTGGGAAGGTGACGATCCAAACGACGATAAAACCCTCACTTTTAACCAACTCTATCAAGAAGTTTGTCGTTTCTCTAATGTGCTTAAAGAGCAAGGTGTTCACAAAGGTGATGTCGTCTGTTTGTACATGCCTATGGTTCCAGAAGCAGCTGTTGCAATGTTAGCCTGTACTCGAATTGGTGCAGTACATACGGTGGTATTTGGTGGGTTCTCTCCTGAAGCCTTAGCTGGTCGTATTATTGATTCCAATGCCAAGCTAGTCGTTACCGCAGATGAAGGTGTCCGTGGCGGTCGTCCAGTTCCATTGAAAAAGAATGTCGACGAAGCACTAACTAATCCTGAAACAAGCTCAATTAAAAAAGTGGTGGTTTATCAACGTACAGGTGGTCAAGTTGAGTGGCATTCACACCGCGACGTATGGTGGCACGAAGCTGCAGCGAATGTATCAGATCACTGCCCACCAGAAGAAATGAAAGCAGAAGATCCATTGTTCATTCTTTATACTTCGGGATCAACGGGTAAACCTAAAGGTGTTCTCCACACAACCGGCGGCTATCTCGTCTATGCCGCAATGACCTTTAAATATGTCTTTGATTACCAGCATTCTGATACCTTTTGGTGTACTGCCGACGTTGGTTGGATCACTGGCCACACCTATTTAGTCTACGGTCCACTAGCGAATGGTGCTAAAACCATCTTATTCGAAGGTGTTCCTAATTATCCTTCCACTAGTCGTATGTCTGAAGTGGTCGATAAACATAATGTATCGATCTTATACACCGCCCCAACCGCTATTCGTGCATTGATGGCAAAAGGCGATGAAGCTGTCAAAGGTACGAAACGTACAAGTTTGCGCATTATGGGTTCGGTCGGTGAACCTATCAACCCAGAAGCGTGGGAATGGTATTACCGCACAATTGGTAACGAGAAATCCCCAATCGTTGATACATGGTGGCAGACCGAAACTGGTGGTATCTTGATCACACCACTTCCAGGTGCGACGGATCTTAAACCGGGTTCAGCAAGCCGCCCATTCTTTGGTGTTCAACCGGCTCTTGTCGATAACATGGGAAATATTGTTGAAGGTGCGACCGAAGGCAACTTAGTTATTCTCGATTCATGGCCAGGTCAGATGCGTACCATCTACGGCGATCACGAGCGTTTTGAGCAAACCTACTTCTCTACTTTCCAAGGTATGTACTTTACCAGTGATGGTGCTCGCCGTGACGAAGATGGGTATTACTGGATCACCGGTCGTGTAGATGACGTGCTTAATGTCTCTGGTCACCGAATGGGTACAGCCGAAATTGAATCGGCGTTAGTATCATTCGACAAAATTGCTGAAGCCGCTGTCGTTGGTGTTCCACACGACATCAAAGGCCAAGCCATTTATGCTTACATTACGCTCAATGATGGCGTTTATCCAAATGCAGACTTGCATAAAGAAGTGAAAGATTGGGTAAGAAAAGAAATTGGCCCTATCGCAACACCGGATGTTCTGCACTGGACGGATGCGTTACCTAAAACACGCTCAGGTAAAATTATGCGTCGTATCTTACGTAAAATTGCCACGGGCGATACCAGTAACCTTGGGGACACCTCAACATTGGCAGACCCAAGCGTAGTAGAAAAACTGATTGCAGAAAAAGAAGCGCTCTAATTCGTTTTACCCATGGTTCAACATGTCCTTAGTTCCACATGGTCTTTAGCCACCCTCGCGGTGGCTTTTTTTGTGACATTATGTCAAAAAAGATTGATAGACAGGAACATCGCTGCCACTAATCAGTCATATATTCTAAGATAGATCATAACTAAGCGGCGTTAATCATTTGCTAAGCCTTGTCTGGCTTCATATTGAGTCAAAACACGTAGGCTTACGGTCGCGTAAAATTAGAGTAAAACAACCACTAAACTAGGTGATAAGACCAGTAAATTGCTGCTAAATGTTGCTAATTAGCTATAATCTCCATTAATTCTTTGTTTTGTACATAAAATTTACAAATTTTCCTGTGTGAAACGTTTAAAAATATGGGATTATCTAGAATTCCCTCACGATGATAGAAGATATCGGCAAAATGACTGCAAAATTTCGAATTCTTGTACTTAATGGCCCTAATCTCAACTTGCTCGGCTTACGCGAGCCCGCACATTATGGCTCCAATACCTTAGCTGATATTGTTACCACACTAACAGAGCAAGCAGCTTCGGCTAATGTTGAGTTAGATCATCTTCAATCCAATCGTGAGTATGAACTTCTTGAAGCCATCCATAATGCTTACGATAAAGTGGATTTTATCATCATTAACCCAGCGGCTTTTACACACACTAGTGTGGCGCTTCGTGATGCATTGCTCGGGGTCGCGATTCCATTTATTGAAGTTCATCTTTCAAATGTTCATGCCCGTGAAGCCTTCCGTCATCACTCCTACTTGTCTGATAAGGCACAAGGTGTGATTTGTGGGTTAGGCGCACAAGGCTACCAATTCGCACTGTCTGCAGCGATTAATCACTTGCAGAATCAGTAATCAATCACTCTGCAGCTCTTAAATGAGAGTTGTCTTATTCACAAGATAAAAGAGAAAATACAATGGATATTCGTAAAATTAAAAAGCTAATCGAATTAGTTGAAGAATCAGGCATCGCTGAGCTAGAAATTTCCGAAGGCGAAGAGTCAGTAAAAATCAGCCGGTATGGAAATGCTCCTGTGTACTCTCAAGCTCCAGCAATGGCAGCACCATCAGTAGCAGCTCCTGCGGTTAGCGCTCCATCAGCGGCTCCAGTAGCCACAGAAGAAGCAGCTCCAGCGGTTGAGGCCGGACATCAAGTTCTTTCTCCGATGGTCGGAACTTTCTACAGTGCACCAAGCCCTGAATCGAAAGCATTTGTTGCTGTTGGCCAAAGCGTCAATGTTGGCGACGCACTATGTATCGTTGAAGCAATGAAAATGATGAACCAAATTGAAGCCGATAAATCAGGTGTTATTAAAGCCATCCTTGTTGAAGATGGCCAACCAGTTGAATTCGACCAACCACTTGTTGTAATCGAATAATCGAGGCGCTCAAAATGCTAGATAAGATAGTTATTGCCAACCGAGGTGAAATTGCCCTTAGGGTACTTCGCGCGTGTAAAGAACTCGGAATTAAAACCGTTGCAGTACACTCAACTGCCGATCGTGATTTAAAACACGTTCTTTTAGCTGATGAAGCCATGTGTATCGGTCCAGCATCAAGTATGGAAAGTTACCTAAATATCCCACGGATTATTTCTGCGGCTGAAATCACCGGTGCGGTCGCGATTCACCCTGGATATGGCTTCCTTTCAGAAAATGCCGATTTTGCTGAAATGGTAGAGAAGTCTGGGTTTATTTTTGTTGGACCGAAAGCAGAAACAATTCGCTTAATGGGCGACAAAGTTTCCGCGATCAACTCAATGAAGAAAGCTGGCGTTCCATGCGTTCCAGGTTCAGATGGTCCACTAGAAACCAATGACGCAAAAAATAAAGCTATTGCTAAACGTATTGGCTATCCAGTTATCATCAAAGCTTCTGGCGGCGGTGGTGGTCGTGGTATGCGAGTGGTACGTGGTGAAGCTGAGCTCATTCAATCTATTCAGATGACAAAAACAGAAGCAAAAGCTGCGTTTAACAACGACATTGTTTACATGGAAAAATACCTTGAAAACCCTCGTCACGTTGAAGTTCAAGTTATTGCTGATGGTCAGGGTGGTGCAATCCATCTAGGTGAGCGTGATTGCTCAATGCAACGTCGTCACCAAAAGGTAGTCGAAGAGGCTCCAGCTCCGGGAATTACTGCTGAAATGCGCAGATTTATCGGTGAGCGTTGTACTCGTGCGTGTATCGAAATTGGTTACCGTGGTGCTGGTACATTTGAATTCCTCTATGAAAATGGCGAATTCTATTTCATCGAAATGAATACTCGTATTCAAGTTGAGCACCCAGTCACTGAAATGGTCACTGGTGTCGATCTGATCAAAGAGCAACTTCGCATTGCCGCTGGTCAACCGTTATCATTTACTCAAGATGACATTAAAATCAGTGGGCATGCAATCGAATGTCGAATCAACGCAGAAGACCCGGTTAGCTTCCTACCTTCTCCAGGTAAAGTTGAACGCTTCCATACTCCTGGTGGCTTAGGGGTTCGTTGGGATTCTCATATCTACACCGATTACACTGTACCACCTTATTATGACTCAATGGTTGGTAAGCTAATCTGTTACGGTGAAAACCGCGATGTGGCGATAGCTCGAATGAAAAATGCACTCAACGAACTTATTATTGAAGGCATTAAAACCAATATTCCACTTCAACAAGTCATCATGGCTGATGAAAACTTCCAACATGGTGGAGCGAATATCCACTATCTAGAGAAGAAACTCGGTCTCCAATAAGTAGAAAGTTGTTAATAAAAGCTCACTTCGGTGAGCTTTTTTGTTTGTTTTTCATCCAAAATCAAAAAGGGATAATCACAAAAGCACATCAATATCTGATACACTCTCGCCCATTCAACCCCAGAACAAGATTAACCGCTATGCCTTGGATTCAAATCAAACTCAACGCCACAAATGACAACTCCGAACAAATAGGCGACATGCTAATGGAAGAGACTGGAGCATTGTCCATTACCTTTCTAGATGCCAAGGATACCCCTGTCTTTGAGCCACTTCCCGGTGAAACTCGCTTATGGGGCGACACGGACATACTTGCACTTTACGATGCAGATAGCGATACCAATTCGATTATCAACCAGATAAAAGCCAGTAAGATGCTTACGGCAGACTTTGCTTATAAAGTAGAGCAAATAGAAGATAAGGATTGGGAACGTGAGTGGATGGATAACTTCCATCCGATGCAATTTGGTGAACGCCTCTGGGTGTGCCCAAGCTGGCGTGAAATCCCTCACCCTGAAGCAGTGAATGTTATGCTTGATCCCGGCTTAGCATTCGGAACAGGAACACACCCAACAACAGCACTCTGTCTTGAGTGGCTCGATGGCTTAGATCTAAATGGAAAAACCGTCATCGATTTCGGTTGTGGCTCCGGTATTCTCGCAATTGCGGCAATCAAACTTGGTGCAGCGAAAGTCATTGGCATCGACATCGATCCTCAAGCACTAACAGCATCACGAGATAATGCTCAGCGAAACGGTGTCGAAGACCAACTTGAGCTTTATCTTCCACAAGATCAGCCAGAAGGCTTACTTGCCGATGTTGTAGTGGCAAATATCCTTGCAGGCCCTCTACGTGAACTTTCTGGTGTTATTAAAGGGTTAATGAAACCACAGGGTTATCTTGCGATGTCTGGTGTTCTCGATACCCAAGCGAATGACGTTGCGACCTACTATCAAGACCAATTGAAATTGGATCCGATCATCGAGAAGCAAGAATGGTGTCGAATTTCAGGTCAGAAACAATAGGAAAAGACTATTTTTAACTTAATTGATTGAAATATAGACAATTTACTAAAACAATTGTTAAATGGTTAAATATTAGGCTTTTCAGCTCCTAAAAAAATGCGTAAAATGCGCGCCCTTACCATTAATGATCTGTGTAGGTATTTTGAAGATAGGAAACTACCAACTTAAGAATAATCTTATCGTTGCCCCAATGGCGGGCGTAACAGATAGACCATTTCGCGAGTTATGTCTTCAATATGGTGCAGGGATGGCCGTCAGTGAAATGATGTCTTCCAACCCTGCAACGTGGAAAACCTCGAAATCAAAACAGCGAATGGTGCATCAAGGCGAATCCGGTATTCGTTCGGTGCAAATCGCAGGTTCTGACCCACAATTAATGGCTGAAGCGGCACAATTCAGTGTTGAGAACGGTGCGCAAATCATCGACATCAATATGGGTTGTCCTGCTAAGAAAGTGAATAAGAAGCTTGCGGGCTCCGCCTTACTCCAGCATCCAGAATTGATTCGGTCAATTCTAACGTCGGTAGTAAATGCGGTTGATGTTCCAGTAACATTAAAGACTCGTACCGGCTGGGATACTAACAATAAGAACTGTGTTCATATTGCTCATATCGCCGAAGATTGTGGCATACAAGCTCTTGCTCTTCATGGAAGAACAAAAGCATGCATGTACAAAGGTAAAGCAGAATACGACTACATTAAAGCGGTTAAACAAGCCGTCTCGATACCGATTATCGCCAATGGTGATATTGATAGTCCCGAGAAGGCAAAATATGTACTGGAATACACTGGTGCAGACGCATTGATGATTGGCCGCCCTGCTCAAGGACGACCGTGGATTTTTCAGGAAATCCAATACTATTTGGAAAACGGTACAAAAATGCCGCAACTTCCAAATGAAAAAGTAAAAGATATACTACTTGGTCATGTTCAGGCACTCCACCATTTCTATGGCGAGTACCTAGGCCCCCGTATAGCGCGTAAGCACGTTGGGTGGTATCTAAAAGAACATGAAGAAGCAAGTGAATTTCGCAGAACCTTCAATGCTATAGAAGCAGCCCCGCTGCAACTTGACGCCTTGAATGGGTATTTTGATAACATTGCATCATACAATTAAGAGAAGAGCTAGCCCGAATATGTTCGAACAAAATCTGACTTCAGAAGCTTTAACCGTAACTACCGTAACTTCACAAGACCAAGTCACTCAAAAACCATTGCGTGACTCCGTTAAAGCATCTCTTAAAAACTACCTTGCGCAATTAAATGGCCAAGAAGTAACTGAGCTATACGAATTAGTTCTCGCAGAAGTAGAACAACCATTACTCGATATGATCATGCAGTACACTCGTGGTAACCAAACCAAAGCGGCAAACATGATGGGTATTAACCGTGGTACGCTACGTAAGAAATTAAAAAAATACGGCATGAACTAATAAGAAATCTATAAGATACTGATTTAAAAGGGACTTACCATTTTATGGCAAGTCCTTTTTTGTTTAACCCCCACAAAAACCCCCACATTAAGAAAGCTAACCACCTAAAAGTGATGTCCAAGTTTTTACTTCTGCAAACAAAAAAACAGTCAGGACAATAGGGAACTTAGGACAAAGCCTTTTAGGATAAGGACTACGCCTGCCCTAAGCTAATAGTTTGCTTAGGACATTTTGATTTTTAAAGTGGACAAGCACACTCCATATGATTCAAAACATTTCACAGATGTGATGTCGAAGTATTATTAATAATGTCCTATTAAGGCTCATTCTTATAGTCCATAAAGGCTGCTATTAGTTTTTGTTGATATGCTTAATTCATTTTATACAGCTATATTTTTATACGAGTAATATCAAATCTCTAATTCGATTTACTGTGTAATTTTTTTTACCGCAAAAAACGTAACATACCCAGATAGAGTACCGATTAGTAAAGACCATAGTGTAGGCGATGAAGCTATAGCGTTTGAAACAAAAGCACCGACTAAAAACCCAATCATAATCGCTAAAACTAATTTCCCTGTTTTCATTGCACAAACTCCAGATATAAAAATGAATTTATCTAAAATAACTAATGCCAGTGGGTTGCCCATCGATTTGCATTAATTGGTTCGAGATTACGAGATCAGTGTAAACAAATTTCCCCAACTCAAACGCAGTACGTTTCTCAATTTGGCGATATTTATACAATATTCATTTATTTGCGTTATAAAAAAGTCCGCACTTTGGCGGACTCTTTCTCATTGCTGGTACTGGTAATAATGTTCAAAGCATTGCTGCATTTCATTGAGCGGTCTAGTCCTGTAGCAATTTACGCGTTGTCCTGAACTCTTGACTTTACCGCCCTCACTTACAATACCCAATGTCTGCTTGAGATACTTACCTAGTGCTTTAGGAGTTTTCCGTTCATAGCCATGAACTTTCATATCATCACAATAAGATATATAACTATTGAAAAAGCTCTGTTTTGGTGTCGTAACACTGCTTTCTAGATCGTAATTTAGATTGCCGTCGAGTATACAACCATCATCCAACACCTTTTGCAGCCATTCCGCTTCACTTGGTAAAGATTCCATTATCTGCGCTTGTAATGCTTCTGTCATCGGTGCCTTGTTTAAATTAAATGGGCTAGTATCGTATTGCTTTAGAAAGTTGAATAACTGGCCAATTATTTCTGGTGCATTGATGTCCCGATGGAGAGCTTGAAAGTAGTCTCTATCCTGTTTTTTACATTCCGACACTTCCAATACAAAAAAGCGTCTTTCTTGCTGATGAGCTGGTACTGCCCAATCATTGTTGGTGCACATCAAAAATCGATGATAGCTGTCCACCTCTATTGCATCCTTACCTTTGGCCTCAATAGTTATGGTGCTGTCGGTAATCAAAGTGCGAAACTTTCCAGCATCTTTATTTGAACCACTCCAAAACGCCTCTTCAATATTCACAAATAGTTTGTTGGCTAAATGGCTATTAAATGAACCTAGCAGGTGCTTACTATCCTGTATTCTCATAGCATACTGCCCTAGTAGTTTTTCCATTAGAACTGACACAGTGCTTTTTCCGGTGCCTCTCGCTTCCGATTTAAGTACGACACAAATACCACTCTTTTTTTCTGGCTTCTGGATAATGTGAGCCATCCATGCGAGCAAGTAATAAAAATGTTCATTATTGCCATTGCATACCACATGCAGCAAATGCCACATAATACGGTCTAACTTATCACTTCCCGATATAGGCTCAACTTCAAAGCCTGACCACATATTTAGAAACCGTGTATCGGCCTTATCAGACGGATCGAACACAACACCATGATAAGAATTCCGCCCTAGGTCTTTCATCCACAAATCGAAACAATTTGCGGTTTTTGTTTGGTTCTGTTCGTTCATGTATACGAAGTTAAGGTTTGCGTATAACTGCCGCTTTTGTGGTACAGCGGAAAACGTGTAACCCGTGTTTCCCTTATGATCAGTTTCCCGTTCACATACCCACGTTTTCGCGCCATGCTGGACAATTGAATGCGTCTGATTAAATGTCTGTATGATTTGATGCTTGCTATCATTTAAAAGTCTGGGTTCTACCGTTTCACAAAATGTTTTTAGCTGCTCATAAGGCGTTAAACCTTTCGATATTTCGATTAAAAAGTTATTCATATTGGGTGATAATTTATTGTTCATAGTTTAAACTCTTGATTAGCTGGTGGTGTCAGGTCGCCAAACTAGATCCACCAGCATGAATTAATGCGCTCTTACTTAGAGCGCCCTCTTTCTTCCCAGCACTGGTTTAACCTTTCCCATACTGCAAATTTCACAGCTCTTTCTAATCCAAGAAAAACGAAGTCCAATGCTAAACATCGCTCCCAAATAATCAGAAACTGTTTCTCACGATTATCTATAATTTTTTCGTTTACGAACATGACTGGCAAATTACTGTCTTGCGGAAAATCAAAGGTATATCCGTACATATCGATCACCTTTTGAAGGTTATCTTGACTAGGTATTGGTCGATTATTCCGACTGCACTCAAACATAGATATCCCCCTTTAAAATCCTGTTTGATGATTCTAAAAAGCGTACCTGTGCTTGAATACGTTTCAATAAGACTTCTAACTTAGGTGGTAGAGCTTTAGGCATTAGCAGAACCTCCAATATTGTTATCAATCCAAGATTGAATATCGCAAGGTTTCCATCCAACGGTACGATTACCTTGTTTAACAGGTTGTGGAAATGTCCCAGCTTTTACTTTCGCCCATAACGTCTTTCGAGATCGATTGGTTATCTCACACACATCACTATAAGTAAGCAAGCGAGTGATAGTTTGTTGCAGGTAGTTTGATTGATTACTTAACGTTTCATTCATACTGAATACTCCTTATATTGTTTCAGTGTGAATAATATATTCCTTATAGTTATCGCTGTGCAGAATGATATTTCTTCTTTTTATCACCCCCCTCTTCGTTTTGGGCTATTCACAATTCAAGGTTTTCAGCCCTTAACTCTTTAAAGAATGTATTCTTATAGTTTTCCATGAACCGTTTTCGATCTTTTTCTTTACTGGCTTCGCTCTTCGCATTCCATGACTTATATACTCTACTTACAGAATCAAATCGCAGTCCGTCCATCTCTGCAATATACTTAGTCGCAGCATTAATACTCATATCTCGATCTTTAATCATGGTTTCTATACGTATATTTCGAACGTCAGCATCCATACCCTTTTTCCCCATATCCCCATTAATCACTGCTTTTAATAAATAACGATATATCTCTTTTACAAGTAATTGTTGTCGTCGGTCGGCGTCACCATTATTGAACGCCCGCCATGATCCAAGTAGCTCAGCTCTCATAACCAGATATTTGCTACTGAGATAAACCTCTGGCTTATGCCAATTATCATCCATAAATTCAATCAATCGGACAGTATCACCTATCTCGAATAGTTCATCACTCACTTGATCGCCCTCACGTTAGAACCTGCTACCGTGTCGTTTAGTTTTGCAACCCATAAATCAAGAGCTGCCTTTTTCTTTTCTATATGTTGTGAACGGTTATAGATTTTCATAACGCCGCCTAGAGAATGGCCTAGTAGTTGTTCGACGACATAAGGTTCCACTTGGATATCATTTAAAATAGTGGCAAACGTGCGCCTCAGATCATGAAACGTCCATGCTTCTTTATGTCCAAGTTTTTTCCATAGTGATCCACCAAAACTCGACACCGTTTCTGGTCTTTTGAAAGATCCTAATAGGTATTCTGAATTAGCTTGAGCAACCACCGATTGAATATAGGTTTTCATCTGCTCGGGGATTGGTCGCTTAATTTCAGATCCGGTTTTGCTATTTGATTTAGGAACAGTCCACACCATTTCATCAAGATCCCACTCATTAAGCTTTGATAGCCTCAATTCCTGAGTACGACAACCAAACACCACCAGCAGCAACGTAAGATTTCTGTAATACCGGTTACTTTTAATATCATGCGACCATTGCCAAACACTTATTAATTCTGCCCACGATAAAACGCGGTCTTTCTCGTTTTGACGTTCGCCTATATCGACAATGTCTAAACTTTCCAGTGCTATTGAATGCGCATACTGGCGATTACGGCAAAACTTCAATGCTTGCTTGGCATTCTGTAAAATATAGCCACTTGCTTTAGGTGCTGCTCGGTAGTGAGTCCCGTTGGTAACATCATCAAAAACCTGCACCCAGTGCCGCGTCTCACAATCTTCTAACGGTAAATGACCAATAAACGGATATACATGCTTTTTAAATTGAGAACGGTGTTTCTCGTGATTGGCTCGGTTTTTCGCTGCGTAATTATCAAGCCAGTATTCTAGGGCATCTTTAACCGTGACCGCCTTTAAAATCTGTTCTCGCTGCAACTGGCGTTCAAGTTTCGGATCATAACCATTAGCAAGATATTTCTTACATTCTGCCGCCTGTCGCCTCGCTTCAAGTAAAGTGGTTTCAGGATAATTCCCCAAGGTAATTTCTTGAGCTTTACTGGAATAACGATAACGAAACAAAAAAGACAACTTTCCACTTTTGTAGTGATAGACGTTCAGCCCATCTCTATCAGCTAGTTTTATTGGTCTGTTATCGTGCTTTTTTCCTAACAAGGATTTGAGTCTTGAGTCTGTGATAGCCATTGTTACTCTGTCCGAAGTTTTGTCCGAAGTATTTTTATACTTAGGACTGTCACAATCATTGATACATATAGATTTACCCTAAGTGGCTAAGTGTCCTGAGTAATTACCTAGATTAATTTTTCATAACCCAAGAAAAACAACCCCCACAACAACCCCCACAAAGTACAATATACCTAGTAAGTCACCTCAAGACAAGATGAGACAAATTTAGATGTAAATCATTGTTAATAAATAAATTAAGGAAAGATAACAAGACGAGACTAGACCACATTAAATGGGTAATTTGATAATACGGCATGAACTAGAAAGCCGTTTTTTAACTATTGAATTAAAAAAGCCAAGTAAACAATTACTTGGCTTTTCATTATTTTCCATATATACGTTCGTATTAAATTAATAGTAATGGAGTACTAATTACCACCTGACTTCAGAATCTGTCGATAAATTATAGGGATAGAGAAACCAATCTAACCATATTTTTATACTGCTAATGATGCACTTCATAACTTGCAATGATATATCTAGTTACCAGCAACTCTTCTATACCATTAAAACATGATATAAAACGATAAGAGAGTAAAACTACGTGTCTGAAAAATTGGACAGGATAACGATAACCTACAATTAAATTTAAACTTCTCGTCTGCAGATTACCGTTCAATTGATATCATTATTGTTTAATGAGTGTTACCTACTAAATTGTTCCGGAAAGAGAACCTTCGATAGTGGCTAATGTTGCGCCACCCGCCATTAGATCTTGTAGCTCTTCAGATGTGATATCACCTCTTTCAGCAGTGCCTAATGTTTTACCGCGGTTTAACACCGTGAAGCTATCACCCACCGCCATCGCGTGTCGCACGTTATGCGTAATAAATACCACAGCAATACCGCGCTTACGTACTTTATCGATTGTGGCTAATACATTAGCGGTTTGGCGAACCCCCAGTGCAGAAGTTGGCTCATCAAGGATTAACACCTTCGCACCAAAATATACTGCTCTTGCAATCGCAACTGTTTGACGCTCACCACCCGATAAAGTACCAATTGCTTGATCAGCTGAACGGAGATGAATTCCCATCTTTTCCATCTCCTTCATGGTAACTTCGTTTGCTAGCTTATGATCAAAAAAACTAATACCTGCAATTTTCTTAGTTGGTTCATTACCCATAAAAAAGTTACGTGCAACTGACATCAGTGGAATCATCGCTAAGTCTTGATAAACCGTTGCGATACCTGCCGTAATTGCATCACGAGGACTCTCAAAATTCATCGGCTGACCTTCAAAGAAAATTTGACCATCTGACGGTTTATGTACACCTGCCATGGTTTTGATAAATGTTGATTTACCAGCACCATTATCACCTAATAAGCATAAACATTTACCCGGCATTACCTTTAAAGACACACCAGAGAGAGCGATAACAGAACCAAAATGCTTCTGTATCTTCTTCATTTCGATAATAGGTTCGCTCATGTTATTTCTCCCCTGTGATCATGCGACGTATATAGGTATTTAAAATTACAGCAAATAATAGAATTGCACCGAGGAATACCCTAAAGAGTGAGCTCTCAACACCAGCAAAGAATAGACCTTGCTGTACAACACCAAAGATAACTGCACCTAATGCTGCACCAATAACTGAACCATAGCCACCAGTGAGTAGTGCGCCTCCAATAACCACTGAGATAATCGCTTCAAACTCTTTTAATAAACCACGATCAGCGCCGGCAGAGCCAAACTCAATGACCTGTGATGTTGCAAAGACACAAGCACAGAAAGCCGTGAACATGAACATTAGAATCTTAACGCGGTTAACCGGAACACCTACATAAGTAGCAGCTAGAGAATTACCACCAGAAGCAAAAATCCAGTTACCAAATTTTGTTTTAGTTAATAACCAATGAGAGAAAACAAGCAGGACAACAGCCCAAACCATCAGCATTGGGATACCTTCAACAACCGGTTGACCTTTTTTCAAACCACGTTCAAAAGTTTCAATCCAGCCGTTATCACCTAGCCACTGAAATAAACCCGTAAAAATTTTTCCACCAAAGAGAGGGGCAAGCCAATCGCCTTCTGCAGCATCTTTAATACCACCAACAATTGTTTTGTTTGTCGTTGATATCGCAGCAAAAATGGTTAAGCCGCGAAGAATAAATAAGAACGCTAAGGTTACGATAAAACTTGGTAGACCCGTTTTTATAACCAACCAACCACTTAATGCTCCGATTGCCATACATAAAATGAATGTAGTAATAATAGCCACCCACATCGGTAGACCAAATACCACCGAAAGTAGAGCAATTGACATACCACTAAACCCAATCATAGAGCCAACTGACAAATCAAACTCACCGGCTATCATCAATAAGCAAGCACCCACAGCGATAATAATAAATTGTGACGATACGATAGACCAGTTTATAACACCAGAGGCTGAAAACATGCCTGAGTCACGAGCTGTTAATAAAAAGAAAGTAAAAACTAAGATTGTTCCGCAAATACCACCTAATTCAGGTCTAATTAAGGCTTGTCGAAAACTCGATCTTGTTTTAATTCGTTCATCCGGTTTCTCGGAGTTAGCCGGTTGGGCTGATGTTGGTTCAGTCATATTAGACCTCTAAATCTTAACAATAGGAACACAGTTTGAGGTTAAAGGCCGCACAAATAGTACGGCCATTGGATATACATAATAAATGGCTATTTAACGGTATTCGCCTGCATATTTTTCAACTAACGTCAGTGCATCTTTTGTTACAAAGCCAGGGCCTGAGTTAATGTTATTTCCTGGTAAAACACCAAAGCGATCGTAGTTGGTTAGAATGACTACCGGTAAATACGCTTGTAGGAAGGGTTGTTGATCGATACCCCATTGGATAATGCCAGATTTGATGCCTTTAACGATATTCTCACCAAGGTCAAATGTACCGAAGTAAATATCACCCGCTAGCCCATTTTCTTGCAAAGCCAATAATGTAGGATCTGCCGATGTAGGACCTAATGTTAAAATTGCTTCTGTTTTAGGGTTTGCACTTAAGTAAGCAAGTACACGGTTTTTAATTTCCGCAGGATCTTGTCCACTATCAAGCATAGAGTTGCCTAGCTCGACACCTAAACCTTCAGCAAAACCACGACAACGCTCTGCAACTACTGCATTTGAAATAGCATGATTTACGCAAACAAATGAATTAACACCATCTTTCTTCGCTCGTTGGCCCGCGGCATAACCGGCGTCAAATTCTGGTTGCCCAACAAACATAAGAGCACCCAAGTCTCGAGCTTGTTCAGGTGTGCCTGAATTCATGATGATAACGTTGATACCTTGATCCACTGCACTTTGAATTGGTCCACTTAGTACATCGTAATCTGCTAATGTCGTGATAATACCATCAGGATTAGAAGCTGTTGCTTGCTCAATGATTCGAGCCATATCAGCTAAATCACCCGTCGGTGGGTTACGATATTCAACGGTCACATCCATTTGTTTACCCGCTAATGCCACACCATTTTTTACCGTGTTCCACCAGCTATCAGAATCGGGAGCATGACTCACTAATACATATCGCTCAGCAGCAGCTGACATAGAAACAAATGGCGTTGCGAGTGCCACTGAGAATATCGCTGCTGTTAACAATTTAAACTTTTTCATTAAAACTCTCCTAAATAGTATCGGGGGGTTGAAAACAACGGTTCTAATAGTTAGAAGAAAATGTTGAATAATTAGCTATTAGAATTGATTATTTTCCTTTCAAACATAACTACTTTTTTTGTAAATAATGACTAGGTCAAGAAATGAAAAATTATTTTCAATCAGGAACGGATGTATATTAATCTTTCAAATCAAGTTCCGCTACAGCTTAAAAGTCACTCGTTAAATAAATGTTAAGCAGGTCTAGTTTAATCACCTTTTTTTATCAAAAAACGATAAATAGCGCCTAAAATGAAACAAAACTTACAATTAATCACCAAATACCATTAATCAGAAAGTAAATCGTATAAATATCCACCAAAGCAAAAAGTTAAAACTTCCTTTAACAAAAAAGAAAAATATTTTTCATTAAAACAACCAAAATGCCATTATTGTATGATTAATTAAAAAAAGAGAGTTAAAGTAGGCTTCAGTAAGGAGAGATACTCGGCAGCCCAGCGACTTTTATGTCAAGTGATGAAGGAACTGCATCAAAATATCATTTCAATGTAAGTTTTTCTTTCTTACTTTCCTCCATCATCACTTTAAAAAACCAACATCAATTTATATCACTATAAAAATCGGATAATTTTTATCAAAAACAGAAAACAACAAACAAGACAATAACCACATGATTAATAAAAAATAAAACTCAAAACCCCAATAGACACTTCATTTTTAATATATAAAAATAAAATAAACCCACTAACTACCTCACAAAAATGAAAAATATATTTCATAAATATGGTAATACGTTGTATTAATTTGATCGTAATCAATACCGTGTAATACATTTTCATTAGCGCCAATACGTAACATAGCTTTTATTGCACTTAGTAAAAAACAAAAATTAGTCTTTAAATACAAAAAGTTAACACATAAATAATCTTGATGAACGATAGGAGCACACAATGGCAGGGTTTGACAAAGTAGTGTCAAGTTATGAAGAAGCAATGTCGGGGCTTGAAGATAACATGACAATTATCTCCGGCGGTTTTGGCTTATGCGGTATTCCTGAAAATTTAATATCAGAGATAAAGCGCAAAGGAACCAAAGGTTTAACGGTTGTTTCTAACAATTGTGGTGTTGACGACTTTGGTTTAGGTATTTTATTACCTGATCGCCAAATCAAAAAGATCATTGCCTCTTATGTTGGTGAAAATGCAGAATTTGAACGTCAAATGATGGCAGGTGAGCTCGAAGTAGAATTAACACCTCAAGGTACTCTTGCTGAAAAAATGCGTGCTGGCGGAGCGGGTATTCCAGCATTTTTCACTGCCACAGGTTACGGTACTCTCGTCGCCAATGGCAAAGAAGAGCGTGAAATAGATGGAAAAAACTATATTTTAGAGCATGCGATAAAAAGTGATTTTGCAATTGTCAAAGCATGGAAAGCAGATCGCTACGGCAACCTTATTTTTAGAAAAACAGCACGTAACTTTAACCCGATGGCAGCAACTGCGGGAAAAATTACCGTCGTAGAAGTAGAGGAAATAGTGGAGCCTGGTGAGTTAGACCCAGACCAAATCCATACTCCGGGTATTTATGTGAATCGTTTAATTTTAGGTTCATTTGAAAAACGTATTGAGCAACGTACCGTTCAAACAAAATCATAGGGGGAAATATGACTTTATCACGCGAACAAATGGCACAACGTGTTGCTCGAGAAATAGAAGATGGTTTTTACGTTAATCTTGGCATCGGCATTCCTACATTAGTTGCTAACTATTTACCTGCAGACGTTCAAGTCATGCTGCAATCAGAAAATGGTTTGCTCGGTATGGGGCAGTTCCCGACTGAACAGGAAATTGATGCTGACTTGATTAATGCGGGTAAACAAACTGTCACTACAGCCACTGGTGCTTCTTTCTTTGATTCTGCAGAGTCTTTTGCGATGATCCGCGGAGGACATGTTGACCTGACTGTTTTAGGGGCTTTTGAAGTAGATGTTAACGGCAACATTGCTTCTTATATGATTCCTGGCAAGTTAATAAAAGGAATGGGTGGTGCAATGGACTTGGTTGCTGGCGCAGAAAATATTATTGTGACCATGACTCACGCTTCTAAGCATGGGCAATCAAAGTTATTAAGTAACTGCTCTTTACCGTTAACCGGTAAAGGTTGCATTAAGAAAGTGTTAACCGATTTAGCATTTATAGAGATCAGAGATGGAAAATTCCATTTAGTTGAACGTGCGCCAGATGTGTCAGTAGAGGAGATTCAAAAGCTAACCGAAGGGGATTTGGTAATACCTTCTCATGTCCCTGAAATGGTCTTTTAATCTAATTCAATAAAGGTATTCACGTTAGCGACTGTTTAACTGAATACCTTTTTAAAACAATAGCGATAAACTATCAATCACTCGCTTAAAACCCGTTTGGGAAATAACGGCTAATAACACGCCACCTAATCCACCTTTACCAATACCATAAATAAAAACAACTGGGATAACGGTTATATAGAATCAAGGCTCAGACACTATCATCCTAAACTTCCCTGTCGAAAAGTTAAAAGCAGATTTTTTACAATCTGCTTAATATTTTCCATAAACCTAATTTGTTTAAATAGCTAATTTATTTAAACAAGATCAAAGGTTATTACATAGTCGGCATAATAAATGTGCTGTCGTGATCTTCTAAACGAACACTTGTAGGCCAACGGCTTGTTACGGTTTTCATACGAGTATAAAAGCGCACACCATCACTACCATGTACATTTAGTGGGCCAAATACGGATCTTTTCCAACCACCGAAACTATGAAATGCCATCGGCACTGGAATCGGTACATTAATCCCAACCATGCCCGCGAGGACATTTTCACTAAATTCACGTGCAGTTTCGCCATCGCGAGTGAAAATAGCGGTACCATTACCATATTCACAGCGGTTAATTAATGTTAAACCCTGATCATAATTTGGAACTCTTACCACAGATAAAACTGGACCAAATATCTCTTCTTTATAAATATTCATTTCTGGAGACACATGGTCAAATAGAGTTGGCCCTACAAAATACCCCTGTTCATAACCTTTAACCGATACTGATCTTCCATCAACTAATAACGTCGCTCCCTGTGTTACACCTGAATCAATAAACTCACATATTTTAGCTTTATGTTGTGCTGTTACGACTGGGCCCATATCATTTTCAGGACCATCGACAACTCCAGCGCCTATGTTCATTGTTTTGATTTGAGTTTGGAGTTTATCGATAAGTTTGTCGGCCGTTTCATCTCCGACGGCTACGACAACTGATAAAGCCATGCAACGCTCACCAGCCGAACCATATGCGGCACCTATAATTGCATTTGCAGCCATTTCGATATCAGCATCAGGCATTAATAAACAATGGTTTTTAGCCCCTCCTAATGCTTGGCAACGTTTGCCATGAGCAGAAGCTGTCGTATAAATATATTCAGCAATAGGTGTAGAACCCACAAAACTCACCGCTTGAACACGAGTGTCTGTCAGTAACACATCTACAGCTTGCTTATCACCATTTACAACGTTGAAAACCCCATCAGGCAACCCAGCTTGCTTTAGTAAATCGGCTAATTGTAGCGCTAAAGAAGGATCTTTTTCTGAGGGTTTTAAGACAAAGGTATTGCCCGTCGCTAGTGCAATGGGGAACATCCACATTGGTACCATCGCAGGAAAATTAAATGGCGTGATTCCAACACACACGCCCAGAGGTTGCATTAACGAATGGCTATCAACCCCAGAGCCAACGTTAGCTGAATGCTCACCTTTTTGTAAATGAGGAATGCCACAAGCGTATTCTACAACTTCTAATCCACGTGTAATTTCACCTATTGCATCGGAATAAACTTTACCATGTTCGTTAGAAATCAAACGAGCTAGTGCATCTTTATTGGCTTCTAACAAAGCTTTAAAAGCAAACATAATACGTGCCCGTTTTAATGGTGACGACTTTGACCAAGATGGAAAAGCGGCTTGCGCTGCTGAAATAGCGGCAGTGGCTTCAGCTTCATCACTCAATACTACTTGGCGCGTTTGCTGTCCTGTGGCAGGGTTAAAAACAGGTGAAAAACGTTGACTATTACTTGCGGTGATTTCACCGTTAATAAAATTTTGGATGGTTTCCATGTGTTATTCCTTTAAAAATCATTTTTATACAATTAGTGACTTATACCGTTATCAATAATCTGGATTTATTTTCGCGCTACCCAAGATTGAATGATGCTCAAATAGTTCTGTTTAATTTGGTCAACTAAGGTCTGGTCATCAATTTCATGAGCTAGCCAGGCTTTACTTGGTTGTGAAAATATTGTTCTGCCAACAGCAAACCCTTTCACCCATTCACACGTTGAAGCAGCTTTAAAACCGGCCTTTAATTCATCTACTGGAGCATCTAACCCTAGCAATACAATGCCACGACAATGCTTGTCATTAGCTTCAATTAATGCACTAATTTGTGCCCATGAAATGTCATTTAACGGTGGTAACTTCCACCAATCGGGTTTAATACCTAATGTATAAAAACGGGCTAACAATTGAACATAATGTTCATCATTATGAACTGACTCTTTCGGTAAGATAACTTCCAGTAATAATTCATGCCCTGACAAACAACAGGCTTCATACACCTCTTTTATGGTTTTATCCTGTTTAGTCTGCATGTCTAGATCATCTTCTGGATGGCAAAACACCAAACACTTCACGACATGCTCTATCGGCCAAGTTATGAGTTGAGAGCCAATATTGCCATGTTCTAATTGCAATGGACGCGATCCCGGTAGCTCTATTGGGCGAGCGATCCAACAAGCACTGCCAGTCGCATCATTTAATACGGACTGTCCAAACCGGCTGTCACATAAAATGCCTGATTTCCCGACCAAGTCATGTTCTTGTGCAACTTCTTGGTTCGCTTTAAAAATAAGATCTTTTAACTTTGGAATTTGAGCTAAATCCGCACCACACCCTTCTGCCATATCGACGAACTGACTGCGATGATCAAACGCTAAAACACACAATTCTGGCCACTCTACTTTACGTGTCGTGACCCGGTGCAAATGGTTCAGTTCAGGATCTAAGTCAGGGCGAACGACGTGATCCGCACGGCTTAAATAATTATCGAGTTCTTCTTTTGAAGGCATTGCTGGCGCACAACCATGGCGAGAAACGACCAAAGCACCACAGGCATTAGCGTAAGCACAGGATTTTTCCCAACCTTCACTCGTTAAATAACCGCGTAATAAGCCAGACATAAAGGCATCCCCCGCCCCTAACACATTTAATACGTCCACCTGCACACCCTGAACGGTAATCCCTTCATCTAGCGTATTTGGGATACCTTTCGTGAATACAGAGCAACCTAATGGGCCTCGTTTACACACTAATTCAGCCTGGCTAACGCGACGAACATTTTTTAATGCTTCAATGGTATTCGTCGAACCACCAGAAATATGAAACTCTTCTTCAGTACCAACAATAAGGTCAAACAGGTGTAAAACCTCTTGTAGCTGCTGTGTCACAGAGTCAGACGCGATAAATCGAGTTTCACCATCCCCTAGTGTGGTTAATCCCCACAAGATAGGACGATAATCAATATCTAACGCTGTTTTAACACCATTACGTTTTGCATATTTTAAAGCGGTAAGCACTGCTTCACGTGTTTGTGGGTTTGAAAGATGCGTACCTGTGACCGCCAAACAACGTGCTGATGCAATATATTCTTCGGATACATCTTCAGCAGTAATCGCCATATCAGCACAGTTATCGCGATAAAAAATAAGAGGGAAAGTATCCTCATCTTTTATACCTAAGATTACCAGTGCCGTTAATCGATCTTTATCTTTAATTAAATAACGAGTGTCGACGCCAACACGCTCTAACTCTTCCTGTAAGAAGCGTCCCATATGCTCGTCACCAACACGCGCTAACATTGATGACTTCAACCCTTGCTGCGCTGTTCCATAAGCAACATTTCCCGATGAACCACCTAAATATTTTGAAAAAGAAGACATATCTTCAAGTCGTGACCCAATCTGCTGACCATAAAAATCAACTGCAACTCGCCCCATACAGATGAGATCTAAAGATTTATTTTGATCTGATTGTTGCATTATATCTCTGCTCCAAAATGTAGTTTTTTACCGTTTGAATATGCGCTAATGTAAGTGTCCATATGATATGAAATAAAAATTTCAAATTCAATTTAAAATGAAATTTTTATTTCAATTTAAATTGAAAATGTGATCTTGCTAAAACGCTATAAGGTCGTTCTAACAACAAAATCGTGAGATTGCTGATGAATGATATATTTCATTACTATGTTAAAATGAAATAAATAGTTCATGAAAGGAAGATACGATGCCGGTGGCAAAGAATATTGGTCAATTACAAACACAAATTCGCTCGCAATATTCAAGCTTAAGTAAACGCTTACAACAGGTCGCGACATATATACTGGAAAATAATCAAAGTTTAGCTTTTGATACCATTGCCACTATTGCCACTCAAGCCAATGTACCACCCTCGACTTTAATCCGCTTTTCAAAAGCTTTTGGGTTTTCAGGGTTTAATGAAATTAAGCAGCTTTCTAGACAAGACTTAATAGAAGAAACAGCAAGTTATACCGATCGGGCTCGTTTATATAAAGAAACACAGACGACACCAAAATCACCTGAAAAGCCATTACCTATTTTACAAGAATTCGCTCGTGTAAATTCTGAAGCGATGCAGCAACTTGCCACACAAACACCAGAAGAAAGCTTAGAGTTAGCGGTCGATATTTTAAGCAAAGCCGACAATATTTACATCATTGGCTTACGACGTTCCTTTAATATCGCGACTTATTTAACCTATGCTTTGCGTCATGTAGAACGTCGAGCCTTTCTAATTGACGGCTTAGGAGGAATGTTTAATGAGCAGCTTTCTATGGTCGGCACAAATGATGTTGTGATCTCTATTAGCTTTAGCCCCTATGCGCAAGAAACACAATCGCTTTCTGAAATGGCTCATAAAGCAGGTGCGAAACAAATCATGATCACCGACAGCCAAGCTACTCCCCTAGCCGCATTGAGCGATGTTTGTTTCATTGTAAATGAAGGGAAAGTGGATGCTTTCAGATCTCAATCAGCATCATTATGTTTAGTACAATCACTCGCGGTTTCACTGGCCGTAAAGCAATAGCGTTACCGTATTTTCCCAAGCTGATGTGATAGGCGATTCAAAGTATATTTAAGAAACATATTAAAAATAACCACAAAAAAACCTTACTTAATAAAGTAAGGTTTTAAGTGAGGGTTCTTCAGGTCTTTTTATTAATATTGACGAACACTTTTAGCCATTTTAGACATTCGAACAGCGGCTTCTTCAATCTGAGCTTTATCAGCAACCTCTGCGATTCCACAACGCCACCATGACTCATAGCCATGAGTCATGGTTTTAGGTAATACTTTAACGTCAATTAACGTAGACACCGTTTGTTTCTTAGCATCAGCAATGGCAGCAATTAATTCCTCATCGTTACGTACTGTATAAGTGACGCAACCATAACTTTCTGCGTTTTTAGCAAAATCAACGGGAACAGATTTCCCTGTTAACTTGCCTGTTTTAGCGTCACGAAATCGGTTTTCAGTACCAAAGCTGCCCATTCCGTTATCCATTTGTAAGTTATTAATACAACCAAAACTCATATTATCCATTAACACAATATCGATCTTAATGCCTTCCTGAATCGCAGTTTGTAATTCAGAATGAAGCATCATGTATGAACCATCCCCCAGCAGCGCATAAACGGGTTGTTCAGGACAAGAGATTTTAGCGCCAATTGCAGCCGCTATTTCATAGCCCATACAAGAATAACCAAACTCAACATGGTAAGTATCCTTTTGTTTAGGGCGCCATACTCGTTGTAAATCCGCCGGCAACGATCCCGCAGCCCCGACAACAATCGCATCATCACTGAATTCTTTGTTTAAAATGCCCAGTACGCGAGTTTGTAATAGTTTCGATTTTAAAACGTCCGCATATTCATCCAAGATTGAATTATCAAGATGCCCTGCAACTTCAGGTTCAAACTTATTATCTTCATATTTCACATTATCAAGACGATTTAATTCTTCAGCCCAAGTTTTGCGGGCCGTAGTGATTTGATCAGTGTATTCAGAACGATAATTTTCTTTTTCTAAAGCATCGGACAACACTTCCAATGCCGATTTAGCATCCGCGACGACACGAATACCATCTAATTTATACGCGTCATGGCTTGCAACATTGATATTAACGAAGGTTACCTCTTTATTTTGGTATTGAGATTTAGATGCGGTAGTAAAGTCCGTCATTCGTGTTCCCACACCAATAATCACATCGGCTTCTTTTGCTAATATATTTGCGGAGTACGTACCCGTAGAACCAATACCACCACAATTTAATTCATGGTCAAAAGGTACAGCGCTTTTACCTGCCTGCGTTTCTCCAAATGGAATATTAAACTTCTCTGCAAACGCTTTAAACGTATCATGAGCTTCGGAATAACGAACACCACCACCACAAATCAGTAAAGGTTTTTTCTTATCTTTAATTGCAGCGACAGCATCAGCGATCATCGCAGTAGATGCTGGGCGTCGTTCGATTCGGTGGACACGTTTTTGGAAGAAATGCTCTGGGAAATCATAAGATTCACCCTGTACATCTTGCGGTAACGAAATAGTTACGGCTCCCGTATCTGCCGGGTCAGTTAATACACGCATTGCATTTATCATTGCCGTCATCAATTGCTCAGGGCGCATGACACGATCAAAGAATTTAGAGACTGGACGGAAAGCATCATTTGTTGTTATTGAATAATCATGAAACTGTTCAATTTGTTGGATAACAGGATCAGGCTGTCTAGACGCGTAAACATCGCTGGGTAGTAATAAAACCGGTATACGGTTTGCTGATGCTGTCGCTGCAGCCGTGATCATATTGGCACAGCCGGGCCCAACCGATGCACTCACAGCATAGATTTTTTTTCGCTTCTGCTGCTTAGCAAAACCCACAGCAATTTGTGCCATTCCTTGTTCATTACAACCTTGATGCACAATCAAATCGCCTGAGTCTTGCTCTAATGCTTGCCCTAAACCTAAGACATTACCATGACCAAAAATAGTAAAGACACCATGCACGAACTTTTCTTCTTGCCCATCAACTTCGACATACTGTTGATTTAAAAACTTAACTAAAGCTTGTCCAGTGGTTAGTCGAAAAGTACTCATACATTTACTCCAAAGTCATGACATGCAACTAACAGGTCACATTAAACATAATGATAAAAAATCATAAACACGAAAATAGAAAATAAATTTCATATTTAATTCAATGATATTTATTAAAGATATCTAATAGTAGTTTTTTTACACAGAAATGCTATCTAGTTCAAAGAAATAAAATCTCACATCAAAGGAACCCTAAGTTACTGATATGCGTGAAAATATATTTACTTATACTTTTCAATGAATTAATGGCATTTGAGCATTAATTTTAAATAGTATAAATAAAACCTACTAGATAACCATGCTTCAAACAGATAGGCAGATTCATAAAGAAAAAATTAAAAAATATTTTTCATCTATGATGGTAAATTGTATAAATGAACAAAATAAATCAAATGTGATTGATAAAACGGTATACGGGATCAGGTCAAAAATGGATAGGTGATTTGGGGAACAGAGAGCGAGAAGCAGGAGTAGGCTACCCCTGCTAAGTTACAACATTAAGCCTACAGCTAATGTTTGAGCGACAAACATTGCGCTCGTTAAAGAGCGAAACTCTATCACATCGTTTTCTATAATTTCAAAAGATAGATCAGCTTTACGTCCGTGTTCACTCATTTGATTATCAGTAATAGCAACAATTTTCGCGCCAACTTTATGCGCTCGCTCGATCGCGTGGATAGATTCTTGTGCGTGAGGTTTAAACGTTGTGATTAACAATACATCACCTTTTTTAATCTGTTTAAGTATCGGGGATCGCATTCCACCAACACTATCAACTAATTCGACATTTGAGCCGCCCTTAAGCAGCATGTACCAAAGGTAACTCGCAATTGGGTAAGCACGTCGTACTCCTTGTACAAAAATAGTATCCGCTTGTGAGAGTAATGTTATCGCTTCTTCCAATTTAGAAGGTGAAATACCAACAAGTAAATCTTCCATCGCTTTAATATTAGAATCACCTAAGCTTTCGAAAATGCCTTTTACAGTATCAACTTGCAATGGCCCTTCTTCTTTTGCTCGCTTAATGCGCGCTTTATAATCACGAGGTTTATGAAAATACTGATCGCTGAACAAAACCTGCATTTTACTAAAACCATCAAAGCCAAAAGTATTTGCAAAACGACTCAGGGTTGATATTGGAACCCCAGCTTTATCAGAAATGACAGACATCGTTTCGAAAGCGACAATCATAGGCTCTTCAGTGATAAAATCAGCAACCTGTTTAAGGCGATTACTTAATTTGTCATAACGTTCAGCAAGTATATCTTTAAATCTATCTAACGTTGTTGGTACTTCAATATCATTCTGCATCATCTTCACTCTTAAAAAAAACACCTAAGTGAATACTTAGGTGCTACTGCCAAAGAATATCGAAATATAGGAATTAGGACAATAATTTAAACCACCTAATCGCATCCTCTTTGACATGAGGCATGGCTTTTTTCATGAAATATAAACGATCAAATTTTTCAACTTCTGCATTCATATAATCACGTAAATTATGCCCTAACGCTTGGCGTAAGCTTGTGCCGATATTAAATTTAGAAACTCGTGTTTTCTTAAGCTTTAAAATATCTTCTTCTTTAATTCCACTAGTTCCATGTATGACAAGCGGTTTAGAAACAACGGCTTCTATACTCTGTAATAGATCAAAATTAATAATGCTGGTTGGCTCAGTTAAACGATGTACATTGCCCACAGATAAAGCAATGCAATCTAAATCGCTTTCTTCAGCATATTGTTTTGCTTCATTGGGACTTGTGTCGATGGTTTTAATATGATCACGCCCTTCTTGATATGGTACAGAACCGATTTCACCTTCAACACTCACGCCACAAGCATGAGCAACCTCAGCAACTTTTTTAGTTCTGGCAATATTATCGGCTAATGGGAGCTGAGAACCATCAAACATCACTGAACTAAAACCCGCTTTAATCGCTTGATAAACGATATGCTCTTCGTAAGTGTGATCCAAATGCAAGACAACTTTTTGCGTGCTACTTTTTGCTAGTTCACTAAACATCGTAGCTGCAACGACAGGGCCATAAAAATCAATTACATCCTTATTGCAGGCTAGAATAACGGGTTTTCCTACTTCTTCAGCGGCATCAACAACGGCCCTTGCATCTTCATAACCAAACACATTAAAACAGGGCACTGCATAATCACTTGCGGCAGCCATTGGTAATACTTCATTTAAATTAACAAGCATAAAAAATTCCTTTTATTTAAATTTGTTAATCATGTCTTTGATTCCAGGTATCGTATGTACTTGATACTCATGGTGTGGGTCAAAATGCTGCACTAAAGACTTAGATGTTTTCCCCACAATAATCGTGAAGTAATACATTTCATAACCAGGGGCAGCGACACTTGGGTGGTAGCCTTTATCAATTGAAATAACACTACCCGATTTAACATGGTAAACAGGTCCACAGTCATCTTCATGCTCATATAAGAACTGAGCACCAAAACCTTGTCCTGGATTAAATTGGAATTGATACACTTCTTGGTAATTTGTTTCTAATTCACCACGATCGCAATCATGTTTATGTGCAGGGAAACCAGACCAGCCACCAGCACCAACAGTAAATAACTCGCTCACTAATAAGCGACCACGACTATCGGCATTAGATTGGCCTAATATGTGTTTAATTTTACGATGTGTTTTCGTGTCGTCAGAGCCATATTGAATTTTATCAGCGGTTGTTATCGCAAATGGTTCGAGTACTTCGTCATACAGACCACCAGCAATCATCAAATCTGCTTGTTCACTGTCGCATGTAATTTCTGCCGTCATGCCCACAGGGACATAAACTGACTCAGGATCACCGTCCCAAATACTTGCACGCTTACCAATTCCAGGAAAAGTCTGGCCATCAACCACGATAGTGCAAGTTCCACCCGCTAAGACAATAACACTTTCATATCCGTCTACTTGGTGGCTAAACGTTTCACCTTGCTTTAATTTCACTGGATTAAAATAACATAATGGTGTTGTATCATCATTTACGTCAATGATTGGTTGGTTCTTATTATCAAATGGTTCAATGTGCTTTCCCATAGTTATATCCTATCTATTTATAGTGCGAATAAGTCTCGTTAATCTGAAGTATTAACGGGCTGCTTGTTCAAATTTTGCAATAAAACTTTCTAGCGCTTCTTTCGTTGGCATCGCTTCAGTACAACTTGTACCACTAACATTGATTGCCGCCGCTGCAGAGCCGTTACTTACGCCTTGTTCCAATGAACCACCATTTGTCAATGTCCAGATCAGTGCGCCAGCAAAAGAGTCGCCAGAACCAAATGGTTTTTTAGCTTCGACACGGTAAATACCCTGCTCAAACTGATGTCCATTTTTACAATACACGCGAGATCCTAATTCTCCCGCTTTGATGATCACTATTTGAGTGTTGCCTTTTAAGAAACGCTGTGCCGTTTCATTATCATTTTCGTTACCCGGTGCATCGACTGTTTCCATCATGTCGAATTCTTCACGATTACCGATAACAATGTCAGAAAGGTTAGAGGCGATGCCATAATAAATAGATGCATCAACATCCGTACGCCATGTTTTAGGACGATAATCCACATCCAACACAACTACAGTGCCAACGCTGCGTGCATATTGCATGGCTAATAAAGCCGCCTCTCTACTTGGACTCGCTGATAATGCGGTACCAGTGACAATCAACGTTTTGCTCTTTGCAATATAGTTAGCGTTAATTTGTTCCGTTTTTAACATCAAATCAGATGCATTATTTCGGTAAATCAATACATCACAATCTGTAGGTTTCATTTCTGTGAAAGCAACAGAAGTGCGAGATCCCGAACTATCAACCATCATTCCATCTAGGTTTATACCTTGCTGTTCCAAATACCCTTGAACATAACGACCAAATGCATCATCAGCCACACAACTAATAAAACCGACTTTTGCACCCAAGCGATTAATAGCAACCGCGATATTAGCCGCCGATCCACCGACATATTTATCAAAGCCAGTAATATCGGCAAAATCGGTATTGGCTTCGCGTGCATATAAGTCAACACCAGCCCGACCTAAAACAATGGCATCTAATTCTCTATCTTGCTTAAAACTGACCTGTGTCATCCTCTATTCCTTAATCTTTGTAATTAACCCATATAGAGCCATTATCAGCTGATTCAACGCACTTTTCACATAATCGAGTCCCTTCAATGCCCGCATCAACATCTGGAAACCACATTTCTTCTAACTCAGCTGTTTTCCCTTGATTTACGGCATCAAATGCGTAAGCAAATCGAGCATATAAATTAGCCCAAGACTCAAAATAGCCTTCAGAATGTCCACCACCTACTCGGTTACATGACACACCTGAATCGTCTTGGTACAAATACCCCATACCGCGCTCTAATATACGAGGAGCTTCACCTTGCACTTCATACCGTAATTGATTTGGAAACTCATCCCACCATTCGATCGATGCTTTAGAGCCTACCACTCGAATTTTTTGCTGATGCATCGAACCCGCGTTAACAGCCGACGTCCAAAACGCCCCCACTGCACCACCTTTAAATTTCACCATGATATGCGCGTTATCTTCTAAAGGAGCGCGAGACTCTATAAAGCTTTGTCGCATACAACATAAGCTTTCCACTTCCAATTCGGTGATCATTTCACAAAGGTAATAAACATGGGTACCCACATCACCAATCACATATGTCGGACCTGAAGCTTCCGGTGTTACTCGCCATTTCAGGCCAGGATCATTTTTTTCATATTCTTCATTGTGAAAACCATGAGCAAACTGAGCATTTACAACACGAATATCACCAAGGTCACCACGGCGAACCATTTCACGAGCTTGGTGGATCATCGGAAAACCGGTATAACCATACATCACACCAATCAGGCGATTATTTTGAATCGCTAATGCTTTTAACTGGTATGCTTCTTCCGTTGTAAAAGTGAGCGGTTTTTCACAAATAACATGCAGCTTCGCTTCTAGTGCGGCTTTACAAATTTCAAAATGAGTACTGTTAGGGGTTGCAATAGAAACAGCTTGAATGCCATCTTCTCGTTTCTGCTCTTTTGCAAACATCTCTTTATAAGTTGTATATGAGCGACTTTCGTCAATACCTAAATTCATCGCAAAGTCACGACCACGTTCAGCATCAAGATCAAATGCACCGGCAACAAGTTTAAATAAACCATCACGCAGTGCGGCATTTCGGTGAGAGTAACCAATTTGGCTACCACGACCACCACCGACCATCGCCCAGCGAATAGGTTGATCTAAATGACTTTCTTCATTAAACATTGTGCGCTCCTATCAGGTTAGAAAATAGGTAAACGTAAGAGCAAAAACAGAATTTAAGCTCTTACGACTTAAAGTACTTGTGTTTATAAATTAAATTTCTCTGCATAACCTGAAATATTTTTATACGCCGTTTTGGCAAATTTTAGAGGGTTTGCTTTAGCAGGATCTTGCTCCGCTTCTACTAACAACCAACCTTCGTAGTCACGTGCTTTTAGTGCACTAAATACATCGTCGTAATTCACATCACCAGTGCCAGGTACGGTGAATACACCATCTAAAACAGCACTTAAAAATGATTTATCAGCACTACGCGCTGCTTCCATTACCTCTAAACGCAAATCTTTAAAATGCATGTGCCCAATACGGTCTCCCCAGCGATCAATAACATTCACTGGATTACCACCACCATAAGTTATATGACCTGTATCTAATGTTAAAAATACCGACGGTCCAGTAACTTCCATCAACTTATCAACATCAGCTTCGGTTTCACAAATCGTTCCAACATGGTGGTGAAATGAAAGTTTGATGCCGTGTTCATTCAATAAATGGTCAGCAACGATAGTAATTTTTCTACCGTATTCAACCCACTCATCAGCCGTTAAAATAACGCGCTTAGAAAGTGCAATCTCAATATCGCCATGAACAGAATTGCTGACTTCGCCATACACCATCGCCTTACAACCAGCTGCTTTCAATAGCTTGATATGCTCTTGCATGTTGGCAATTTCTTCATCCGCGGTACAGGTCATTAAGTTACCGCTGAACCAACCCGATGCTAAAACTAATCCATGTCCTTTAAGTAAAGGAACTAATGTTTCAGGATCTCTAGGGTATTTAGTCCCTAGTTCTGTCCCAGTAAAACCAGCCTCTGCCATTTCACTCAAACACTGCTCTAATGGAATATCACCACCTAATTCTGGCATGTCATCGTTGGTCCACGTTAAAGGACTGATACCATATTGAACTTTACTCATTTGACTCTCCGGATGAATTTAAAAACTAAATGTAATTTAAGGTGCAAGCTTTAAATCCAAATGAGTAATGACTTGCTACCATACAAATCAAATATACCCTAAACAGAACAAAACGAAAATATTTTTTCATTAATAATTTGCTATTTATCACCTATTTAAAAAAATAAATTATTGACTACCTATTTCATGATCAACTTCAAATAATCAACTCATTGATAAAACACAAATATACTCAATTAAAACAAAAACTTAATGTCATTAATGTAGCTTGAAAATATCAAGCTGTGACAAACTTAACGTTTCGTCATAAATTTACGCTAAAGAAATAGCAGTTTTCAAAAAACTACAATAGTATCAAAAACCACTAAAGTGAAAAATATTTACCATTTAAACTCCAACGTCAAATGGAAAAATATTTTTACTTTTATTTCTAATAACATTTACCTTATGACAAACTAATCCAGTAGTTGCATAAAGGGGTTGATATGAAAGATGTCGTTATCGTCAGTGCCGTGCGAACCGCAATTGGGTCATTCACAGGTATGTTTGCTAGCGTAAGCGCTGTTGACTTAGGTGTAACAGCGGTAAAAGGCGCGATTGAAAAGGCAGGTATACAAGCAGAACTTGTTGAACAAGTAATACTAGGGAACGTGCTTGCTGCTGGGCATGGCCAAAACATAGCAAGGCAAATACAAATTAAAGCGGGAATCCCACAAGAGAGCACGGCTTATACCGTATCTAAAGTTTGTGGCTCCGGTTTAAAAGCAATTACGCTAGGTGTACAGGCAATTCAAACAAATGAATGCGAAGTCATTGTTGTAGGTGGAACAGAAAGCATGTCTAACGCGGCTTATGTATTGGATCAACACAGAAGCGGAAAGACATTTGGGCATAGCCAAGCGATAGATACGATCCTTTCTGATGGTTTAACCGATGCCTTTACTGATATTCATATGGGGATTACAGCTGAAAATTTAGCGGAAAAGTACTCATTAACACGCGAAGAACAAGATAAATACGCTTTACAATCACAACAACGCACTCAAGCCGCAATCGAAGCAAATAAGTTTGATCAGGAAATCGTCCCACATACCATTTCAACACGTAAAGGCGATATCGTTTGTAACAAAGATGAATTTCCAAGGGCAAACACCACGTTTGAAGCATTAAGCAAGTTAAGAACTGTGTTTAAAAAAGATGGAACCGTCACCGCTGGCAATGCATCTGGCATAAATGATGGCGCAAGCGCATTGGTATTAATGAGTGCTGAAAAAGCAAAGCTTCTTGGTATTAAGCCTTTAGCAAAAATTGTTTCACATGCAAGCGCAGGCGTAGACCCTAATTTAATGGGATACGGACCAGTGCCAGCAACTGAAAAAGCGTTACTTAAAGCCAACTTACAAGTCCAAGATTTAGACCTCGTGGAAGCAAATGAAGCCTTTGCCGCACAAGCACTTTCGGTTATGAAAGGCCTCGCATTAACACCGGAGAAAACCAATGTTAATGGTGGTGCTATCTCGTTAGGCCATCCTATTGGGGCATCAGGTGCACGCATTTTAGTAACGTTATTGCACGAGTTAAATGCACGCAATGGACGATATGGATTAGCGACGTTATGTATAGGTGGCGGACAAGGCACAGCATTAATCGTTGAACGAGAAAGCTAACCTTATTTTTTAATAATGTAGACTGATATCGTAAGGACAAAGATATGTTTAATATTGCACTATTTGGCGTAGGAAGAATTGGCAAGATTCATGGTCAAAATATACATGACCATTCACAAACTAATGTGTATTCAGTCGTTGACTCTTACATAGCTGGTCGTGAAGAATTAGCAAAAAAATACGATGCCAAGATTCAAACTGTAGACGAAGCAATGGCAGACCCTCAAGTAGATGCCATTTGTATCTGTTCAGCAACCGATACTCACGTTAACTTTATCGAAATAGCCTCACAAAATGGAAAAGCCATTTTCTGTGAAAAGCCCATTGATCTTGATTTAACGAAAGTGCGTAAATGCTTAACTGTGGTTGAACAAAACAACACCACACTCTTTATCGCGTTTAATCGTCGTTATGACAACCATTTTAATGAGTTAAAAACACGGTTAACAAATAATGCCATTGGCCAAATTGAATCGTTAACCATCACCTCTCGCGATCCTGCGGCTCCACCAGTGGAATACGCAAAAACATCTGGTGGCATGTATCGTGATATGACCATTCATGACTTTGATATGGCGCGTTATTTAATGAATGAGGAACCAACCAGTATTACAGCTTATGGTAGTTGTATGGTTGATCCTGAAATAGGGCAAGCTGGCGATATAGACACATCCGTTGTTGTATTAACCTTTGCATCAGGAGCGATTGCAACCATCAATAATAGCCGCCGATCAGGTTACGGTTATGACCAACGTATAGAAGTGCATGGCAGTAAAGGTTTATTAACCGCTGGTAATATCACCGAAAATACAGTGAAGCAATTTGGCGATCAAGGTGCTGTTGAATCCAACCCAGAGTACTTCTTTTTACAACGCTATGCTGGCGCTTACAAAAATGAGTGGCATCATTTTGTTGAAGTCTTAGGTGGCGCTGAATCTCGTTCACCCGGTATTGATGGTGAAAGAGCATTAGCATTAGCAGACGCGGCATTGGAGTCATTAACAACAAATAAAACCGTGATCCTGTAGTCCTTTTTTACTTAAAGGATTTCATGAAAGTAAGCATGAATATGGCTACTTTCTTACTTTATCGACAACTAACTTGCGCTCAAGTTTATTAACATTGGTGTTTTTATGAAATTTGCATTACATGGTATGTGTTCTTTATATAATAATATCGTCAGTGATATTCGTCTTGCAGAACAAACGGGATATCAAGGTTTAGAGATTCACACCGAAAAACTATGGCGATACATTAATAGTGGCTTTACAAGTAAAGACCTAAAGCAAAGACTGGATGACGCCGGTATTCAGCCATCAGCAATTGATATTGTTGGTAGCGTTGAAGCGCCAGATAAAGACACGCAACAAGCCGTTTTTAAACAAGTGGAAACACTCTGCAAATTCGCTCACGACATCGGTGCACCAACGATTCAATTAAATTCATTTGAAGCTCTAAATGGCTTATCCGTTGAAGATAATATTAAAATCTCTGCTCAAAATATCAGACACATTGCGGATATCGGTAAAGAGCAAGGTATTCGCTTTCAATTTGAAGGTGCAGCTTGGACACCCATCGCAAAGTTAGATGACTACTTCCGTCTTCATGATGCCGTCGGTCGCGATAACTTTGGTTTTGTATTAGATACGTGGCATCTCTGGGCATGCCGTGGGGCAACGCTAGAACAAGTCGCTAACGTGAGTAAAGAGTTAATCTACAATATCCATATTTCAGATGGGTTAAGGCCTGCTGAAAACCAACCTTGGGTCGATGAAAAAGAACTGCGCGGCTTCTTGATTGGTGACGGTGAAATCCCACTACAAGAATGGATTGATGCAATCCAAGCGACAGGGTATGACGGTTTTTATTCTGGTGAGTTTTTGAATGACCAGTTATGGGAAGGCGACCATTACGACACAGCAGAAAAAATGCTGAAAGGTATGCGCAAATTAGTTAAATAATGGTAAAGGTAACTACATCAACCTTAATCTAAAATTGGATACGACTAGGCTGCACCATTAAAAAACTGAAAGATTGCAGAATTCTCGATAGTGTTATGTTAGCCGTTTTTTAAACTTTTGATTTTAAAAGCCAAGTAAACATTTACTTGGCTTTTTTCTTTAATCACGAATACCTCCGCACTTCATGTAGCACGTAATACCCCTGTACATTCTGGACACATTTGCCATAATGATCTGTCGCACTATTCCCATTACTTATCAATCTACAGCACTGGATTTACGTTCCAGCTCGCTCAATGGAGACAACATGAATACTTCCCAAAACAGCAATCCCATTACGGTTTGTGCACTATACAAATTTGTTCACTTAGAAACATTTGAGGCGTTACGTGCCCCCCTTATTGAGAAAATGATCAGTGTCGAAGTTAAAGGAACCCTGCTCCTGGCCTCTGAAGGGATTAACGGAACAATCGCAGGCCCTCAAAGTGGCATTGATGCTGTGCTTAAGTTTCTAAACGCACAGCCAGGACTAGACAATATTTCCCATAAAGAATCCTATAGTAGTGAGAACCCATTTCACCGAACTAAAGTGAAACTGAAAAAAGAAATTGTCACAATGGGTGTGGAAGGAATCGACCCTAATCAAGTCGTAGGAACATACGTGAAACCAAAAGATTGGAATGACCTTATTTCCGATCCGGACGTTCTAGTCATCGATACTCGTAATGATTATGAGATTGAAATAGGAACGTTCAAAAATGCCATCAACCCAAATACTGAGACATTCCAAGAGTTTCCGAAATACGTCGAAGAAAACCTAAATAAAGACAAACATAAGAAAGTTGCGATGTTTTGTACCGGTGGTATTCGCTGTGAAAAGTCGACGGCTTACCTAAAAGAGCAAGGCTTTGATGAGGTATACCATCTTGAGGGTGGCATATTAAAATACCTAGAAGACGTTCCGAGTACCGAGACAATGTGGGAAGGTGAATGCTTCGTATTTGATGGACGAGTCACGGTCAACCATGAACTAGAACAAGGTCAATACGACCAATGCTATGCTTGCCGATTTCCAATTACGGAAGAAGAGAAAAAGAGCGAACATTATATTAAAGGTGTAAGTTGTCATCGATGTCACGACAAAGTGACCGATGAACAGCGAAATCGATATATAGAACGTCAACGTCAGATAGCGTTAGCAGAACTACGAGGGGAATCTCACATCGGTGGCGAGATAAAAGAGTTAATTGAAGAACGACGCCAAGCTAAAGCAGACAAGAAAGCACAGCAAGCCAATAAGTAGCCGAAGAAACACAGACTACAGAACCTACTATCTTAATTTGGATAATAAAAAGCACCATCCCAGAATACTGAGATGGTGCTCTAGCTTCAATTTAACGTTTTAACTCAAGGCAGTGAGTTGTTTAAAACGTTGAATTAAAAGTCGTAGTATGCAACTAGGAATACATCAGTTCTGTCGCCGTCGTCTTTGATGTCACCTTGAACAGTAACAACATCAGATACGTCATAGCTTGCTGCAACGTTGATTGCATCGTAGTCATCAGCTACATCAAACGACTTAGCTACATAACCAGCAGAAAGAGTTAAAGCATCGCTCACTGCAAAACCAGCACTTGCATAGATACCAGTCTCTTCATCACCACCCTCAGGGTCATTGATCCAAGCGTTAGCACCAACAGTAACAGCACCAAAACTTGCGTTACCAGAAAGAGAAGTTACTGAATATTCATCTTGCTCTTCTAAGCCAGCATATACAGCAAAGGTATCTGCTTTATAGCCTAAATAACCATTGACACCAGCTTCAGAGTCACCAGTATTATCACCTACTTTAAAGTAAGAAATACCGTATGCCACACCGCTAGAAGAACCTTCAAATTTAATGACATCGAAAGCGTCACTTGTGTCACCAGCAGAAGAACCGAATTCAACTGTTTGGTCACCAGCGCCATCAACTTTATCTAGTGCTGTGTCATTTTCCCAACCGTAAGAAAGAACACCAGCTTCAGTTTTGTAGCCTAACCACGCTTTATCAACGTCAGTCGTTGTGTCGTTTGAAATGCCACTTGCATCTTCATCATCAGTCCAGTTGAACTCAAGATCCATTTCAAAATAACCAACAACATTGCCATTGGTATAGTTAGTAGAAACAGTTACAGCCGTCGCCCAGTCATCATAAAAAGCTTCTGTGTCAGTATCGTAGTATCCACCAATGCCACCACTGATATCTGATTCAAATGTGCCTGCTGCAAAAACTGAAGGAGTCGCAAAAGTTGCAATTGCTAACGCTAAAATACTCTTTTTCATATTAAATTCCGTTATTTTAATAAAGAGAGGGTATCCGATGGATCCCTTACTATTTTTATCAAGTTAATAAGGTTAAACCTCACCTACTCGACCACCGCTTATTAATCACAAAAACGCGATTTGAGTTCGCGTTCAAGTGACGTGAATCACAAAGTAATTTCGATATTAAAATAGAACTAATTTAAATACAACGGGTCATACGGTTTAAAATATTACATTTTAGTTTCACGATCATACAAAACCCCATATTTAAACCAAAATACAGCATTAACACAATGTAAAACACCAAATACTAAAATAACCATAATAGTGCACAAAAAAATCAACTTGCTTCCTTTAAGAGCAAAAAAGGCAAATTAGTGGGTAAAAAATGAACAAAACAACCGAAAAAGTGCAACTCAGCTTTATTTTAGGAGAGTAAAGATTCATTCCATTTCCTCACCTAACTCACAGCTTCAAAACTGTAAACAAAATTGCTCATCGCTAATATTTTTTTAATAAGTACGATCTTTTCGTGCATTCACATCGCTAATCTGGGCAAAAAACATACAAAACAAGATCTAATTCAAACTTTTCCAATTTATAAATGTAACAGCATTGTTAACTGAGCATTTATTCATCGACCTCACCGGGAATCTGCTATTACTTATCTTATTCACTAAACAAATAAATCATCGCGTTGAGGATCGATCATGAAGATGCCTAGCTTACGTCACACCAAAATTCGTACTCGCCTATATCTATTATTGATTGCGACCATAATCATGGTATTGATCCCTTTTGCGAAAGTAATGCAGGACTACCGACATGATCTGATGGTCGATAAGGAAGTCAAAACTCGTCACATCATTGAAGTTTCTCATGGAGTTCTCGACTATTTTCACCGACAGCATGATGATGGAAAGTTGAGTTTAGAGCAGGCTCAAACCGAAGCTAAGAATGCGATTAACAAGCTTCGCTACGAAGAAAACGACTATTTTTGGATCAATGATCTCACTCCAACTATGGTTATGCATCCAATAAAACCTGCTCTAAACGGTAAAAATGTTGGTGGTGTAGAAGATCCAACTGGAAAAGCACTGTTTATAGAAATGGTAGACCTTGCGAAGTCTCAAGGAGGTGGCTTTGTTAATTACATGTGGCCAAAACCGGGTTCGGATGTCGATATAGAAAAGATCTCTTATGTAAAACTATTTAAACCTTGGGGGTGGGTAATAGGAACTGGAGTCTACGTTGATGATATTGATGCACTGGTAATGAACGCAATGAAATCAATGGCTATCTTCCTAGGAGTTGTAATTGCAATATTAGTTATTCTTTCAACCATTATTGGCCGTAGTATTTCATCACCATGTGAGTCCACAAAGCGTGCACTGGAAGATATATCTGGGGGTGAGGGGAATTTATCGAAAAAGCTTCTTGTAGAAGGAAACGATGAATTTACCCATATTGCAAATTCATTTAATCTGTTCACAGATAAAATTCAGCATTCTATCCAGCACATATCTCCAATTTCTCAAAGCATTTCAAGTTCAGTGCAAACTCTCAACTCAATCGCAGAGCAAACTGGAAAGCAAGCAACCGATCAACAAAGCTCTGTAAGTTCAGTAGCAGCAGCTATGACAGAGTTACAATCCAATAACCAAGAAGTTGCTCATTCGGCCCAACAAGCGGCAAGTGCAGCTCAATCAGCAAGAGTAAATAGTGAACAAGGCCAGCTATCAATATCGAATGCGTCTGATTACATGTCCTCTCTCTCTCAAGCCCTTTCGGAAACCGAAGAAAATAGCCATAAACTTGCCGCAGAGGCAGACAATGTTGGCTCTGTACTTGAAGTCATTAGAGGTGTCGCAGAGCAAACAAACCTCCTCGCGCTCAATGCGGCTATCGAAGCAGCACGTGCCGGTGAACAAGGTAGAGGCTTTGCCGTTGTCGCAGATGAAGTTCGAACGTTAGCGACTCGCACCCAAAAGAGTACAGATGAAATCGAAGAGATCGTCACCAGCTTGCAAGCCAGAGCGAAAAACCTATCGAATTCGATGAATCAAACCAAACAACAATCGAACTTAACCCTCGAGCAAGCGGAAAGTGCACGCCAGGTATTAGAGGACATTAATCAACAAATTAATGAAATCCTGAGTATGAATGAACATATAGCGGCAGCTTCAAATCAACAGTCAGAAGCATCAGATGAAATTAGCCGAAACGTCAATCAATTCGCAACTCATTCCGAACAAACCGCCCAAGATGTCCAGGCTCTGACTAAAACTAGCCAACAATTATTGAAAGACAGTACAACATTAAATGACAGTTTTAGTGTGTTTAAAGCTTCCTAAATTTTTGTCTATCCATACGTGATATAAAAAGAGACAAGACTAATAGTCTTGTCTCTTTTAATATCAACCAGTTAGTGTAATGTCGAAATTGAGAATATACGCCACAATCGTTACCCTTCATTGAAAAACTAGTCGTAATATCATTAACCTAATGTCCAAATTAAGCTAACCTTATACGTAGATTAAAAATTTTATAAATTTCTTAGAGACGTATATGAATACTAAGGTCACTCCCTGTTTTTATTTGATGGATAATGTTATCCAGAACTACGCATGGGGAAGCGTAGATTCTATCGCTCGTTTGTTCGATCAACCAAACCCAAAGAATGAGCCTCAAGCGGAAATCTGGATGGGTGCGCACCCCGGAGGATGCTCCAAAGTATTTGTTGATGAAGGCAAGCAATTGTTAAGCGCACTAATCGCTGAAAATCGGTCTCACTTTCTTTCCTCTGCAAGTGCTGAACGCTTCGATGAGCTCCCTTTTCTATTTAAAGTACTCGCCGCAAATAGTGCGCTATCTATTCAAGTTCACCCAAGTAAAACAGAAGCTGAAATCGGCTATGCTCGCGAGAATGAGCTTGGTATTGAATTTGGAGCAGCAAATCGTAACTATAAAGATCCCAACCATAAACCTGAATTAGTTTATGCATTGACTCAGTATGATGCGCTAAATGGCTTCCGTGAATACGCAGACATTATTGCTAATTTTGATGCAGCCGATCTTACTAGCATTAAGCCGTTGTTCGAAGCATTCAAAAATAACCAAGCCGAAACAGGCCTCAAAGATTTTTTTGTTTCACTATTGTCCCTAAATGGTGAAGACAAAACTCAAGCTATCAGTGAGTTATTAACGTACGCGACAAACAATCGTAACGAACGTTTACCCGCACTTCTACTTGATTTATCTCAGCAATACCCTGGAGATATTGGCTTATTTGCTCCGATGATGCTGCATTACATTACCCTTCAACCTGGGGAAGCAATGTATTTGGATGCGCGTACTCCCCATGCCTATTTAAGAGGCACTGGATTAGAAGTGATGGCAAGTTCAGATAATGTCTTACGTGCTGGTTTAACGCCAAAACACATTGATATTGAAGAGCTGTCAAAATGCACGTCGTTTGCCGCTAAACCTGCGTCTACCTTGCTGGTTGATGCCATCGAAGATCAAGGCGAATTCAATTACCCTATCCCTGTTGATGACTTCCGGTTTTCTATTTATCCAACCGCAAGCCAAACACACATCAAAGTGGCTAGTGCTGAAATTGTTTTTGCCATCGATGATAGCGCAACACTAGAGCACACTAACGGTGAAACAATTACCATTGAGAAAGGTCAATCGGTCTTTATTCCTGCGGCAACTGACAGTTATACATTAACCTCAAAAGCACGAGTGGCAAGAGTGTATAACTAAAGTGACACTCAGTCGCCGGAGTCTTGAATTGTGCTGAACTTATAAGCCAACCAAGTTACTCCGGCAGTACTCGTTTCTCAGTTCTTTTTATTACCTTTCATACCTATTCGAAGAGAGCTCGCTCTCAATATTTCCACCATAAAATTTCTGTATTTCAGTCCATTTTGTATTTTTTTACCAATGCCAAACGATTGCGCGAGCTTTTTAAAGATAAATTCGTTAAAATACGCGCCACAAAATTTTCGAAAAACCCAGTTACTTTAACTCCGTGAATTTGAGGAAAATGGAAGCATGAATGCACGTCCAATTCGTCGCGCTCTTATCAGCGTATCAGACAAAACAGGAATCGTTGAGTTTGCAAAATCACTTGCTGACCGTGGTGTAGATATCCTATCAACTGGCGGTACCGCTAGTTTACTCGCGCAGCAAGGCATCGCTGTTACTGAAGTATCTGACTACACTGGCTTTCCAGAAATGATGGATGGTCGAGTTAAGACTCTTCATCCAAAAGTTCACGGTGGTGTATTAGGTCGTCGCGGCCAAGATGATGCAGTAATGGCTGAACACGACATTAGCCCAATTGATATTGTGGTGGTTAACCTTTATCCATTCGCAGAAACAGTCGCAAAAGAAGGCTGCACGTTAGCGGATGCGGTTGAAAACATCGATATTGGTGGCCCAACCATGGTTCGCTCTGCGGCGAAAAACCATAAAGATGTTGCGATTGTGGTTAATGCAAGTGATTACGACCGTGTTATTGCTGAAATGGACAGTAACGAAAAATCGTTAACACTTGAAACTCGTTTTGATTTAGCGATTGCAGCATTCGAACACACTGCTGCTTACGATGGCATGATTGCAAACTACTTCGGCACTAAAGTTCCTTCTTACGGGGACAACAAAGAAGGTGACGAAGAGAGTAAATTCCCACGCACATTCAATATGCAGTTCGAGAAAAAGCAAGATATGCGCTACGGCGAAAACAGCCACCAAGCGGCTGCTTTTTATGTTGAAGGCAACCCAGAAGAAGCGTCAGTTTCTACGGCAACTCAAATTCAAGGCAAAGCGCTTTCTTACAACAACATCGCAGATACCGATGCCGCGCTAGAGTGTGTTAAAGAGTTTGCTGAGCCGGCATGTGTGATTGTTAAGCACGCAAACCCATGTGGTGTTGCACTTGGGAAAGATATTCTAGAAGCCTACAACCGCGCCTATCAAACCGACCCAACTTCTGCATTTGGTGGCATTATTGCTTTCAACCAAGAGTTAGATGCCGCGACAGCGCAAGCTATTGTTGATCGTCAATTCGTTGAAGTGATTATCGCGCCTAAGATTTCAGCTGAAGCAATTGCTGTTGTTGCTGCGAAGAAAAATGTGCGCCTACTAGAATGTGGTGAATGGTCAGCGAAAACGACTGGTTTTGAAGTTAAACGTGTTAACGGTGGCTTACTGGTTCAAGATCGCGATCAAGGCATGGTTTCACTTGATGACCTTAAAGTGGTTTCAAAACGTCAGCCAACTGAAGAAGAATTAAAAGATGCGCTATTCTGCTGGAAAGTAGCAAAATACGTGAAATCAAATGCGATTGTTTACGCGAAAGGCGATATGACAATCGGTGTTGGTGCAGGCCAAATGAGCCGTGTTTATTCTGCGAAAATTGCGGGCATTAAAGCTGCAGACGAAAACCTAGAAGTTGCAGGTAGCGTCATGGCATCTGATGCCTTCTTCCCATTCCGTGACGGTATTGATGCCGCTGCTGAAGCAGGAATTAAGTGTGTGATTCAACCGGGTGGTTCGATGCGCGATGATGAAGTTGTTGCTGCTGCTGATGAACACGGTATGGCAATGATCTTTACGGGAATGCGCCACTTCCGTCACTAATTTATTCATTATCGAATTCTAGTAAATCGATGAATATTATTTGATAGTCTCTATTCCTACGAATAGAGACTTTTTAGAATCTAATGCAAGACTGTTTTAATAATGGCGATGCGGAAAGGAATTAAAAAATGAATGTATTAATTATTGGTTCAGGTGGGCGTGAGCACGCTCTTGCGTGGAAAGTAGCTCAAAACCCATCTGTCGAGACTATCTTTGTTGCTCCTGGTAACGCAGGTACTGCTCTTGAAGCAAAAGTGAAAAACGTTAATATCGCTGTTGAAGACATTGATGCCCTTAGTGCTTTTGCCAAAGAGAATGTTGAACTGACGATTGTCGGCCCTGAAGCCCCTCTTGTTATTGGCGTGGTTGATGCATTCCAAACTCAAGGTTTAGCGATTTTTGGTCCAACTCAAGGCGCGGCACAGCTGGAAGGTTCAAAAGCGTTCACTAAAGATTTCTTGGCTCGTCATAACATACCAACTGGCTCATATGCGAATTTCACCGAAATTGAGCCAGCACTTGCTTATGTTCGTCAACAAGGCGCGCCAATTGTCGTAAAAGCCGATGGACTTGCGGCAGGTAAAGGCGTTATCGTTGCGATGACGCTAGAAGAAGCCGAAGACGCCATTAAAGATATGCTTGCAGGCAATGCGTTTGGTTCAGCAGGAAGCCGAGTTGTTATCGAGGAGTTCCTTGATGGTGAAGAGGCGAGCTTTATTGTCATGGTCGATGGCAAAAATGTACTGCCGATGGCCACCAGCCAAGATCATAAACGAGTGGGTGATAAAGACACTGGGCCAAATACTGGTGGTATGGGTGCGTATTCGCCAGCCCCAGTCGTGACTCCAGAAATTCACGACCGCATCATGAAAGACGTTATCTACCCAACAGTGGAAGGTATGGCGTCAGAAGGCAATCCATATACAGGCTTCCTATATGCTGGACTAATGATCGATGCTCAAGGTACGCCGAAAGTGATTGAATACAACTGCCGATTTGGTGATCCTGAAACTCAACCTATTATGATGCGTATGCAATCGGATATGGTTGAACTATGCCAAGCAGCATTAGAAGGCAAGCTCGATCAAGTTGAATCTAAATGGGATCCTCGTGCATCAATCGGCATCGTACTTGCTGCTGGTGGCTACCCTGCTGACTACGCGAAAGGCGATATCATTTCAGGTCTCCCAACTCAGGAGATTGAAGGGAAGAAAGTTTTCCATGCTGGAACCGCTGAGAAAGATGGCAATGTTGTAACTAATGGCGGACGTGTTCTATGCGCTACAGCTCTTGGTAACTCGGTTTCAGAAGCTCAACAACAAGCCTATGAACTCGCCAAACAAATTGATTGGAATGGCGTTTTCTACCGCTCTGACATTGGCTACCGTGCAATCGCTCGAGAAAATTCTGAGAAATAGAGTTTAATTCAGATAAGAAAAAACCGAGATAATCAATTATCTCGGTTTTTATGAATATTCTCTGCCTAGAATAACAAATCTATGGTTTGAAAGCCTTCACACAATCATGACCATCATCAGCAAGCATTAATAATTCTTCAATGTATGCTTCACCAATTTTAACCGACCCCATAAATGCAAGATAATTATCGACGTTGGCTAAACGATCGATCACAAAACTCGGTAAGGTTTTATTAAATTCGAGCTTGTCGTATTCCTCGCCAGAGCAGGTTTCAAATTGTTTTCCGTCCCAATACCCCTGAATTAACGCCAACCCTCTTTGAGCTTTTGTTGTTTCAGCAATAGCTTCCGCTTGTTTCAAATACGCCTTTAGTGCATTCGCCTGTAGCGGTTTCACTTTTCTATCGACACGATATTGCTGATAAACAGCTTCGCCCTTCGAGTTAAAACGTAGATTCAAAGAAAACGGTACCAATTTATCATCTACAATCACACTGCCTTCACGTACGATTTCACTCACATTACTCTCGAGCCAACGATAATGAGTTTGATACCATTGGTCATTGGTTGAAGTAACGTAATCAGAACCTTCATAGGGCAATGAAAAGTTTTCGGTATACCAAAAGAAACTCGTCGCATCACCCATACGGCTGCCGCCAGTATACGTACGCAATTGTTTTTCAAGACCATCGCTTGAAGAACAACCAATTAAGACAGTAGAGATGAGTAGTGTTGGCAGAAAATAGATGTGTTTGTTCATAAACAGGAATACGCCAAAATTAAGACAAACTTTGGCGTAGAAACTGGATTAGTTTACTGATTCTTTCAGCGCTTTACCGGCTACAAAAGCAGGTACATTAGCCGCTGAAATTTGAATTTCTTCACCTGTTTTAGGATTGCGGCCAGTACGAGCTGCACGGTGATTTACTTTAAAAGTACCGAAACCGATAAGTTGAACTTGGTCACCTTCTTTAAGAGCGCCTTCGACAGCACCTAGCGTTGCTTCTAACGCTGCTTTGGCTTGTACTTTTGAAAGATCTGCTTTTTCTGCGATAAAATCGATTAACTGAGTCTTGTTCATTAGGTTTCCCTTTAGATATGTTAGTTTTAGAACTTGAACTACTCTAAATCATAAAGCCCCTGAGTTGCAAAGGTTTGTCTCTTTTTATCTGCTTTAATATTTAAAACTTCACCACATTATGAGGCAGATATCACATTTTTATACCACTAACACCAAATAGAACTTAATCAATGAAAAGATCTTACGTGTCAATGAGTTTGGCGAAACCTGAGCCTAAAATAAATCATTAATGAAATAGTCTGTTTTTTTCATAACATTTAGAGCAATTTCTTCCAAAATACACCGTGTGATAATCAATAAAGCTGAGAGTTTCTCTATAATCTCTCAGTCTCATTTTAATATCCTTTGGAAAAATCGACGACAAATTGTGGCATTTGTCCCATTGACCAGCGTTGATAGCTCGTCGCAAATATTTTGATAACATGACGAGGAAAACTCAACGCTGCAATATGTGGTGTAATGGTAATGTTTGGGTGATGCCAAAATGGATGATGGGAATTCAATGGTTCTTGCTCAAATACATCAAGGTACGCGTGTCCCACTTGACCAGAATCTATAGCGGAAATTAATGAATCTTCAGCCAAGTTGGCACCTCTCCCAACATTAAACAGGACAACATTGTCGCACCAACTAAAGAATTCACGATTAAGCATGTGTTTCGTCTCCGGAGTATTAGGCAACGTACTCACCACAATATCTGCACTTTTCAATGCCATTTCTAACTCTGAAAAATGATAAATAGCCGAAAATGTATTGTCCTTAGGCGGAATTCCAGAACGGTTAATACCAATTGCATCAATACCAAACGGAGCAACAACTTTCGCTAAGTGCTTAGCTATCACTCCTGTACCTAAAATCACCATACGCTTACCTTGTAAACTTTGATATGGCATTGGTGACCATTGCTGTTGCGATTGGTGCTCACGATACTGCTGAAAATGACGATAGTGCTGAATCAAATATCCAATAACATACTCTGCAATTAATGGCCCAAAGACTCCTTTAACATTTGTTAACGTATAATCTTGCCTTAATTCAGGCAGCATCAATTTATCAACACCAGCATAAGTGGACTGTAACCATTCTAGTTTATCAAATTTATCTAGGTGCAATGCAGCCAACGGGGGATCTGCAATCACAACCGTTGCTTCATTCATAATGTCGGTTTGCTCCAACCCCGGTAAATCATATTGCTTAAGTTCAGTTTGATACTCTTCATTGGCATCTGTCAGTAAGTAGAACTTATCTTTGATTCCTTTCATGCTCTCTCCTTTTCCATTAAATCACTCAACACATTCTCTTGATGAGAGTGGCAAACTCACCTTGAGGTAGTCAGGGGTAATAAAGTACACTGCGCAAGTCCTTAGACTTCATGATAATGAGCCCATGTTAAGAAACCCAATCCAAATTCGCCTTGAGAAATTAGAACCTTGGCAACAGATTACCTTTATGGCGTGTCTATGTGAACGCATGTATCCAAATTACGTTCTGTTTTGTCAACAAACTCACTATGCCGAAGCTAGAATTTATCGAAATATCCTTGATGCCGTTTGGGAGATTCTGACTGTAAAAACCGCAAAGATTAACTTTGAGAAACAGTTAGAGAAACTTGAAACTTTAATCCCTAGCCCTGAGGAAACTGATATTTTCCTTGTCTACCCAGCTATTGATTCTTGCGAAGCTTTATCAACATTGCTTCACTCCCTACTCGACAGAGACTTACTCATAGAATCGGTCCAAAAGGTTAGCCAAATTTCTGCTCGTACCGTTGCCCAAGTCGAAGAAGCGCGCGAAGGAATCGAAATCTCTGATAACAATCAAAAAGATAATGAAGCGGTGTGTGAAGAGTGGGACATTCAATGGGCCATTTACCGTCCATTGAAAGACGCTGAAGTTCGCGATGTCGACCTAATGAAAGACCTTCGCGATGAACTGAAAGATACCGCAGCAAGCAACATCGGTATTGAACTCTAATTGAATCTGTAAACTACCGAGCAGTTGAAGCTATCAATGGATTTTAGTGTCATAACGAATCCATTGATATACAAAAGTATAACGGTAACCTTTAGAAAAGGTCATCATGATTAGACTTTAAATCATATAACTATCAAACACTTCCTGACAATTTACGATCTCCCCCAAACAAATTAGCTTTTGTCGATAAAGAATACCTTAGTTAGTTAAAGTATAAGTTGTAATCATTGATACTTTAGAGTTACGTTATTGATGCGCTATGATTCTTATTTAGGCATAGCCTTAAATCAATTTGGTCGCACAGTTTATGAATGAGATATGCAGTTGAATCACTCTTACTTAGTCCTTGTCCTTTTTCTCGCCACTATCGTGGGACTTGTTCGCTTTCAAGCATACCCTGAACGTGTGTTTGGTGGATTGCTTCTCATATTATTGCTCCTTGGCATCACCACAAGCGATCAACTCATCTCTGCCTTTTCAAACCAAGGATTGCTCACTCTTATTCTATTAATGGTATGCTCGCTTGCACTTGAGAAAACCAAACTTCTTCGTATCCTCGCCAGAGCTATAATTCGCCCTAGCTATCTATCCACATGGTTGCGCCTATTTAGTTTCACCGCCCTTGCCTCTTCAGTACTCAATAATACCGCTGTCGTTTCCACCATGCTCGCACCACTGAGAAACAACAGTCATCACCCAGCAAGCAAACTGCTATTGCCGTTGTCCTATGCGGCTATTTTTGGCGGTACATTAACGTTAGTAGGAACCTCCACCAATTTAATCGTAAATAGTATGGTAATAGATGCTGGGTTACCTGCATTTGGTTTTTTCGACTTTACGTTAGTGGGTTCTGTCGTTGTCATTGTATGTGGATTCACACTATTTCTACTGTCACATTTACTACCAGATCATCAACTAGAGCAAATAACGGCTTCTGATTATTTCGTCGACTTTAAAGTTCAACCCAACTCATCTTTAATTGATAAAACCATCGAAGCAAACGGGTTAAGGAATTTGGAATCTCTGTTTCTCGTCGAAATTCTTCGAGATGGCCGCTTAATTACTCCTGTCGCACCTCACGAAATTATTGAATCAAATGATCGGCTGATTTTTAGTGGCGATATAAAAAAAGTCACTCTCCTCAATCAATTTGATGGTTTGGTCTCCTTTGCGAGTAAAAATGGGTTACCGCTTTCAAACTTAAGCGAAGTTATTATCCGTCCCAACAGCATTCTTATTGGCAGAACCCTAAAACGGGCTGGATTTCGAGCACTATTTGATGCCGCGGTCGTAGGAATTCGTCGCGATGGAGAAACGTTATCAGGTAAATTAGGTGATGTTACGCTACGAGTAGGTGACTATCTAACACTAGCTGTGGGTGATGACTTTAAAAGTCGCCGTAATATACACAAGAACTTTTACTTAGTGTCCGATATAGAAACAGAGCAATTACTCAGTGGATACAAAGAAAAGCTCTCAGTATTTGGGTTTATCGGAGCCATAGTCTTAGCAGCTATCGGCATCGTTCCTCTATTTAAAAGCTTAGTTATTTTTCTTGGTCTACTGTTAATAAGTGGGAGCCTTTCAGCCAATGAGATAATGCAGCGCTTACCGAGATCCATTTGGTTAATCATCGGATCGGCACTATTGCTATCAAAAGCACTGCAAAGCTCGGGGGCATTATTGCCTCTAACAGACTGGATAATATTGCATCAAAGCCATTTCTCTCCACTGATGGCTCTAATTATCGTCTACATTATTACTTGGTTGTTAACTGAACTCATCACCAATAATGCAGCAGCGGCACTCGTGTTCCCTATTGCTCTTGAACTAGCACATAGTCTACAGCTTGAACCTCCAATTTTGCTATTAGTTGTCGCATTTGGAGCAAGTGCCAGCTTTATTAGCCCTTATGGTTACCAGACTAATTTAATGGTTTACAGTGCGGGTCACTACCGCCTACAAGATTTTATACGGATAGGGCTTCCGATCAGCCTTATTTATGGCACGGTCGTGCTTACTATGCTTAATTATATGTACTTATAATTTTAAGTTCTTATGGGTCTATTTACTTATAACGCAACAATATTAAAATAACCCTATAGCCGAACATCAACTAGGAAGCTAAGAATGACACTTTCTCCTGCGCGTATGACGCACTTAAAACAACTAGAAGCCGAATCAATCCACATTATGCGTGAAGTGGCGGCTGAATTTGATAACCCAGTGATGCTTTATTCGGTGGGTAAAGACTCCTCGGTAATGCTTCATCTTGCAAAAAAGGCGTTCGCACCCGGCATCCCTCCATTTCCATTAATGCATGTTGATACGACATGGAAATTTAAAGAAATGATTCAATTCCGCGACTATATGGCGGAAAAATTAGGGATGAAATTAATCGTTCACCAAAACCCAGAAGGGTTAGCGATGAACATTAGTCCTTTTGTTCATGGCAGCTCACAGCACACAGACATCATGAAAACCCAAGGCCTAAAGCAAGCGTTGGATAAGCATGGTTTTGATGCTGCATTTGGTGGTGCTCGTCGTGATGAAGAAAAATCTCGTGCCAAAGAGCGAGTCTACTCTTTCCGTGATGAACATCATCGCTGGGACCCGAAAAGCCAGCGTCCAGAGCTTTGGAATGTCTATAACGGCAAGGTCAACAAAGGCGAGAGTATTCGTGTCTTCCCACTGTCCAACTGGACGGAGCTTGATATTTGGCAATACATCTACCTAGAGCAAATCGAAATTCCAGGCTTATACCTTTCTGCCCCTCGCCCAGTTGTTGAGCGTGATGGCATGTTGATCATGGTTGATGATGAGCGCATGGAGTTAAAAGAAGGCGAAGTGGTTGAAGAGAAAATGGTTCGTTTCCGCACCTTGGGCTGCTACCCATTAACTGGCGCGGTAGAATCAGAAGCGACAACACTGCCTGAAATCATTCAAGAAATGCTACTGACGACGACCTCTGAGCGTCAGGGCCGCGCCATTGACCATGATAGCTCTGGCTCAATGGAGAAGAAAAAGCGTGAAGGGTACTTCTAATGAGCTCCCCTTATGAACTAAAACAAAATGACAGCGTGAGTGATGATGTCGTGTGGCACAACACCACTGTGACCCATCAAGACCGCGCCGCGCAGAAAAGCCAAACGCCTGTTATTTTGTGGTTTACGGGATTAAGTGGCTCTGGAAAATCCACGGTTGCCAATGCGGTTGAAAGCAAGCTAATGAGCTTGGGTAAGCATAGCTACCTACTTGATGGCGATAATGTCCGTCATGGCCTTAACAAAGACCTAGGTTTTAGTGATGACGACCGTATCGAAAACATTCGCCGTATCGGTGAAGTGGCCAAACTGTTTGTCGACGCAGGAAACATCGTACTCACCGCGTTTATTTCACCTTTTATCGCTGACCGTGAGCAAGTTCGAGCATTGGTTGATGCCGGGCAATTCTTAGAAGTGTTTATTGATACGCCTATCGAAGTGTGTGAAGCCAGAGATCCTAAGGGCTTATACAAAAAAGCTCGCGCCGGTGAAATTAAACATTTCACCGGTATTGATTCGGAATATCAAGCTCCCGTTACGCCAGAAATCCACATAAAAACGGCTGAGCTTTCAATAGAAGCCTGTGCAGAGCAGGTGGTTGCGAAGCTTGATGAGTTGGGTTATCTGAAGGGGCAGGACTAATGCATTACGATGTGTTCAATGGCGATGCCGATGGCATTATTGCACTACTGCAATTGCGCCTTGCCGAGCCCAAAAAGAGCCAGCTGATTACTGGGGTGAAACGCGATATAAAACTCCTCAATCAAGTTGTTGATGCTGGCGATGCAACATCGGTGACCACCCTCGATATTTCGATGGAGAAGAACCTGACGCCGCTTCAAACGCTGCTTGATGCCAATGTCCCTGTGTTTTATTGCGACCACCACCGAACCGGTGATGTGCCAGAGTCAGACAATTTGGAAACCTTGATTAATCTTGATGCGGAAGTTTGTACATCCTTGCTAATCAATCAGAAGTTGCAAGGCCAATATGTCAACTGGGCGTTAGCGGCTGCATTTGGCGATAACCTCAATGCGCGTGCTCAAGCCATCGCAGAAACTCAAGGGCTTAGTCAATCTGATATCGATTTTCTTTGCGAGCTAGGAACACTCATTAACTACAACGGTTACGGTGCCAGCGAAGATGACTTGCATATCGCACCGACGGATTTGTTTACTCACCTGCTGAGCTATCCAGATCCATTTATGCTGCGTGACGACAACCAGTCTCCGTTTTACACCTTACAAAAAGGGTATGCGCAAGATTATCAAAACGTAGCATCCTTAACACCGGTAAGTGAAGACAGCAGTTGTAAAGTGTTTGAGTTGCCTTGTGAAGCCTGGGCAAGACGAATTAGTGGTGTGTTTGGCAATGAACTGGCCAACCAGTCACCCGATTTAGCTCACGCTGTATTGACCCTAAACCAAAACCAAGCCGATTACACCGTGAGCGTACGAGCGCCACTGAACAACCGTATTGGTGCTGATGAGGTCTGTACTCAATTTGACACCGGTGGCGGACGTAAAGCCGCAGCTGGAATTAATGCATTACCACTTAATGATAAAGCACGCTTTATCGCGGTATTAAGCCAATATTATCGACTGTCAGAGTCAGTTTAATATTACGACTCTGACTTCAATCGAATAAAAAGAAAGGAACTAAGATGTCACACTCATCAGAATTGATTGCTCAAGATATCGAAGCCTATTTAAAGGTTCATGAAAATAAAGATTTACTTCGTTTTCTTACCTGCGGAAACGTAGATGATGGAAAGTCGACCCTCATTGGGCGCTTGCTCTTTGACAGTAAGTTAATTTACGAAGACCAAATGGCCGCGATTGAAAAAGATTCGCAAAAATTCAATACCACTGACCAGGACTTCGATTTAGCCCTACTGGTTGATGGTCTTCAATCTGAGCGTGAGCAAGGCATCACCATCGATGTGGCTTACCGCTATTTTTCAACCGACAAGCGCAAGTTTATCATTGCCGATACCCCTGGACATGAGCAGTACACTCGCAACATGGCAACGGGCGCTTCAACGTGCTCTCTAGCAATTGTGATGGTTGATGCGCGCTATGGCATTCAAACCCAAACTCGTCGCCACAGCTATATCTGTAGCTTACTCGGCATTAAGCACGTTATCGTTGCCATCAATAAAATGGACTTGATGGATTTCAGCCAAGATGTGTATCAGAAAATTAAAGCTGACTACCGTGAAATGGCGAAAATGCTCAATATTGATGACATTCGCTTTGTACCGATTTCCGCACTTCTGGGTGACAATGTCGTCACACCAAGTGAGAACATGGATTGGTACCCTGGTGCGACATTAATGAAGCTCCTGGAAACCGTAAAAGTAGATCAAGACAAAGACCTGGAAAAAATGCGTTTCCCTGTTCAGTACGTTAACCGTCCAAACCTCAATTTCAGAGGGTTCTGCGGCACCTTAGCCTCTGGCATTGTTGAAGTCGGCGATGACATCACAGTACTGCCATCAGGAAAGCAATCGCGAGTTAAGTCAATTTATACCTACGATGGTGAGTTGCCTCAAGCTCAACCTGGGCAAGCGGTAACATTAACGTTAGAAGATGAAATTGATGTCTCTCGTGGTGATATGTTGGTTCATACTGGCCATGAGTCAGTGGTAACGAAGAAGTTTGATGCTCATGTTGTTTGGATGAGTGAAAACCCATTACGCACTCATAAAGAATATCTGTTCAAGTTTGCGACTAAATCCTGCACGGGTAAGGTGTCAGCTATCCCTTATAAAGTGGATGTGAATACGCTTGAGCAGCATGCAGAGAATAGTGAGCAGTTAGAGCTCAATGAAATCGGTCTGTCGAGCGTTAGTCTTACTGACTCCGTCGCCCTCGACCAATATCAAGCACTGCCGCAAACTGGCGCGTTTATTATCATCGACCGTCACACCAACGTTACCGTTGGCGCAGGTATGATTGAGCATATTGGTCAATCTGGTGAAGAGCCTGCTCGTATCTACTCGCAGTCTGAAAAAGACCTCAATGCTTATGTTCGCAAACACTTCCCTGAATGGGGCTGTAGCGAAATATAAGCCGCCCAGCTAAATAGTAGAGCAATATCAAAAGCCGAGTTAAGTTGTTAACTCGGCTTTATTTTACCCTATCACCAGCGCCTTTTCCGGTCGCCGTCTGAATAATATATGTAAAATAGTGTCTTAACGAATAACTCTGAATCATTTTCTGGTCCCACTCAGCAAGTAATTCCGGTGTCGACATATCAATTTCATTGACTTGAGCAAGCCCAGTAATCCCCGGAAGGACATTAAATACTCCGCGCTTTTCACGCTCTTCAATCAACTCTTCTTGATTAAATAAACATGGACGAGGGCCAACAATACTCATTTCGCCCTTTAGAACATTAATCAACTGAGGTAACTCGTCTAACTTGGTTTTTCTCAAAAACTGGCCGAGCTTAGTCACGGAATTAGCACCAACTAAATGCGTCGCAACCGATTGAGTTGCAATTGGCATGGTGCGAAATTTTATTAACGTGAACGGCTGCTGCTTTCTACCTACCCTTACTTGAGTAAATACAGGCGCTCTCGTATCAAACCAGCCAACCACTAAAATCACGATCATTACAGGCCAAAGCAACAGCAATCCACACAGTGCAAACAAAAAATCTAGTACTCTAATCACGCTTTTCTCCTGATATATGTGCTGCTACTGTTTTCTTTATGCCGTCTTCAAATGAAACAGGCGCGTTCCATTCCAATAACTGTCTTGCTTTAGTAATATCGAGCTGCAGTGAACCTAACAAACGCTGGCTAATCGCTTTCTTTCCAACTAGAGTCAACAGGCTCTCTAACCAACGCTCAGGAACGGGAATTAATCGAGACGGTTTTCCTAGCTCAAAAGTAACTGCCTGCAACAATTGAGTCGTACTAACATCACTTCCATCAGAAATAAGGAATGTTTCTCCCGCAGCTTTGGGATGATGAGAACAACATAGAATAAAATCGATCAAATTATCTAAATACACCAGACTACGTTGATTATTAATGGCACCGAACGGCAACGGCATTCCTTTTTTCAGTCCATTGATCATCGCAGCGAAGTTAGCTTTTACTCCAGGTCCATACACTAATGGGGGGCGAATAATAACCACTTCAAGTCCAGTATCTCGTGCAATATCTCGTAGCCCTAGCTCCGCGTTGTACTTACTAAGACCATAGAGATCTTCAGGACTATGCTCGACCTCTTCAGTAAATGGCTTATCTATTAAAGTAAATTCTCCATTAACTTTAATAGAACTAATAAACACAAAGCGCTTTAAGCCTGCTTGAGCTGCTTGTCGTGCAAGATTAAGAGTACCGTCAACATTAACTCGTTGATATTCAGACTTGGCCTCCTCAACAGTCTCATTCATTTGATGAACTCGAGCAGCACAATGCACGACGCAATCAATATTAAGCCCAGTTAACATCCAGTTGGTATCGGCATCAATTTCACAATGTAAATCAGCTGTATCCGCTGCTCGGCGTTGATGTTGCAACACAAGATGATCATTTTCTTTGGCTATTTCAGCAAGCCGGTTCCCAACAAACCCATTGCAACCTGTAACTAATACTTTCAAAATTACCCTAATATGTGTTAAGTGTTTAAAAAAGAGGAGATTTGTTCGTGATTTAACATTTTACATTTGATTCTATAACAGGTTAACGCGTAGACTGATATAAAGTATCAGTTAAATATATTATAAAATGATACTTAATTAACCAACATAATAAGAATGATGTAGCGATGCGTTCACCAATAAAATTATTACTGTCAGCTAAGCGAAAAAACAAACGGCTAGTTTCCATTTTATACGACATTGTGGCAATCATGACTGCATTGATTGTATCTTATGCATTACGTATTGATGGATTTGATTTTACTTTCGCCTTTCCCGAATACTTAACTTTAGTTGTTACAGTCACTGTTACAATATTGACATTTGTAAAAATGGGCATGTATCGCGCAGTTTTACGCTATATGATGCTTCCGGCCATAGGTAACATATTCACCTCGGTATTTATTTCGACAGCAGTCCTAGCAATTAGCGGGTTTATTTTCCAAGCCTTTCTTCCTCGAAGTGTCCCTTTTATCTACGCTGGGTTAGCCATCTTAGCACTTGGTGGGCCACGTATTTTTATTCGAACAATCTATTACCACACTTATAAGCGAAATAAACCCAATGTATTCATTTATGGTGCTGGTGCGACCGGCAGAGATCTCACTTACTCTTTAGTTCAAGGTGGTGAATATCACCCAGTTATTCTATTAGATGATGACCACACTAAAGTTGGACAAATCATGTTTGGTTCACGAGTTCATCATTCAAGTGAATTCGAAGAACTCAGCAATTTATATCGTCCAGTGAAACTATTACTCGCGATTAACAACATCAGTAAAGGTAAACGTTTAAGGCTATTGGATGAACTTGCTGCTTGGCCAATCGAAATTCAATCCGTCCCTTGTGTTGAAGATATCGCGACAGGTAAAGCAAGTGCAACCGAAATCAAGGATCTTGATATTTCTGACCTACTCGGTCGAGAGGCGGTTGATCCAAATCCTGAGCTACTTAGTAAGTGTGTCTCTAATAAAGGCGTTCTAGTGACTGGTGCAGGCGGTTCAATTGGCTCGGAATTATGCCGTCAAGTTTTATCTCAACAGCCGAAAACTCTGCTTTTATTCGAGCTCAATGAATATAACTTATATAAAATCGACCAAGAGCTTCAAGGTATTAAAAAACGCCAAGGATTAAAAACAAATATTGTCGCAGCGTTAGGATCAGTACAACGAGAAAACCGTGTATACCGCTTAATGAAGGCGCATAACATTGAAACTGTTTACCATGCCGCCGCATATAAGCACGTACCATTAGTCGAAGATAATATTGTAGAAGGTATCCGAAATAATGTCTTTGGTACCCTAGCATGTGCCAATGCCGCCATTGAAGCAGGAGTAAAAGACTTTACCTTAATTTCAACTGACAAAGCGGTGAGACCAACCAATGTCATGGGGGCAAGTAAACGTTTAGCTGAATTAGTCCTTCAAGCTTTATCTGATAAACAAACAGATACGTTATTTAGTATGGTACGTTTCGGGAATGTTTTAGGCTCATCTGGCTCTGTTGTTCCTTTGTTTAAAACTCAAATTCGTCAAGGTGGTCCAGTTACCGTAACCCACCCTGATATTATTCGTTACTTTATGCTTATTCCCGAAGCTTCACAGCTTGTTATTCAAGCAGGTGCGATGAGAAAAAGCGGACAAGTATTTGTACTTGATATGGGAGAGCCAGTAAAAATTTTGGATCTTGCCAAGCGGACAATTAATCTCATGGGTATGAAAGAATACTTCCATGGCCTCAGCGATAGCGGTGATATCGAAATTCAATTTAGTGGCTTAAGACCTGGCGAAAAGCTATATGAAGAGCTTTTAATTGGTGACAATGTTGAAGGGACAAGTCATCAAAAAATCATGACTGCAACTGAAGAAAAACTCACTTGGCAAGAAATGGAGATCCTTTTAGGCAAACTCGATATTTGTTGTCATGAGTTTGATGTGGAGTGTATCAAACAGATTCTCCTAGAAACACCAACAGGCTATAGAGTTACGCAAGTAGAGCGACATGATAGACGACGTGTTGCAAGGGAGGAAGAATAGTGAACTAAGTAAATTATTAGCAATAATAATGGTTCTCAGGAAACTATATTTTATATCCTTCCTAAAAACCAAAATCATATTTTATTTAGATATTGATTAAGCATCACTCAACGAACAAATAGCTAACAAGCTAATAGCATTAGCTGAGTCATAAACCTCTTTTAAGTTCATATTATCACGAACTAATTCAAAATTTTCTTGATGAAATCGTATATTTTCATTCCAAATCTTATTTTTCTTATAATAATTTTCATAAAAATCATTATTATTTCCTCCATAATACTTCATTTCATTTATTTTAAACCCAGAAGATTGTAAAACATTTAAGATTTGTTCTTTGCTATACCCATCTCTAACATGGCCAACATAATCGTTAAATTCATCGCCAAAAATATTTGAATAGTTATTATTAGGAACGCTAATAATTAGTTTGGATTCATCTGACATCATTTTTGCTATATTAGATAAGCATAAAACATGATCTTCAATATGTTCTAATACATCGAGTAATAATATTTGGTCATATTTTTTCGCACCATCATTACTATCTAGGATATCACCTTCCACAACTGAATAATTACTCGATATATTATTCATTTCAATTAATCTATTGGCGCGTCTACAATCATCCTCACCATAGACTAAAAGATCTACCTGCATATTAGATTTTGAAATTAAGTAGTCACTAAACATTGGTGCTCCACCGGCACCAATATCTAGTGTAGTGATATTATCATCTATATTAATATGAGGAAATATATGGATAAAGCGTTCATGTGAATGTGGCTCTGGACAGTTTAGATAAAACACATCATCTAAATCGAATTTCTCATTATACTTTTCTACAAAATTAGGGGTTGGTAGGCAATTTGGTAAAGAGAAGTATTTATATTTAAAAAATTTTATATTATTAATTCGAAACTGACCCTTTTTTAAAAAATTAAAATCAACACATAACGTATGATATGATTCATTATCTATAGACAATCTAACCCTATTAACTCCTGGATAAAGCACTATGTCATGAATATCGCATGATGGATCATTAGTAGTCACCCGAAATCTACATATAGCATCTTTCAGCTCTATATCTAAAAATACATATATTTTTCCATAGTAATTCTCTATAATTAGTTCAGGACTATTTGTATGAATAATTTGATTTTCAAGAACATCGTCAAAATCAAAAAAATTCATTCTATTACTAGGATAGGAAATTAATTTTGATATATCTAAATCGATCACCTCTTTTTGGAATTGATTAAAAATAAACTCTCTGATTCGCATAATATTTCCTATATGTTATGGGATGTATTTTTCATTAAGATAAAAATTATCAGACATGCCATCCGATAACGCATCTCTAATTATAGAAATTCCGCTTAAATTCCACGTAAATAAGCAATATATGATAATTAGTAAAGCTAATAAATATGGGCGATTGCGAACATACCAGTTATTACCAAATTTTTTATGAATATGGAAAAAATTACGGTATACAAAATAGCTTTTCCAATCTGTAGGTTTATAGTTTGGTTCAGCTGGCCGCAAACGAATCATTTTTGCTTCTGGAATACATTTTATATCGAATCCTTTCCTTAAAGCACTCAAAGAGAAATCTAAATCATCACTAAAAATAAAATATTGCTTATCTGGAATACCAATACTTTCAAATACCTCTCTAGGGATTAAAGGCCCTTCGAATGGTATATTTTCGATATCAAATGGATTCTGTGCTTGAGCCCAGTCGGTATCCATGACTGAGTTTCGTTTGTGATTTAAAATAAATACAGAATCTAAGTCAATTAATGTAGATGATGCTTCAGCATTAGTTCCATCAAGAGCATAGCGCATAGGTTGTAAAATGGTTTTTTCATCAATATAAGGCGTTAATTTACTTAAGCAATTCGGGGAAAACTTGACATCATCATCAGACAACCACAAATGAGTAAAATTTTTTAAGGATGCAAGTGCTTTTTCACACCCAATGGCAAAACCACCAGCGCCACCAAGATTTGCCTTTGTATTGAAATAATATACTTCGTCTGTAATAACTGAAGAAAAATTATCAACAACCTCTTTAGTATTGTCTGAACTGTTATTATCAATGATAAAATACGTTAAAGAGCCTTGTTCCTTGAGCGAGTAAAGGTTGTCTTTAAGCATCTCACAACGATTAAACGTTACCAGAACTACCGCAATATTTAATTTAGTCACAGAAAACCTATTAATAGTTAGAGCCAGAAATAATAATAAGACTCTATAGTATTTAAATAACTTCAACGAAAAATGCAGGAACTGCTTTAGATTGTTCTAACAACCCTGATGCCTCACGAGCAAGGTCGAGTGCTTCCCTGATAGTTACATCCATATCCAAATACCGGTACGTCCCTAAACGCCCAACAAAGGTTACCTTGGATTGTTGCTTCGCGAGCTCAACATAACTTGCTAACTTTTCAACACCTTCACCTCCAGCAAAACGAATTGGATAATAAGGAGTATCTTGTGGCTTTGCTAAACGGCTATATTCTTTATAAATCACTGTACGATCATGAGATTCCCAAGGAGAAAAATATTTGTGCTCAGTTATTCGAGTGAAAGGTACTTCTACATCACCATAATTCATAACAGCTGTACCTTGATAATCACCTTCATGAATTTCTGATTCAAAATCCAAAGTTCGGTATTCTAGACGACCATACTGGTAATCAAAATAAGCATCTATTGGACCAGAGTAAAACACATGATCAAACAGCTCTTCCATTGATTTCTCAAACCGGCTCGACAACCTCACTTCGATATTTTGATGGTCCAAGATTTTTTCCACTATTTCTGTATAACCGTTGGTTGGCATTCCTTGATATTTATGATTGAAGTAATTGTCATCATAGTTAAAACGCACAGGTAATCGCTTTAAGATACTTGAAGGGAGAGTGGATGGGTGTACTCCCCATTGTTTTTGAGTATAACCTTTGAAAAAAGCCTCATAAAAGTCTTTACCTACAAAACGCATCGCTTGCTCTTCAAATGTTTGTGGTTCAACAATAGAAGTATCTGCGATAGATTCAATAAATTCTTTAGCTTCTTTTGGGCTCAAGGTTTTCCCGAAATATTGATTGATTGTATGTAGATTTATGGGCAAGGAATAAACTGCGTTTTTTGATGTTGTTTTTACACGGTTTACATAGGTTTTAAACTCAACCCATTTGTTCACGTAATCCCATACTTCTTCATCATCAGTATGAAATATATGCGGGCCATATGTGTGAACCATAACATTCGTGCTTATATCTCGCTCTGAATAACAGTTACCAGCTACGTGCTCTCTGTCTTCAAAAATAACAATCTTATGCCCTTTTTCCGCAAGCTCTCTAGCTATAACTGCACATGAGAATCCCGCTCCAACCATTGCTAATTTTTTAATCATTATAGATCCCTTTCCAAAATTCTTCAGAGGTATAAGCATTCAAACCAAGCTTATATTCCTGACGTAGTGATTTAAGCTCTTTTCTCAATTTAATAAGTTGCTTTAAATAAAAAAACAGTTCTTTAAAAAACCTGATTCTATCATACTTAGATATATAACCTTTTTTATACGGAGCGTAGTAATGTAATATTTTACTAGCTCGAAACGTAGCCCTAAGCTCTACACTAGAGTGCTTCGGCTGTAATAATATTTTCTTTCTTAGCATTATCTTCGGTAATAAAAACCCCTGAAGAGTAAAAATACGGACCAACTTCCTAACTCTACTCTCTTCACAAATAGGGAAGGATAAAATATCTAATTCCTCTAAGGAAATATCAACCATTTTCTCACTATTATAATTCGTATTAATGTATTTCCTTATCTCAGACATATCTATGTTTTTAGACCAAAAATTGACTCCTAAACAAACATGTTGAATAGCCAAAGAAGCACACCGGGCACTATCATAATTAAATCCAAATAGAGCCCCAAAGAAAAACCTTCCTGTGTTCTTTACTATGTCGATATAGGAAAGTCCTTCAACAGCAATATTCTGAACCAACGTATGACGAGTGTCCAAATACCTAGTCATTGGGTTACTCTTTAATCCAAAGTCATCTCCAAAGCAGCCTACGCCCATCAATGTTGTAATATTGAATTTATTAAGTAACGAAAACTGAATATCATCTCCCCGGACAAAAAATGGGAATGGAAAATATTTAACACTATTGATAGGAAAAGCAAAAAACCACCACGCTCCATAGTTTGGTGTTGCATTGCATTCAGCGGCTAATATCAGATCACCTTGATTTGACATATTAAAATTGTTAGATAGAGGCTTAGCCATGCCTGAAAAAATAGCACCCTTTTCCACCAAACGACTTGTTTCTAATTCTCTAAATAGCGATCCTGATATAGCTGTATCACTTCCTGAATACATCAAAAACGCAATAGTACGTTTAATTGAATCAATCTCGCATGACGCATCATCATCCATAAATAAGCAATGAGAAAATAACTTATTCTTTTTTAATTCAAGAAGTCCACGAGTGAACCCACCAGATCCACCCAAGTTTTTATTATTAATAATTTTAATTCTTCCATGATATAAATTATCTAAACCAATATTTTTAGAATTATCTATTACATAAAGATTAGTACAAGAACCAAATTCCTCGTCGTCTAAAAGTTCACTTTTTATTCTTCTAATAGCAGGAACTACGTAATCAGACCGATTAAAATGTGTTATTACTATCCCAAGGTTTACTTTATTTAGAGGAGTAACTTTAGTTGAGAGCTCTCCCCCAATGACTTTAACTTCATCTATTGCAGTGATTCTTATATAAAAACAACCACTTTCATCTCCGGATAAATTTATGTCTACCTCTTCTTGACCATCAAAATTATACTCACTCTGAAAAACGACCTTATCATTACCTGTTTTGTCAATATTACATAGCGATAAAATACATCGTCCATAAGCTCTTATTGTATATATAAAATCTCTAACAAGGGTATTATCAAGCCAAGGTTTAACAAAAAAAGCATTATAGTAAGTGTTGAAAGATACTGAATTGCTTTTGCTTATCACAAGGCCATCACTGAAGTAATAGTAGTTTCCGGAACCACTCTCATTGAAGTACAACTCAAAATCAGGCTGAAATTCTATTTTGGGGAATAATAGTGATTGTATCTTCATTAATTATTTCTCTCTTCATATTGTTTAATAACATCTGAGCTATTACCGAAAACTTTTAATCTATGTTCTTCAAACCATGCTACTTTATTACAATGCTTTCTAATATCATCAATATTATGCGATACAATAACAACTGTAATCTTTTTCCTTATGAAATCTTTAATTACATCTAAACATTTTTTTTGAAAGGAAGAATCTCCTACAGCAAGGACTTCATCTATAATTATAATATCTGGTTCAATCTTACTAATTACAGAGAATCCTAACCTGGCCAACATCCCACTTGAGTATATTCTTATTGGCTCGTTTATAAATTCACCTAGTTCACTAAACTCAATAATATCTTCTATTATCAGATCAACCTCGTGTTTTGTTAATCCAAGTAAAATAGCATTTAGATATATATTGTCCCTACCTGTTAGATCTGGATGAAATCCTCCCCCCAACTCCAACATTGCAGCGACCCTCCCATTTACTCTTACTATTCCATTGGATGGTATTATAACTCCAGCCATTAAGCCCAATGATGTACTTTTTCCCGCACCATTCTTTCCTACGATCCCTAGACAGTCACCTTTTTCAACTGAAAATGACACATTTTCTATTGCAGTAAATTTTTTATCCTTTAAAAAGGACTTAATTTTTTGAGGATTAAAAATCAGCCCCTTTAACCCCATACTAATGTGGTGATAAAGTGGGTATGACTTAGTAACATCACAAAATTCGATGGCACAATTACTACGACTCGTTTTCACTATAGTACCTCAGCAAACTTGTACTTTGTTTTATTATAAATCCATGCTCCAAGAAAAATAAAAACCAAACTCCAGCTCAAGGTGTTAATAAAGTATGTAATATTAAAATGACCATCGATAAATACACCTCTCCAATTAAGAATAAGATATGAGAACGGGTTCAAATCTAGAATGATTTTGAACTCACTAGGTATCATACTTTCAGAATATAAAATTGGAGTTGCATAAAAGAGCATAACAATACTTAACTGAACAAACCTTTCAATATCTCTAAAAAAAAGATTGAGAGAAGAAAAAATTAATGAAATCCCTAATAGCATTATAATCTGGACCATTAAAAGTAGCGGAATCCCGTATATCCAATCTATAGTTGGATATATATCATTAAAGTATAAAAGTATAAAAATCACTGGTATAGTTACAATAAAATGCAGACACTCCATCAATATACTTGAAAGTGGCAATGAATACCGAGGGAAATTCATTTTTTTAATCACCTGAGAATTTGCCATATATATATATAAATTATTATTTATTGAGTTATTTATCCATTGCCAAGAAAATAAAGCTGTTAGTAAAAAAGTAGGGTAATTATCAATTGGCACTTTCATTATAACTTTGAAAGCAATAAAGTAAATTAGAGAAAAACAAATAGGGTTAGCGATTGACCAAATATATCCAAAAGCACTATTCTTATATCTTACTTGTGTATCTTTTTTTGTCAAAATTAAAATCAAATCAATATAATACTGAAAATTCATTAAAACCTCTGGATATATTATATACTTAAACCTTTAGTGAATAAATAAAACCACTTTATAAATTAAAAATATTATTAGTATAAATAATTAAGACTAAAAATACCTAAAATGAATAACTGGTCTAGACTAACTTTAGGCTACTAATACAAATAACAATTATGCTAACGCTACCGCCCTTAGGCCCAACTCCTACAACGCAAATAACTAGTAAAACATCCATCTTAACTAGCTTCTGTGTCAAAACATTAACACTTAATTCTATAGTGTTATAACTCTTTCAAGTTTCGTGCCGACTATTTGTGATTTCATCCTCGAGCAGATGAGTCTATAATGATATTCATAAATTTCAAACAATTGCGAGAAAACCTATGATCATAGTAACTGGCGGCGCTGGCATGATTGGCAGCAACATCGTTAAAGCACTTAATGACAAAGGTATCAATGACATATTGGTTGTCGATAATCTTAAAAATGGCCACAAATTCAAAAATCTTGTCGATTTAAACATAGCAGATTATATGGATCGTGACGATTTTTTGACGCAAATAATGGCGGGTGACGACTTTGGTCCCATTGATGCTATTTTCCACGAAGGAGCATGTTCAGCTACTACAGAGTGGGATGGCAAATACATGATGCTCAACAACTATGAGTATTCAAAAGAACTCCTTCATTACTGCCTTGACCGTGAAATCCCATTTCTTTATGCATCATCGGCAGCGACCTATGGAGAGACCGATACTTTCATTGAAGAGTCTCAATATGAAGGTGCGCTCAATGTTTACGGTTATTCCAAACAGCAATTTGACAATTATGTTCGTCGCTTATGGCTTGATGCCGAACAGCATGGAGAAACATTATCGCAAATAACAGGGTTTCGTTACTTTAATGTTTATGGACCGCGAGAGAATCACAAAGGCTCTATGGCATCCGTTGCATTCCATTTAAATAATCAAATGAAAGCAGGCGAAAACCCAAAACTCTTTGCTGGCAGTGAGCACTTTATACGAGACTTTGTTTATGTAGGTGACGTTGCCGAGGTAAATCTCTGGTTTATGCAAAATAAGGTTTCTGGCATATTTAACTTAGGCACAGGCAACGCCGAATCATTTAATGAAGTTGCTAAGGCCGTCATTGAACATCATGGACATGGCCAGATTGAGACAATTCCGTTTCCAGAGCACTTAAAAGGTGCGTATCAAGAATTTACTCAAGCCGACTTAACTAAGCTACGTGCATCTGGATGTGACATTAAATTTATGTCTGTCTCAGAAGGTGTCTCAGAATACTTACAAATTATTAACTCTTAAGATTTAACTATATTCTTGGTTTTCAATTCTTATACTATGCTTAACATTACGCATTAGTATTTATTGTTTTTTAGAGGTTGTTATGAAAATAGCTGTCGCCGGTACTGGGTACGTTGGATTATCCAACTCAGTATTACTTGCACAAAATCACACCGTCTTCGCTCTAGATGTTATCGAAGAAAAGGTTGCTTTACTGAACCAACGTAAGTCACCCATCGTAGATAAGGAAATTGAAGAGTTCCTTAACACGAAAGAACTCGACTTTACTGCAACTCTAGATAAAGAATTGGCTTATAAAGACGCGCAATATGTCATCATCGCGACACCAACAGACTATGATCCTCAAACCAATTACTTTAATACTTCTTCCGTTGAAGCGGTTATCAAAGATGTCATTGAAATCAATCCAAATGCAACAATGATCATCAAGTCAACGGTCCCAGTTGGTTACACAGAGCGAATTCGTCAAGAACTCGGCAGCGACAATATTCTATTTTCACCAGAATTTTTACGCGAAGGTCGTGCACTTTACGACAACCTTCACCCTTCTCGTATTATTGTTGGTGAACAAAGCGAGCGTGCTGAAATATTCGCAAACCTATTGGTTGAAGGTGCGATTAAAGAAGACATCGATGTACTGTTTACTAATTCAACCGAAGCTGAAGCTGTCAAACTCTTTTCAAACACTTACTTGGCGATGCGCGTTGCTTACTTTAATGAACTTGACTCTTACGCCGAAGCTCATGGTTTAGACGCTCGTCAAATTATTGGTGGAGTATGTTTGGATCCACGTATCGGTAACCACTACAACAACCCATCATTTGGTTATGGTGGTTACTGTTTACCGAAAGATACCAAGCAGCTTCTTGCTAACTACAACAATGTGCCAAACAACATTATTGGCTCTATTGTTGATGCAAACCGAACTCGCAAAGACTTTATTGCAGACAGTATTATTTCACGCAAGCCAGATATTGTTGGTATCTATCGCTTAATTATGAAGGCAGGCTCTGACAACTTCCGAGCTTCTTCTATTCAAGGGATAATGAAACGCCTTAAAGCAAAAGGTATTGAAGTCGTTGTTTATGAACCAGTAATGAAAGAAGATGAATTCTTTCACTCAAAAGTGATTAAGGATTTTGAAGAGTTTAAACAATGCTCAGATGTTATCGTGTCAAACCGAATGGTCGAAGAATTGGCAGATGTTGCTGATAAAGTCTACACTCGTGACTTGTTTGGTTCTGATTAAGCCTACGCCCTTCACTTCCCACTGAGCTAAATGAATCAGTGGGAAGGTCTAAGAATACAATATCGAGTACAAAGGCTGTAAATGAAAATCCTAATAATTGGTCCCTCCTGGGTAGGTGATATGGTGATGTCTCAATCACTCTATATTACTTTAAAACAACAATACCCTAACAGCACCATTGATGTATTAGCGCCAGAATGGTGTAAACCGATATTAGAAAGAATGCCCGAAATAAATCAAGCTCTCACCATGCCAATTGGTCATGGTGAGTTCAATTTACTTAAGCGGCGTGAAATCGGTAGGTCCTTAAGTGAACATAACTATACGCATGCTTATGTCCTCCCTAATTCTGCCAAATCAGCACTGATTCCTTGGTTTGCCAATATTCCAACTCGTATAGGTTGGAAGGGTGAAATGCGCTATGGGCTTTTGAATGACATCCGTAACAATAAAAAGTCATTCCAATATATGGTCGAACGTTATGTAGCATTAGCGCTTCCAAAAGCCGATATGATTGATTCAACCTCCCTAGGCGGCCTCGCATTACTCCCAAAACCAAAATTATCAATCGATTATGATATTCAACAAGCTACGTTAACAAAATTTGGATTGCATACAAATCGACCCGTGCTTGGCTTATGCCCAGGCGCTGAGTTTGGTCCAGCTAAAAAATGGCCTGAAGAACATTATGCAGCGGTAGCCCAAGAGATGATAAATCGTGGCTATCAGGTCTGGCTATATGGATCACAGAAAGACGTTGCTGCATGTGAAAATATCGTTTCTCAACTAACTTCAGAGAATCAAACTCAGGCTATCGTATTAGCTGGGAAAACCTCGTTAATTGAAGCCGTCGATCTATTGGCCGCCTGTGAAACGGTGATCAGTAATGACTCAGGCTTAATGCATGTAGCCGCCGCTGTAGGCTGCCGTGTTATTGTCGTATATGGTTCAACATCACCTCAATACACTCCACCACTTTCAGAGCACGCAAGCACTGTCCATACCGATATAGAATGTCGACCGTGTTTCAAACGTGAATGTCCGCTAGGGCATTTGAAATGCTTGAAAGAGTTATTGCCCGAGCAGGTCATTCAGGAATTTTAATGACAAAAATCATCAACTCAATTTCACCGAATCAATGGCAAGCATTGGCATTGTTTAGTCTACTTGGATATGTTCTAACCGCTTTTTCTCTGCCAAGTATGCACCATTTTTTTTCTGTCTTGGTTGTAATTGGTAGCCTCGTTACTCTCAAGCTTCACTTTAGGTTTTTAATCAAAGAGCCTATTTTTATCGTTTTTCTGTTAGTCGTTGCTGTTCAAATAATTAGCTGGTTTTTAGGGTTATCTGTATTAGGCGATATGTCAGCATCACAACCTAAAATAGATAAGCTTGCGCGATTGTTCTTATTTATCCCTCTCGCATTTTGGTTAAATGGAAAATCTCACAAAATATATTGGCTTTGGGGTGGGTATTTCTTAGCGATATTACTTGCATGCTTCCAAAGTCCAACAGTTAGTGCTGACCTTATCAATTTAACAAAGGGGATAAGAGTAGATTTCGGCATAAAGAATGCTATGTATACATCTGTTTTTTCCGGCCTATGTTGCTTGGTCGCGATCATTTTCTTTACGACTGAAATATTAAAATCTAACCGGAATACTTTCTGTATGTTGGGTTATTTAGTCATAATACTGCTATCCGCTATTATTCTTATTGGCTCTCAAAGCCGTCAAGTTTTTGTTGCTTATGCAGTAATACTTATATTAGCACCAATATTTGTCTTAATTTGCTTTGAAAAAGCCAGACGATTCAAAACTAAAGTATTGCTGAGTTACCTATTAATCCCCGTTATTATCATTGCTCTATTTCAACAGAATGCGATTAAAAGCCGCTTTGAACAAGAGAGTTCAACTATCTTATCAATATTATCTGGCGACTTTGAACATGTTCCACTTGATAGTGCAGGGATTCGAGCTCGATCTTGGCTCGAGGCGTCAAAATCTATCGAACAATATCCATTATTTGGTCTAGGGCCTAAAGCACCTAAATTTATTATTCAGTCATCAGAATTATTTAAATCTAATCCAATCAATGAAACGATAAAAGGACTACAACATTTTCACAATAGTCATGTTGATATATTAGCCTCATATGGGCTCATTGGTTGGCTTCTAATCATAAGCTGCTATTTCATGGTTCTAGTTCAACTTTATAAACTAAGGCATACTATTCCAAATGGTGAATCCTGGCTTTTCATAGGGATGAGCATTATTACATTCTGGTTAATCGTTAATGCCTTTGAAAGTTATAATCTTAGATCATATGGGGTAATTACACATAATATATTTATGGCAAGCTTCCTATCGTTTTATTTCAATTACAAAATTGATAATTTTAGAAGAGAAAACTAAACAACGATAGTATTTTCGACTTTAATTACTTTTCCCTATTAATCATATCCTTCTAAGGTGGAACGTTTTTTTAGTTGGTTTTTTAGTGATGAGTTATCAAAGTTATAACCGAAAATCTCAATATCTTTTTTGTATACTTCAGCAACAATTTTACGAGTTTCATCTGTATAGAAGTCTCGATAATCCACTTTTTGACTACTTGATTTGGTTTTATTTTCATGTTTTAGCAATGGCTTATGATTTAACTTGAGTTGGTCTGCTATTACATCAAAATCACCTTGAATATTTTCAAAAAAACCTAAAAAGTCCACATTAATTTCATCACTATTTGGTAGACATAAGAACTTATATTGGGGGATAAAGTGTATTGAGCTATATATATTTGAATCAGTCAGCCAGCCTTTCACAAAATCATTAAAACATGAATATTCTGATATGTTATCCAACGCCCAATCTCTATCTGAATCATTCATCCCTTCGTTCTTTAAGAAGTTATATGCAGAAAAAAGGCGATCCCATGGGTTTCGGACAAATGTAAATTTGAAGTAATCATCAAACTCTTGTTTCGAGAATACAACTTGATACTGCTCTATATTACTATGCCCTCCTGCCAAATTGTGAAACAAGCCTCGGCATACAGAGACTCCTGCAGCCTTTGGGATGTGTACAAAAATGCATTTATTTTGATCAAATGGTTTTAACGAGTAACCAGTGTTAGTAATAATGGTTCTTTTTAGTTGCCATTTCCTAAATCTCTTAGCTTTTAGCTTTGAAAATAGAAAACGACGAAAATCATACGGAAGTAAGTAATATATATTATTTAACATTTAAATACCTTTGTCACATTTCATAACTATTTTTCAGTCAAGAAACATCATTATTAAAATAAAGTTACAAGCAATACTTTTTGTTTTTTGTTGACTATATGAGGTTTACTATTCTCTATAAAAACAACTTAATTTGCAGGTAAGACATTAAGTTGCTTTTTACGTTATGTTGCTTTGCTAAATAATCCTTATACTTCATATAAGAAATGTTCCTCTTTTTCATTTTTCGCATAAATTTCAAAGCAAACTTTTTAAACAAAATCGATAAGTCTTTACTCTCATTGAGAGTTTTTGAAGCATTCTCAATTATCGTTATATAATTATCTTGATAGGCGTCAGTATAATTTTTCTGGGTGGTAATTGACTCAGCCCGTCGGCGATAATAAATAACATCATCTTTAATACTATAGACCCGTCTATTCTGTGCAAAAACGCGCCAATAAAAATCTTCGTCTTCATGAATAATACCAACCGTAAATGGATTACTTTTCACGACACTGTAGTGATATAACTTGTTCCAGGTCACTATAGGTAAACAAAAGAAGTTCTTACTATTAAGGGTAATATCACCTAGTACTCGGTTTTTCTTGTAGATACTCGTTGATTCACTTTCTTCATCATAGCTAATGACACCTCCAGAAACGATAATAGCTTTTTCAGTCAACGCAACATTAACCAACGTTTCTATCGCTTCGGGAACAAGCCAATCGTCAGAGTCTAGAAAAAAAACATATTCACCTGATGATAAAGAGACGCCTGTATTTCTTGCGCCTGACAGACCTTGATTTTCTTGAGAGTGTATGAGGACCCTCGCGTCATGCTGGGACACATCTTTTGCGATTGCTACGGATGCATCTGGAGATCCATCGTCGATGCAAATAATTTCAATAGATGTATAAGTTTGAGACATTGCAGATAACAAACATTGCTCAATATAGGCTTCAACACAGTAAACTGGAATGATGATAGAAACCAATGGTGTAGAAGACATACATAATCCTTTCTATAAAATGAATACTTATTTGAGTTCCAATTGACTAATTACTAGCTTTATCGACCCTTTGCTTTTCTGAAAGTATTGTTCAGAGGTAGACTGAATATTAGCGACATACTCATTATCGGAGAACAAGCGTATGAACATTTCAGAAGTCTCAACAGCATCACCGCTAACTTCGGCAATGTTTAAACGAATAAGCTCTTCTGTAATGTCTTTAAAATTATAATAACTCGGCCCAATGATCGACGGTATACCAACTGCAGCAGGTTCAAGTAAGTTATGCCCACCAACTTTATCTCCGAGTAAACTACCTCCCATAAAACAAACATCACTCGCACACAGTAAAGTAAACATTTCCCCCATGGTATCAGCTAGGTAAACCTCCGTATCGGCAAGGTCTTGTTTTGACTGCGTACGGCGATCCAACCGCCATCCTGCATCAACAATAAGCTTTGCAACACTATCAAAACGCTCCGGGTGACGAGGAACAATGATAAGGAGCGCTTCTGGACACTGCTTCACGACATGACGATGAATTTCAAGCACCTGTTCATCTTCGCCTTTGTGCGTGCTAGCCGCGATCCAAACCGGCCTATCTTCACCAAGCAATTTACGTAATTTTTTTCCTTCCACTCGAGCAGAATCGGGAACTGTGATATCAAATTTCATCGATCCTGTAACCGTTAGAGCATCACAAGGTATACCAAGCAAGTTAAACCGGTCAGCATCAGCTTGAGTTTGACAATAAATATGAGAAATGCACCGCCCTAAGAGCGAACTAAACAACGAACCAAATTTTGCGTAACGCGAATATGAACGTTGAGATAAGCGAGCATTGACAACCGATACCGGAACTTTATGTTTAGCTGTCATTGCTAACGTATTGGGCCAGAGCTCAGTTTCCATAATAATCAACTGAGAAGGTTGGACTGTCTTAATAAAACGAGACACGCACCAAGCGAAATCAAGTGGCATATAACGGTGCTCGACCATGCCACCAAGTTTAAGAGCTTGCTCAGCCCCCGTTGATGTGGTGGTAGTTAACACAATCGCCAATTCGGGATGCTGCTTTTTTAGTTCTCGAATAAACGGGGTTATTGCCAACACCTCTCCGACAGAAACAGCATGAACCCATATAGGACTATTTGAATCAACAGAAGGTGTGAATCCAAAGTGCTCAGGCCAGCGTTGACCTATGCTTGGTTTTCCTGGCTTCGTTTTATATAAACTCCATAGAAACACAGGAGAAATTAAAATAAGAAGTAAAGTGTAAATAAAACGGACGACTGTCATTAAAGCCTACTCTTCGTTCGCAAATGTAGAGAGGTACTGTTGCACGATATAACCTTGCTCAAAGTTTTGTAATACTGGAGCCACATCTTTCTGGAAGTTCAACACTTCAGGATTCTCCAATGTCGTTGCTATTTTATCGGCAAGAGATCTTGGCGTTTCATCGGCTAAATACGGCTCCAAGCCCCCTTGCATGACATCCCTTACTCCACCTTTGCAGTCCGTTGCGACTACCGGTGTGCCACATACTAAAGCTTCAATTAGTACCATACCCAATCCTTCCCAGCGTGAACTCAACACAAATAAGTCAGCCTGTTTAAACCAAGGATAAGGGTTACTCTGTTGCCCCTTTAGTATCACATCGTCTTGAAGACCTAGTCGTTCTATCGTGCGTTCTATCGTCTCTTTATCTTTCCCTGCCCCTACAATAATCAATTGATGTGGCAAGTTTTGCTCTTGCTTTAATAATGCATAAGCCTCAATAAGAAGAGGGAAGTTTTTCACTTCAGTTAAACGCCCAAGTCCAAGTATATAAGGTCGCTCTGGAGCAACGTCAGTGGGGATAGGGATATCAGATTCCTGACGAATTAATTCAAAGTCATTTGGGTTACTGATTTTTGTCACGCTCTTTGCGGTTATATTATGCGTAACTAACAGATCATCCAAACTCTCTTTGGCGCCATCAGAAACACACACCATATGACGTTCATTAAACAGATCTGCGAAAATCTGAGTCGATTTGTGTTGATACATGGTTTTGTGCTGAACGTTTTCACAAACAAAAACAAAACGATCATCTTGAATTGGCCAAATATGATCGAATGTGCCCTGACCTCGGAAGATAATTAGGTCAAACTTTCCGTACTGTTTCTCAGATTGTGTTAATAGATAGGCAAATGCTTTTGCTTCGGCATAAGCAAAATAATGAGGAAATGTTTTGCGATATTTAGCGTTAATCAGTTTACATATTAAAAACCAGATAGCTCCAATGCCTGAGCCTAATACCCACTTTTTTAAGTTAAATAATTGAACAATGACGTTCTGATTGCGAGGACGCAATTCTATTTTTCGATCTTTAAGATAAATAAGATGGGAATCATGATTATCTTTGGCAAACGCATCAGCTAAATTAACCGCAACACGCTCCATGCCACCCATTTTTAGGCAATTGACGACAACTGCAACTCGCATTCAATGTTCCCTATTAAGCTTCTATTTTAATGTTTTGTAACCTGAGATCAACGCAGACCAATCTCGCGTTTTATCCCAGTGAATACATTCTCTCACTGACTCTTTCTCGAATGATCTTAATAACCTAGCGATGTTATTTTGTTTCCATTCTTCACTGTTGTTCTTTGAAACCTGACAACACTTATCGAAGTCGATAATCCACACCTTATTACTATCATCTAATAGAATATTATGAATATTAAGATCGGTGTGATTAACGCCAATTTGATGCATTTTCGCTATCTCAATCCCAATCTTTTCATAAATATCATCAGAGAGCTTCCTTTCTCGCAAAACACTCACCAAATCACTGGCATTTGGGATCCGTTCACTTAAAAGGTCTGCCTGGTAGCAGAAGTGCTTCTTTATAACTCGAGCCGCGATAGGCCTAGGTACCGCGACTCCACCGAGATGTAATTGCTGTAGCAGAGAGAATTCTTGATAGCTTCTTGTCTTTTCAAGTGACGAATAGATATAGTGATCTTTCACCAACTTACCAAAAAGACCACCTCTACGATAATGTCGTAGTGCTGCCTGCATTAACGCTAACTGAATAAACCATGTAGTGCCTCGACCTTGAGCTGACCCCACCACTGCATTTACTTGATGCCAATAATCGACATCACAACAACGATCAATCTCTGAGACATCCAATAGTTCATCGTCAAACCAAATAGTTTGTCGGCCTTGCTCACTCTTTTTAATCACACGCTTTCACTCAGGAGATTGAATTCAATTTCTTGCTATTATTTTACATTTTATATGGGGCTATGCATAATCAAAGCCTCCATAATTGCTGTTAGATGCATGGCTTATCATAGAGAACGCTAAATGCCCTTGTTTACCACTCCACCACGCTCCATTTGTGTCCTCCGATTATCTGCAATTGGAGATGTTTGCAATGCGGTAGCCGCCGTTCAAGCCATTCAAGCACAATGGCCAGAAACAAAAATTACGTGGATATCAGGAACATTGGAAGCTCAACTACTTGAAGGTTTGGATAACGTCCACGTAATTGTGTTCGACAAGAAACAAGGATGGAAAGCGTACCAATCATTATGGCGCACTTTAAAAGATGAGCGATTTGATGCGTTACTTCATATGCAATATGCCTTACGATCCAGTATTGCGACATTTGGCATCAAAGCAAAATACAAGTTAGGGTTTGACCGAACTCGCAGTCAAGATGGACAGACGTGGTTTACCAATGTGAAAGTGCCCTCTCCTAGTTCTCCTCATGTACTCGACGGACTTCTAGCCTTTGCGACAGAATTGGGCATTGAAGATGTCACACCAAAGTGGAAGCTGCATTATAGTAATGATGACCTTCACTGGGCGACACAACATATCACGTCATCACAACGCCAATTAGTTGTCGTCCCAGCGGCAAGTAAAGCCTATAAAAACTGGACTGTTCAAGGTTATGTCGATGTTATTAATTATGCTCAGCAACAAGGTTGGAAGGTTATTCTCGCAGGCTCACCAGCTAACATCGAAATTGAACTTGCACAAGAAATTGAGAAACAGCTTACTCAGCCCGTCTTAAACTTAGTCGGAAAAAGTCGCTTAAAAGAGATGCTCGCACTTATCGATTTAGCACAACTAGTGATTGCACCAGATACAGGCCCTGCACATATGGCCAATGCTCTCGACACTCCTGTCGTTGGTTTATATGCCCATCATAACCCAGAGAGAACCGGACCTTACAATTATCGAGATTTCGTGGTCTCTTGCTATGCGGAAGCACTACTTGCCGAAACTGGAAAATCTCCTCAAGACGTTGATTGGCGGACTCGTGTCAAAGATGAATACGCTATGGAACGTATCTCATCGCAAGAAGTCATCACTATGTTCGATAAAGCAGTACAACACTTCAACTTATAAGCCAAGTTTAATCAGATCAGGTATGATAATGGTCATGCCGTATCCAGAGCCCTAAATTCGGAGAACTTCGCCCATGATTACTGGCGTTATCATCACTTTAAATGAATCACAGAATATTGTTGAATGCATTCAATCACTTCAACAGGTTTGCTCTGAAGTTATCGTTGTCGATTCACACAGTCACGACAATACACAGCAATTGGCTAAAGAAGCCGGTGCGATCGTAATTGAACAAGCTTACTTAGGCGATGGGTTTCAGAAAAATGTTGGATTAGAACACTGTAGTAACCAATGGGTCTTAAGTATCGATGCGGATGAGCGTTTGACGGAAGAAGCGGTCAATGCCATCAAACAGTTAGATTTAACGCAAACCCTTCATGACGCCTTTGCCTTTAAACGCCGCAATTATATTGGAAGTCGTTGGATCAAACAGTGCGGTTGGTACCCAGACTACTGTATTCGTTTATACGATAAATCAAAAATTCGCTTTTCCGAAGTGAAACAGCACGCTTCTGTTCAAGCATTAAATCCAGCAAAGTTAGAAGCGGATTTGATCCATTATTCATTTGAAAACCTAGGTCAATTATTTGCTAAACCAGGCCGTAACTTTAGTGGCCGAGCAGCGAAAATCATGTACCAAAAAGGAAAACGGGCGAACGCACTCTCCCCCTTTAGTCATGGTCTTAATGCTTTTATTCGTAAATATATTTTTCAACGAGGCTTCCTTGGCGGTGTCGATGGTATGACCGTCGCACTGAGTTCAGCGGTAAATAGCTATCTCAAATATGCCAAGCTATTAGAGTACCAACGCGATCCCAAGGTCTTAGAAAAAGAAGACTTTGATAAAATTTGGTAACCAAAGAGCAATACAAAATGGAAAAAGTCATCAACATCTGCCATGTAAATCTCGCTTCTGGCTATAGCGGTGGAGAAAACCAAACACTGCAATTGATTAAGCAGCAGTTATCTGAAGGTTATAAGCTAAAAGTGGTGGTCAACCCTAAAAGTCCGTTTGCAAAAGCCGTTCAAGCGTTAGGTTGTGACGTAATATTTGCATCGCACTTCACTCGCTCCCATCAAAAATGGGTAACTGACGATTGTGAATTAGTCCATGTCCATGAAGGACGTGCAATTTATTGGGCTTTAATACAACACCTACTCTATCGTAAACCTTATATTGTTACTCGACGCATCGATAACCCACTCAAGGACAGATGGTTAGCTAATCTTGCGTACTCCAAAGCTCATACTTTAGTGGGGCTCAGTCAAGAAATAGTTAATAAGCTCGCGGCAAAACATTCGCGTGAAAAAATAAAAAAAATCCCTAGCTCACCGGTTAGCTACCCGATAGATGATGATGCTGTTAAACAGATTCGCCAACGTTTCCAAGATAAATTTTTAATTGTCCAAGCAGCAAAAATGCTCAAACACAAAGGGCATAATGTCACCATAGAAGCCGCTAAAATATTGGAAGAGAAAAACGTCGATGTTCATATTGCTTTGCTTGGTGACGGCAAGGACATGCAAGAAATTGCAGCTTTAGCCGTTGGCGTAAATAATATCTCTTTTGAAGGAAAGCAATCTAACATGGGCGATTGGTTTAGTGCGGCCAACTTAATGATTCACCCCTCTTATACCGAGGGGTTAGGCTCAGTCATTTTAGAAGCACTACAAGCGAAACTTCCAGTTGTAGCCACTAATGCAGGTGGAATACCTGATATTATCGAACATAAGAAAAATGGTTTACTCATCGAACCGGGGAATGCTCAACAACTGGCCGAGGCAATCTTAGACTTGTATCAAAATGAAGCTTCCCGAAATACATATATTGCGGCAAGTGAAGAAACCCTAAAGCGCTTTGACATCAGCTACACCTCAGAGCAATATCAACTTATTTATCAAGCGGTTCAATAAAATTATGACTGTCATATATCCTGGAACTTTCGATCCATTGACGAATGGACACCTCGATATTATAGAGCGTGCATCTAAAATGTTTGACCATATTATAATTGGTGTGGCAGCAAGCCCTTCAAAAAAAACAATGTTTACTCTAAGTGAACGAGTAGACCTTGCTCAGCAAGCTACCTCTCATATCGATAATGTCGAAGTAAAAGGGTTTTCTGGCTTATTAGTTGATTTTGCTGAACAAGAGGGTGCTGATGTTTTAATTCGAGGGCTGCGTACAACGGTAGATTTTGAATATGAATTTGGTCTAACTACCATGTATCGTCGTTTGAAGCCAAATTTAGAGAGTATTTTTTTAACACCATCGGAAGAATATGCGTTTCTTTCATCGACGATTATTCGAGAAGTCGCTATTCATGGTGGCGATATAAAATCTTTTGTCCCAAATGTGGTTTTTGACGCAATAATGAATAAAGTCAGTCGCACTTAACTCGTAAGATATTCGAAAAATAGGTCCTATAATAATGGTCGAGCTAATACAACGCATTTTCTCTCAATTTCAAACGCAACATCGACCATTAGTATTTATTCGCCCCAAGGCCATTCAAGAGCCAGACATATACATTGGTGACTTTGATCTTCTTATTCATCCCAAAGACACTTTTTCTTTTTTTTCCACCGTTCAACAATGCTGTGCAGCAATGCGCTATTCGTTTTCACTTAAGCGGCATCGACTCAATAAAATGGAGTTGACACTGTTTTCCCATGATAGCAATAGAAGTGTTCTTATGGATATCTGGACTGAACTTGATATCAAATCCCCGACAATACCAAAAGGGTCGGCGATCTTAACGCAAACACTCATTGATAAAGGTTATATTCATTTCAACGAAAACAATGAATCAGCTCTTTCCCCAAACATCGCTGCTCTTTTCTATTTATCTCATCTTTATTCAAAGAAAAAATCTCTAGAATCCTCAGAGGTTCAGAAGAGGCTACACTACTTCCTTTCACTAACAGGTGTTGATGAGAAGGTAAAGGAATGGTTAGCAAACCCAAGCCACAAATCAATGCAGCTTGCGAATGACGATCTTAAGAGCCTTGGACTCGTATATTCTAATAGACAGCACCGTATCTCAAAAAATTGGTTCCGTCTAAAACAAGACGTTAGGAAAAAAAGAAAATTTATAGCGATAGTTGGACCTGATGGAGTCGGAAAAACAACCGTTATTGATTCATTGACCCACTCTATGGGAGGTCAATATTATCGATTTAAAAAGATGTTCCGAAAAGGACTCCTTTATCATGTGCTTTATCGCACCACAAAGAAAAAGCTCGATAAAAAGTCTGGTATTAAATTGGCCAAGAATCAATTTGACGACGAACAACATAAGAAACTTTTCTGGATTGCGTTACTTGGGGGATACTTACGAGGCTTGGCTTTTAATATTGGTAAATTCAAATTTATCGATCGCTATTATCCCGACTTATTAATTCAAGGAACTCGTTTTCTTGATAAAAATGTCACCCGAGATCAAAAAGCCAAGGAAAAGATAGTGCTTTGTCCAACACCTTTAGCTTATATTCAGCTTGATGCTCCGGCTGAGGTTATACATTCACGAAAACAAGAGTTATCGGTGATTGCTATTAATCATTTACGTTCTGACTACTTTGAAATTGGGTACATGTTAAATAGTCCGCTATTTATTTATATTAATAATAGCCATTCAATTGAAGCGACACAGAAACTAATTAGAGAAATAAAATTATAGCGATACTATGACAACGATATTCATTGATCCTAAAAAGATACTAGGTTTCGGTAATGAGCGAGCTTGTTTTATTCATCCAACCGACCCTTCAAAGTGTATAAAAGTTAACCAGCCGGGTATCATTCATCGAAACCAAAATAAAATTGAAGATTATTATTTAACAAACTTAAAAAACCGTAATGTCCCGTTTACCTATCTCTCTGAATACTATGGTGAGGTCGATACAGATTGGGGAAAAGGTCTAATGTTTGAACGGATAATGGATGATGGTCATTCGCCTTCTATACGCCTTGATGAAGCAATTAAGCAAGGAATTGTTTCCCGAGACGTCGTTAAAGACCTTCTCAATGACCTAAATAAATACCTAGTGAGCAATGCCATTTATATCGGCGACTGCAATAAAGATCAGTTGCTTTTGCAGCGCGATCACAATGAAATGCGTCTAAAGGTTATCGATGGACTAGGGACTCGTAATTTTTGTATCAAACTAAGATTACTTTGTTATTTCTCTTGGTATGCTCGACTAAAAATGAGATTGAAATGGCCATGTATCAAAAAAAACTATCAACTTTAATCCAATGCTAACATGCCGTATTGTTGCTATAATTCGCGTAATAATATCTCAAATCTTCGGCTAGGCTATAAATGAGAAAATTCAACTATTACCTAAGTCATGGGTTATTGACCCTAATCCCTAATTCGCTCCATCGCTATATTGCGAGAAAAAAGGTCAAATCACTCACTGAAGAGCCATCCACCTACCTTCAATCTAGAATCGACTATTACAATCAAATTAGCGATACTTTCATACTTAATGATAAGCCAAGCACTCAGATTGACGCATTCAAAAAGACAGGTGGTACAACTTATTACTTTGATCTTTTTAAAGTCATTAAAGGGTTCCCTAAAGCCAATCGTTTCCATTATATAAATGGGGATGTACGAGAGGTTCCTGGCGCTCCCGCATTCGTCAAAAGTCGCCCAATTAATAACAACAATCACAATTCCATTATATTGAAGTTAAATGCCATTCGTCATTTTCAATTCCTAAAAGATCCACTTACCTTTGCGGAAAAAAAAGACTTAGCCGTCTGGAGAGGGTTGGGGTTTTTAGCGCATCGAAAAGTAGTTATTGAGAAATATTATGATCACCCACGCTGCAATATAGGGCGTCATAGACCACAAGAAGGTCAGCCTTGGGATAAACCAAGAATGACAATTGAAGAGCAATTAAAATATAAGTTTATTCTTTGTATTGAAGGCAGAGATGTCGCGACCAACTTGAAATGGGTGATGTCTTCAAATTCACTCGCCGTTATGTCTAAGCCTAAATTTGAAACTTGGTTTATGGAAGGGCGTTTAGAAGGTGGCGTTCATTATGTTGAAGTGAAAGATGATTATTCAGATCTTATCGAAAAAATGGATTATTACATTGCCCACCCTGAAGAAGCAGAAACGATTATTGCAAATGCTCATGCATGGATTGAACAATTTAAAAACCCAGAACAAGAACGTTTGATCTCCTTGTTAGTTGCAAACAAGTACTTCAAACATTCAGGACAGGAACATTACAGCAATAATACTTAAATTTTATTGCTGGCAACTCCGGCAATAAAACGTATTTCTTTGCCCAATTTTCTTCTCTTGAATTAAACTACCACATTCAAAGCAAGCGTCTCCTGCGCGCCCATATACCATCAGTTCTTGGGCGAAATAGCCAGGCTTCCCATCGGCTTGAGCAAAGTCCTTAAGCGTTGTACCACCTTGCTCTATTGCTTTTGCTAGCACCTTCTTTATGGCAGCAACTAAGACTTTCCACTCTTTAGATGTCAACGAACCAGCAAGTCGAGTCGGTAAAATATGAGAAAGGTATAACGATTCATTGGCATAAATATTACCAACCCCTACCACCTGCTTGTTGTCCATAATAAATTGTTTAATCGTAGTTTTTCTATTTTTAGCTCGTGATTCAATAACCTCAGCATTGAATTCATCACTAAGTGGTTCTGGGCCCATTTTCTCTAATACTGGGTGCTCAGTTCCCTTTTCACACCAAAGCCAAGCACCGAAACGTCGTGGATCGTTGTACCGTAAGACTTTGCCATTGGTAAGAAAAAGATCAACATGATCATGCTTGCCATGCGTTATCGGGGCATCTAAAACACGTAGAGAACCCGACATACCTAAATGGATAATTGCAGTTCCGGTATCGACTTCCAGTAAAAGGTATTTTGCACGTCGCGTGATTGAACGAATAACCTCCCCTTCGAGTTGTTTAAGCTGATGGGGAATTGGCCAGCGCAATTTTGGCGTGCGCACATCAATCGACTTCACTTCAACACCCACTAAATAAGGTGATATTCCTAATCGACTAACTTCGACTTCGGGTAATTCAGGCATTCGATTTTCTCTTAGTAAATATTAAATAATCTAGATAGATTAAGGTTTTATCGCAGGAAATAAATAAGCATCTTCTACCGATACTGCTATCCATTGCTGCTGCCAATTTTTAAACAACCAAAAATTTGGAGTGCGGTAATAAGTAACTCTCTGTGGCTCCTCAACTCCGTCGTACCAGACTTCCAGCGTATTGGCAGCCGAAAGGTTATCTTTCATCGCATTGAATGCTTCATCAGACACAGGTGTACCTAAGAGCTCTTTCCAGCGTTGTACTAGCTCAAGCGTGTCGGTTGTTAGTACTGGCGTACTTTGCCATTGGTTTCCATGATATATCAACGACCAATCAGAGCTGTACAACGCAACAACCTGATGAGAAGTATCAAAGAGAGTTGGATAGGAGGTTGCTTCAGAATCATCGATTAAATACGTTTTAATGATCGTTGGTAGGTTAAGTACTGCGATAAACAAAATGATGCCTAATATCAAAATGTTATTCCAACGGCGACCACGATAAGCCATAGTATTACTTCCACATATGAAGAATATAAAAATGTATAGTTTTCTTTGTATTACCGTTAGCTTATGTGTTTTTATAAAAAAAAGACAATAAAAAACCCAGCCTAAGCTGGGTTTTCACAAAACATTAAAGCAGAAATTAATTACTTAATTTTAGCTTCTTTGTACATAACGTGTTGGCGAATTACTGGATCAAACTTTTTGATCTCAAATTTACCAGGCATGTTACGTTTGTTCTTCTCAGTAGTGTAGAAGTGACCTGTACCTGCAGAAGATACTAGGCGGATTTTCTCACGAATACCTTTAGCCATTTTACTAATTCCTCTTAAACGTTTTCGCCACGCGCACGGATATCAGTAAGAACAGCATCAATGCCCTTCTTATCGATAATACGCATGCCTTTAGCAGTAAGGCGCAGTTTAACAAAACGTTTTTCGCTTTCTACCCAGAAACGATGAGTTTGTAGGTTCGGCAGAAAACGACGCTTAGTAGCATTTTTTGCGTGTGAACGGTTGTTACCCGTTACAGGACGCTTACCAGTTACTTGGCATACTCGGGACATGAATGTCTTCTCCAAATCGTTTCAGCTCGATATCAACCTTGGTGTCAAAGCCTTAAAATCGTAAAAATTTAAGACTAAAACCTATTATGGAAGATCCATCAAGGCTATCAAAGGTCGCGCATTATACTAACTTGACGAGCATTGCTCAAGACCCCAATAGATCCTTTTTTAAGGATCTTGAGATCTTTTTGTCGCCGAGCTGATTAAGGTTGATAATTTTAGTGGGCGCATAATAGCAGAATCTCACTATCTCACAACTAAAATATGAGCTCGATCGAAAGGTATTTCGTCAGTTTATCCAACCTCGTTCGGCAAAAGAGGTAATTTCACCGTCACCAACGACAAAGTGGTCTAAAACTCGAATATCCACCAACTGCATGGCAGCGCAAATTTTATCGGTAATTCGGCGATCCGACTGGCTCGGTTCAGAAATACCACTCGGATGGTTATGCGCTAAAATAATAGCGGCCGCATTATGGTCTAATGCTCGCTTCACCACTTCACGTGGATAGACCGACGCAGAATCAATCGTGCCTTCAAATAATATCTCTGCTTCAATCACACGGTGTTGGTTGTCTAGAAACAAAACCAGAAATGCCTCTCGAGGCCTATCTCGTAAAAAAGCTGTTAGATATAACCGGGTTTCATTTGGGTTTGTTAATGCACTGCCACGTTCTAGTGTTTCCGCTAAGTAACGTTGTCCCAATTCCAGCACCGCTTGAATTTGAGCGTATTTAGTCTGCCCTATGCCTTTAAATCCACAAAACTCCTCAATTGGTGCGAGAAATAGTTGCCGCAAAGAACCAAAGTGCATCAATAGATGACTCGAAAGCTCCAATACATTTTGATCCTTGCTCCCGGTGCGAAGAAAAATAGCAAGTAATTCTTCATCACTTAATGAACTTGCTCCATATCGAACTAACTTTTCACGAGGTAACAAATGTTTTTCAGATACAAATTCATTAATCATATTCAGTACTTCGTTTATTCGTGGTTAGACAGATATAGTCGAATGATTGATCTCATCGCAACTTACAATAATAAGAGTACGGTCTATCATAATATGAGGATGAAATAACATGTTAGTAAGGGCTTACATCCTGCGAACTCTTTCACTATTATATGGTCTACTTGGTTGAATTTAGGATGAATGAACATCATCACTGTATAACTGAAATGACATTTAGGCATGTAACATGCCTTCTGCAATAAAATAAGGACGAAGTATGCAAACGTTAGCTGGTAAAAAGATATTGCTCGGAATGAGTGGTGGTATTGCTGCGTATAAATGCGCCGATCTCACTCGCCGATTGATAGAACGAGGAGCCGAAGTAAGAGTGGTAATGACGGAAGCTGCGACTGCCTTTATTACTCCGCTAACCATGCAAGCTGTGTCTGGCCATCAAGTTGCAACGAGTCTATTGGATCCTGAAGCTGAACGTTCGATGAACCATATTGAACTCGCTAAGTGGCCCGATTTAGTTTTACTCGCTCCAGCCACCTCCGATCTCATTGGTCGTGTCGCCGCAGGATTGGGCAATGATCTCTTATCAACCTTAGTTCTAGCAACAGACTCTCCGATTGCAGTGGCTCCCGCTATGAATCAGCAAATGTATAAAAACATGGCGACTCAAGAAAATATTGCAACATTGAGCCGACGTGGAGCCGAAATTTGGGGTCCTGCATCGGGCGAACAAGCTTGTGGTGATGTCGGTCCGGGAAGAATGCTTGAACCAATGCAAATAGTCGAACTCTGTGAACAGTTCTTTCAACCAAAGCTGCTTCAAGGAAAACGCATTTTAATCTCTGCAGGCCCAACTCGTGAGGCACTTGATCCTGTACGTTACTTGAGTAATCACAGTTCAGGAAAAATGGGATTCGAGCTCGCCAATGCTGCAAAGCAACTCGGTGCTGATGTCACCTTAATTGCAGGTCCAGTATCACTTTCAACTCCTGCTGGCGTTAATCGTATTAATGTAGAAAGCGCTCAAGAGATGCACCGAAGCGCAATGGAACAAGCCGTGAACCATGATGTTTTTATTAGTTGTGCAGCTGTGGCTGATTATCGCCCCGCTTCTGTTGCCGAGCAAAAAATCAAGAAAACCGCCGACAGTGATGAAATGACCATTGAATTGGTGAAAAACCCAGATATCGTCGCATCTGTTGCTGCAATGAAAGACAACCGACCGTTTACTGTTGGCTTTGCTGCGGAAACTCAAGATGTGGCTCAATACGCACGTGGAAAACTCGTGAATAAGAATCTCGACATGATTTGTGCCAACGATGTCTCGATAGAAGGTCAAGGCTTCAATAGCCAGAATAATGCTTTGACGCTTTACTGGCGCGATGGCGAACAAACACTAACACTCGCATCTAAGGCGAAACTTGCCTACGATGTGGTAAAAACTATCCAGCAACAATTGGAGCAACAATAGCTCTATACGCTACCTGTAATTTGAAGTCATTAAGGGAACAAACATGGTTGCCAATAAACGTTCAAATCGTCGTGAAGAAATACTGCAAGCACTCGCTGAAATGCTTCAATCTCACGACGGTGCATCTCGCATCACTACAGCCAAACTAGCAAAACAAGTTGGGGTGTCTGAAGCAGCGTTGTATCGCCATTTTCCGAGTAAGGCTCGGATGTTTGAAGGCTTGATAGAGTTTATTGAAGAGACCTTAATGTCTCGAATCAATTACATACTTGCAGAAGAGAAAGACACGTTAAATCGAATTGAAATGGTATTACAGCTCATTTTGACATTTGCTGAACGCAACCCAGGTTTAACTCGAATTCTATCTGGTCACGCTCTCATGTTTGAAAATGAACGATTAAGAGAACGAATTAATCAACTGTATGAACGGATTGAAACCTCTCTTCGACAAATTTTACGTGAGAGAAAACTGCGTGAGGGCAAGTCATTCCCTATAGATGAGACCGTATTAGCCGCTCAACTACTTGGTCAAGTCGAAGGTAGTCTAAATCGGTATGTGCGTTCTGATTTTAAATACTTCCCAACGGCTCACTTTGAACAATACTGGGAAATGTTAAAACAGCAAATCTCTTAAATGTAATGATATGAACATTTACGGTATGATGCGGCAATTGGCAAACGAAGCAAGCCAATCAAAAGAAAACCAAAATGGCTCTCTTAGCTCAAGTTCAACGAAGTAGGCGATTGATTTTATGTCCAACAAGCAAGCCCCACAATTTTCTCGTTCATTACTCCACCCTAAATATTGGGGAGTATGGCTAGGATTTGGATTTCTCGCTTTGATTGTCAATCTCTTGCCTTACTCTCTATCGTTCTCTCTAGGCCGCTCTCTTGGAACGCTCATCGCACGCTTTGGTGAGAAACGCGTTCGAACCGCAAAAACCAACGTCAAACTCGTTTTTCCAGACAAATCTCAACAAGAGGTTGAAGAATTCGTCGATGAGAACATTAAGAACTCGGGGCTCGCTTTAATCGAAACTGGAATTGCTTGGTTTTGGCCATCATGGCGCTTTAAACGACTATTGGTTAAACAAGATCTTAGTGCTCTCGAAAAGCACGAAGCCAATGGTAAAGGCGTATTATTGTGCTGTGTTCATGCACTTAATTTAGAAATGACTGGTCGCGCTTTTGCTGAATTAGGCATGCACGGGTATGGCGTTTTTCGCCCACACGATAACCCTGCGTACAATTTCATTCAGTATTGGGGCCGTACTAGCTACGGTAATAGTGCTATCGATCGCAAAGATTTAAAAGCAATGATTCGCGTATTGAGAAAAGGTTCTCGACTATTCTATTTACCCGATCACGATTATGGTCGTAGAAAATCAGTTTTCGTACCTTTCTTTACGATTGAAGATGCGTGTACGACTACGGGAACCAGCATTCTTGCTTATACTAGCCGCTGCGCCATTGTTATCGGATCAGGCTTTCGTAATAATGAAGGCAAATACAATATTATCGCCGATCAATCAATTGAAGATAACTTCCCGCAGAAAGATGAAGTAGCTGCGGCAGCGTACATGAATACCTTTGTGGAAAAGGTTATTCTCCGCGCGCCAGAGCAGTGGATGTGGATGCATCGTCGCTTCAAAAACCACCCAGATCGATCAATAAAAAATTCACGCTATAAGAATCAGTAGGATTGTTATGTCGAACGACAAACAGAAACAGCATCTATACAACCCAACCTTTAAACTCTGCTTCCTACATCCAAAATATTGGTTAACTTGGATAGGAATATCGATGGCTGCTCTATTGGCTTTTATCCCCGCAACGATTCGAGATCGACTTGCTAACAAACTCTCGTCATTCGTTATTAGCCGAAAAGACAGCACTGTTATTCGACGTGCCAAAATTAACTTAAGCTTTTGTTTTCCAAATAAATCAGAGGAAGATCGAGAAACGATTCTTCGCAAAACGTTTGAAAAAGCCGCACAGTATATGCTTGGCTATTCCGAGCTTCAGGTGCGTTCGACTCAGTTCAACCAAGATAAAGGCATTCTTATTGGCGAAGAAAACTTGTTCCCGTTATTAGAGTCGGATCAGCGAGTTATTATTCTTGCGCTGCACACTTGGGCGATAGACTACCCAGCAGTTATGCTTGCCTCACGCGGCTACAAAGTCACTAATATTATGAAAACCCAAGAAAATTTAGTGATAGATTGGTTGATGCACAAACAACGGATGCAATATGGCGGGCGCATTTATCATCGCGATGTCGGCATCAAGCCATTTCTACGATCGATCAAAGAAGGATATATTGGCTATTGGGCTGCCGATGAAGATCATGGCCACAAAAATTCCGTTTTCGCTCCTTTCTTTGGCACCGAAAAAGCAACGTTAAAAGGCTTCGGTAAACTAGCTAAACTCACCAATGCGAAAATAGTTCCGATTCTTCCCGCTTATAACGAAAAGCTACACAAATACGAAGTTTTTATTCTCCCTGCGTTAGAGAACTTCCCAACGGGAGATGAAGAACAAGATGCACGAAAGATGAATCAGGCGATAGAGGAATTGCTGACGGGACGAGAAGAGCACTATATGTGGAATTTACCGCTACTAAAGACTCGACCGGATGGCAGTAAGCCCTATCGGAAAGCAAAATAGAGGTTTATTGCTGAATCAAAAAAGGCTGCAACAGCAGCCTTTTGACTCTGAAAAGTAATACTTAGAAGCTATAGTTTACAGTCGCATAAACATTTCGTTCTTCGGTATTGTAACCATAAGCGGTTTCATAATCTTCATTGAAGATATTTCCAACTTTAGTACTTAACTGAATACCACTATCAAATGTATAGGCACCGGTTAAATTAACCAATGAGTACGGGTCTAGTGTGTTTGAACCATCATTTCGAACGCTTTGATATAAGTAACTCATGCCAAACTGCCAATTTGCAACTTGATAAGTGCTGTTCCATTTCACATTGTGTTTAGCGCGGCGATCTAACTGCTCGTTTGTTTCTGTATCTTTCGCATTGGTATAATCATAAGACAGCGTATTGCTCAATTGACCGATATCAAACCCAGCAGCAAACTCAATGCCTTCAATCTCTACTTTTCCATAGTTAAATGGTATGTAATTAGAGTCAAGTGCGATCAAATTCTTTATATCGTTATGATATGCGGTAATATGGAAGTCAGCTACGCTGTACGTCGCTTCAATAGCAACCTCATAGTTTATAGATTCTTCTGATTTCGTATCAGGGTTTGAGTATCCCGGATAATATAAATCATTAAATGTCGGAGCTTTAAAAGCCGTACCTGCATTCGCTAATACACGATACGTAGGACTGAATTGATACCCAGCACCGAGTTGCCAAGTATTATGTGAGCCATATCGTTCATTTTCATCAGTCCGTACGGCTGCTTCTAGAGCATAGGGCCCGGTATTGAATTGAGAATGAAGATATAGTGCTAAGTTACTTCTCGATGATTCATCGTATTCTACGGTTGAGACTACTTCATCGTCATTCCAATCTATTCCGCCGGAAAGAACCCAATCTTGACTCAATGAATACTGATTTTGCCAAGCAATCTGTGTTCTATTCGTCTCATAGAGTGAATCGTAAGAATAATCTTTAGAGCTATCTTGAGAAGCGCTCAAAACCAATTTTGTTTCATAGCTATTATTTTTATAATTAGCGTAACCGGAAAGATTGTAGACTTTTTTGGAATTAGTCCCTTCATCGTATTCCCCCTCCGACTTTTGAGCTAACGCCAAGCCACCGAGCTCTATCTGAGAAGACAATTTATAGTTTGTATTTAAAGATACTGCACGAGAAGCATAACCATCATCGTCACTTGGGGTTGATTTAGCTGAGAAACCATCTGTTTTTAAAGCTGATACCGCTATTGATGCATGTAATTTATCACTAAGATTTCCAGCGACTAACCCATTGGTAGCACGATAATTATCAGTACCCATCGATGCAGAAACTCGACCACCTTCACGATCACTGTCAGTGATAATATTGATCACACCACCAATAGCATCGGCACCGTATACCGCTGCTCCTGCTCCACGGAGGAATTCGATACGCTCGATTGCCACTAATGGAATAGAACTAAAATTAACAGAGCCTGTTGTTGCCGAACCAGTACGCACCCCATCAATCAAAACCAAAGTATGATCAGAACTTGTACCACGAACAAAAATCCGTTGAGTTGAGCCCATTCCACCATTTGCTGCTATTTGTAAACTGGGTAAGGTGTTTAATACACTAATGAGTTCAGTTGCTTGAGAAGCTTCTATTTCTTCACGGGTTATAACTGAAACAGCAGCCGTCGTTGAATCAATAGTTTGCTCAAATCGACTGGCCGTCACCACTACGGTGTCTTGTGCTGAAACATCTTCGGCTTGAACGGAATAAATAGGGGAAAGTAGCGATGCTACAGCAGCCGCTAAAATAGTTTTTTTCATTGTGATAATCCTATATCGCGTAACGTAACTGAGCACCACTGAGCTCAGTTGTTGGCAGGTCTTCGGACTTGAGAGCATCACTCTATTGCTACCTCGAATTCGACTTCCCATAATTATCCTAATTACAGTGTCTTTATGAATTCTCGTTCTCTTTTACCGCTGCGCGTCAGTTCTGGATTTACACCAGATTCCCTTTTAAGCCACTCACTATTGGTTCAAAAACCAGCAAGTCACACCAACTGGAAGAGGATAATATTGACCAAAATCACATTTGTCTAGATGAGAATTGACTCAGTCGATTGTTATCTCACTTAAGAGCTGTATTTATCTTTATTTGATAGGCGTTTGAATCATGGAAACACTGGACATAGCGTATAGATTGTCTAAAATCTGCGCTCCTCAGTTTTGTAGCAGTTCAACCAATAGGCAAACGTATGGCGAATCTTGATATCAACCCAGTCAACTACCCAATTCAACTCGATGAAAAAGTGGCTCGCCTTACGCAAATGTTCGCGCCTTACTCAGCACCCGATCTCGAAGTTTACCCTTCCGAGCCACAACACTACCGCATGCGCGCAGAGTTTCGAGTGTGGCACCAAGGTGATGATCTGTACTACATCATGTTCAACCAACAGACACGTGAAAAATATCGCGTTGATCAGTTTCCCGCGGCGAGCACATTGATTAACCAAGCGATGACTGAGTTAATTGAGCAAATCAAGGACAATCCATTACTGCGCCATAAATTATTTCAAGTGGATTTTCTTTCGACGTTAAGTGGCGAGATGTTAATTTCGATGCTTTATCACCGCCAGATTGATGAAACTTGGGCCGAAGAAGCGAAGAAACTTAAAGCACGCTTTATTGAGAAGGGATTCAAACTCGATCTGATTGGCCGTGCTCGTAAAATAAAGTTCATTGTCGACCGCGATTTTGTCGTCGAAAAACTGTCTGTATTTGGTGATGAATACATTTATCAGCAAGTCGAAAATAGCTTTACTCAACCAAATGGGAAAGTCGCTGAGAAGATGCTGGAATGGGCGGTAGATTGTACCCGAAATAGCCAAGGTGATTTGCTCGAGCTTTATTGTGGTAATGGTAATTTCTCATTAGCACTTGCTCAGAATTTCACTCGTGTTCTCGCTACTGAATTAGCAAAACCTTCCGTAGAGTCGGCTCAATACAATATTGCTGCAAACAAGATCGACAACGTAAAAATCGTTCGAATGTCAGCAGAAGAGTTTACTCAGGCAATGGAAGGACAACGAGAATTCAATCGCTTAAAACAAGCCAATGTTGACTTAAATGATTATCAGTGTGAAACCGTGTTCGTTGATCCACCACGTTCAGGAATGGATAGCGATACCTGTAAAATGGTGCAAAAGTACCGTCGTATTCTTTATATTTCATGTAACCCTGAAACACTGCAAGAAAACTTAGATATCTTGTGTGAAACTCACCACGTAACTCGTTTTGCTCTTTTTGACCAATTCCCATACACCCACCATATGGAAGCAGGCGTATTGCTAGAAAAGAAAGCTTAAAAAATGATAAAAAAAAAGACCAGCTTCAAACCATGCAAATGGTCGAAGCTGGCCTATTTGATTTACTGACTCTTATGCTGTTTTATTACTCATACAGCCAATCTTTTTCCCAACCCACACCAATAGCGCAAGCGTAATAAATATTGAAAATATATTCGTCCCTTCATGTGGATAATCCATTTTCAAGAAGGCTGAATGACCAAACGCCCCAATAAAGAAACATGCCAAACCAATCATTGGGAAGTCTTCTGCCATTGGGCGACGAATGTAGTTTGAATATAATGCTTCAAGCGCAACAATTAACGCAATCCACGGAAAAATAGAAAAAGTAACTTCACTCATTGTCATTGCCGACAGAATTTGATCACCACATATCCCTGCTACAAATGCTAATAGTAAATTTTTACGGTCTGAACCTTGATATTTCTCATTGGACATGAATAATCCCCACCCTATTTTTGTATTTGAAGTTCTTTGCTATAACTATGCGCACCTTTCGCGAGTAATCGTAGTTGTGAAACCAACCTTTCCGCTAAGGCATCGCGTTCTTTTTTTTCCAAGTCGAGCGCTTCCGCTCCCCAACTAAAGACCAGTGTTACAGATGCAAGCGCTTGAATAGAAGCAATTTCTCGATCAACACCAACCGAAATAAGATACTCAGTCAACTCTGCTGAAAAATGTTCTATCTCTCTTGCAACAGCAGCTCGAAAGTCATAAGACGTTCCAGAACGTTCGTGTAAAAGAAGCCGAAAAACATTAGGGCTACTTTCAATAAACTCCATAAACGTTTCAACCGAAGAACGAATCATACTCCGATCTTCTGTAATTCTCTGCCGCGCCTGACGCATAAGTTGACGTAAGAGTAATCCACCTTCATCAACCATAGTTAATCCAAGTTCATCCATCCCCGTGAAATGGCGATAAAATGAAGTGGGAGCAACCCCCGCCTCTCGAGATACTTCTCGTAAACTCAAGTTAGAAAAACTACGTTCCGCGCTAAGTTGACTAAATGCAGCGTCTATTAATGAACGACGCGTTTTCTCTTTTTGTTGAGCTCGAATGCCCATTCATTTACCTAACAACTGCTTGAAATCAGACTCTACTATAACGCGAATTCGCTGTATGTCGAAAATTGGGAACGGTGAATTTGAACAAACCAACCAATTAACATCATAAATCTGTGACATTCTTCTATTTGATGACATAAACCGTCATCTATCAATACCCTATTGTAACTCTATGTATTTTGTCACAGACAGCTTTCGACACAATGCGTTACAATATAGCTATAATTACGTTACGCAAATATAACAAAAGGAAACTCTATGGCTCAGTCTCATCATTTTGATGTAATTGTTATTGGCAGCGGCCCGGGCGGAGAAGGCGCTGCAATGGGACTCACCAAGGCCGGATTCAATGTTGCCATTATTGAAAAAGAAAAAAGCGTTGGCGGGGGATGTACCCATTGGGGAACGATTCCATCAAAAGCATTAAGACATGCGGTAAGTCGTATTATTGAATTTAATAGCAATCCGCTCTTCAGTCAGAATAGTTCAACTTTCCACGCCACATTTTCCGATATTTTAGGCCATGCAAAAACCGTTATAAACAAACAAACGCGTTTGCGCCAAGGTTTTTACGATCGAAATGATTGCACCCTTCTATTTGGTAAAGCTCGTTTTGTTGATGCTAATACTGTTGATGTCGAACAATACGATGGAACCCATGAACGCTACAGTGCCGATAAATTTGTTATTGCCACAGGTTCTCGCCCTTATAGGCCTGACAATATTGATTTTAACCACGAACGAATTTATGACAGTGATTCTATTTTAAATTTAAAGCATGACCCTAAGCACATTATTATTTATGGCGCCGGGGTTATTGGCTGTGAATACGCATCAGTGTTTAGAGGGCTTGGCGTCAAGACCGATCTAATAAATACTCGAGATCGATTGCTATCATTTCTTGACAATGAAGTATCCGAAGCACTGTCTTATCACTTCTGGAACAATGGTGTCGTGATCCGTAACGACGAAACATATGACAAAATAGAAGGCGTTGACGACGGAGTCATACTTCATCTTGAATCTGGCAAAAAAATGAAGGCCGATTGCATCCTATTCGCAAATGGACGCACAGGCAATACTGACAAATTAGAACTGCAACATACCGGGCTAAAAGCCGATTCACGCGGAACTCTTTCAGTGAATACCAACTACAGAACTGAAGTAGAGCATATCTATGCCGTAGGTGATGTGATTGGCTATCCAAGCCTTGCATCCGCAGCTTACGATCAAGGACGATTCGTTGCTCAAGCGATTGTACAAGGGGAAGCTCAAGGTTACCTTATTGAAGATATCCCAACCGGTATTTACACCATTCCAGAAATTAGTTCTGTTGGCAAAACCGAACAAGAACTGACTGCGGCTAAAGTACCTTATGAAGTTGGACGTTCGTCATTCAAACACTTAGCAAGAGCTCAAATCGGTAGTGCCGAAGTTGGTAGTTTAAAAATACTCTTCCATCGAGATACTAAAGAAGTGCTAGGTATTCACTGTTTTGGAGAACGGGCTTCTGAGATCATCCACATCGGCCAAGCCATCATGGAACAAAAAGGTGAAGCTAATACTATAGAGTACTTTGTAAATACGACCTTCAACTATCCCACCATGGCGGAAGCATACCGTGTTGCAGCGTTAAATGGCCTTAATCGACTATTTTAGGATAAAGAGGCAAATATTGCCCATGCATATCAGCTTGGGCAATATCTATAATTGAAAGGATTCTAAATTACTTCTCACTCAAGAAATTAGCGAACCATCGCATGACAATTGTGGAATCAGGTGTTTGATTAAGGCTCGTTAATGCACTCAGGTAACACTCTTCGCTTACCTGAGTTTTTTTCTTTTCGACAATACAACGCTCAAACTCAAGAGAAAACTCTGGATGACCTTGTACTGTCAAAATATGTTGATCTTTACTCAGCATATAGTTTGGGCAGAAGTCACTGCGTGCAAGGAGTTTCATCGAAGGTGGTATATCAATAACTTGATCTTGATGACTTATTAACATTTTCAACGAGGTGAGCTTTGGTTCCATCCAAGATGTATCAGCCAGCAACTCGGTAGTACTTATGCCAATGCCCCACCCTTTACTGGATTTTTCAACCTTACCACCTAATGCTAAAGCAATAATCTGATGACCAAAGCAGATACCAAGCAGGGGTTTTCGCTGCTTATCACAGCGGCGGATCCAGTCAGCGAGCTGGTGAATCCATGGTTCATCAGCATAAGCATCGTATACACTACCCGTCACAATGTAGCCATCACAAGCATGGATATCCTCAGGTAAAGAAGAGGTCAGTGCATTGAAGGTCTGGAACTCAAACTCACCGTAAGGAGAAAGAGTCGTCTGAATCATATCGGCATATTCACCAAAATCAGATGCCCACAAAGGGTCAACTAGACCACAAACAATAATTCCTATCTTCATCGTCAAATTCTCAATACGTATTATTACATCGTTCTGGATATACTAAAGCCATGTATAAAGAAAGGCACGAAAAAGTGACGTCAAACAAAGGTTACATCCAATCAGTATTACGAATAATACCAACCGCTAAACCTTCAATCGCTAAGCTCTGAGAAGTTAGGTCAACTTCTATCGGGGAAAACTCTTCATTTTCTGCATGCAACAGTACTTTGGGTCCTTTTCGCTCGATGCGCTTAACAGTGACATCATCTTCAACGCGGGCGACAACCACTTGACCATCACGCACATCTTGAGTTTTATGCACCGCTAAAAGGTCACCATCCATAATGCCAATGTCTTTCATACTTTCGCCATGAACACGAAGTAGAAAATCCGCTCGCGGTTTGAACATTGCAGGGTCGACCTGAAAGTGAGACTCAACATGCTCCTGAGCTAAGATAGGCTCTCCAGCCGCGACTTGGCCAATTAACGGCAGACCAGCCTCAGGAGCTTCATCGTTAGCTGCTTCATTAACTAAGACACGTATACCTCGGGAGGCACCAGGTACAATCTCAATAACTTGCTTACGAGCAAGCGCTTTTAGGTGTTCTTCTGCAGCATTAGCTGAGCGAAAACCAAGTTCCTTGGCAATTTCTGCTCGTGTTGGCGGCATTCCTGAATATTCAATTTTTGCTTTAATTAAATCAAAAACTTGTTGCTGTCGGGGCGTTAATGGCTTCATGAGATTACCTGTTTTTTTATACAGTCAACTGTGAGTATATCCAGTATAAAATAAAAAGCAACGCTGATTATTCAACAAGGTTACATAAGTGCTGTTAGCCATACTGCAATCACAATTAAAATAGCGATTGAAACTGCGGCTGAGCCCATATCTTTCGCTTGTCCTGATAGAGGGTGATGCTCAGGTCCAACACGATCAACCACCGCCTCTATAGCACTATTCAATAACTCTACAATCAAAACGAGCAACAGTGACGTAATCATTAATAAGCGTTCAATAGACGATACATCAAGCCATAAAGCAAGCGGAATCAGAATAGCACAGGCGATGATTTCTTCACGAAATGCTGCCTCTCCTTTAAATGCCGATGTGACGCCTTGATAAGAGTACTTTGCAGCTTTAATAAGGCGAGCGATACCTTGAGGGTTTTTCGTTTGCACTATGTTACCTACTTACTTGTTTTAAATGGCATTAGTATAAAATTTACGATTCACAGTCTAAGAAAAGTAAAAGGTTAGACCAGTTTCTGTTATTCTAACGTTCCAAACGCGAACGCCTTATTTTATTCGCTTCAATGAATAAAGTAAGACGATATGAAATATCACTAAATTACATCTTGAGGCTTAAAGCTCTATGTCGTTGAGACACATGCTACTTAGGTTACCAATGTCACTTTTAGTAAAAGAGACCATAGTTCCTAAAAATCCCATAGAAGACCATGCAATTGATTCAACACAGCCGATTGTATATGCATTGCCTTTTCAATCCAACGTCGATTTATTAGCTCTAAAAGCTCAAACTGATAAGTTGGGCTTACCCGACCCCTTTTCTTCGATCCAATGGGGAGAGCGTTCAATTGCTCGAACAGTCTTTATCGGTACCGCTCCAAGAATTTTAAGTAATGACCAATCGGTTCCACGCGATTCTATAGCGCGTTTTACAGAACTACTCGCACTACACCAAGATAACTCCGATCTCGATATTCAATTAATTCCTTGTTCCATTCTATGGGGACGAAAACCAGGGAAAGAGCAAGCATCCAACGCCTACCTTGAACCAATGAATGGCATAAGAAAAGCAGCAGCCGTTTTATTTTCTGGTCGAGATTGCTTGGTTCGAATGAGCCCCGTAGTATCGTTTCGTTATATGGCAGAAAATCATGGGACTGATATTGCCATTGCTCATAAACTGGCTCGCGTCGCTCGGATTCACTTTTCAAGACAGAAATTAGCTGCCTCTGGGCCGAACTTACCTCAAAGAGACGCATTAATTCGCCGGTTATTAGAATCCCCAATTATTCAAAACGCGATAAATGAAGAAGCAAAAAGTAAACAAATTTCACATGAGAAAGCCCAAAAAAACGCTTATGCCATTCTCGATGAAATTGCTGCGGATTTCTCTTATCCACTGGTGAAGCGAGGCAAAGAAGTATTAGGCTGGTTGTGGAATCGAATTTACCAAGGCCTAAATATTAACAATGCAACCACAGTGCGACAACTTGCTCAATCAGGCCATGAGATTGTTTATGTGCCGTGTCATCGAAGTCATATGGATTACCTTCTTCTATCTTATGTTCTCTATAATGAAGGTATGGTGCCACCGCATATCGCAGCAGGAGTGAATCTAAATTTCTTCCCAGCAGGACCTATTTTTCGACGTGGTGGTGCGTTCTTTATTCGTCGTACGTTTAAGGGAGACAAATTGTACGCCACGGTATTTCGGGAGTATTTAGCCGATCTATTTAGTCGCGGCTACTCGGTCGAATATTTCAGTGAAGGTGGTCGCTCAAGAACTGGGAGGCTGCTTACTGCAAAAACCGGTATGCTCGCCATGACCCTACAAGCCATGTTACGTGGGCTCAATCGCCCTGTTACTTTAGTTCCGGTCTATATTGGTTATGAACATGTCATGGAAGTAGGTACGTATACAAAAGAGCTCAGTGGCAAAAAGAAAGAGAAAGAAAGCGCAGGATTGGTTCTAAAAACCATCCGTAAATTGCGTAATTTCGGCCAAGGTTACGTTAATTTTGGCGAGCCAATCCAAATTAACCAATTTCTTAACGATCAAGTCCCTGAATGGGCCAATGATATCGATGCATCAGGCATAAGTAAGCCGACTTGGCTTAACCCGGTCGTCAATCAGCTAGCCAATAAAATGATGACTCATATTAACGATGCTGCTGCCGTGAATGCACTGTCGTTATGTGCAACCGCATTGCTTGCATCAAGGCAGCGCTCACTTTCGAAAGAAAGGCTTATATCTCAAGTAGAAAACTATCTCGCCTTACTTAAAAATGTGCCGTATTCAGAGACCTTTACTCTTCCTGATACTTCGGCACTTGAGCTTGTTGATCATGCCAACAAGCTCGATAAGTTCACTATCGATACCGATGCAATCGGGGATGTGATCTCTTTAGATCGTCATCAGTCTATTTTGATGACCTATTATCGAAACAACATCATGCATTTATTGGCGCTTCCGTCCCTCATTGCGCAAACCTTGGTAAGCCATCAATCGCTTACCTTTAAGCAACTCGTGATTCAAATTGAGCATATCTATCCATTACTTAAGAAAGAGTTGTTTTTAAGCTTAGAATTGGATGAGCTAGAGAGCAAAATACACGATTATGTTATCGAATTAGAGCGTCAACAACTGGTAGAACTTACAACTGACAGTGTGGCGATCAATCCAAGTAATACACAAATGCTGATCCTCTTAGGGCGTACCATATCCGAGACTCTACAACGTTATGCGATTACGCTTAACCTCCTTGAAAGCAATCCAATGCTGACAAAAGAGCAACTCGAAAGTCAAAGCCAAGATCTTGCTCAAAGATTAGGGCAAATACACGGCATCAATGCGCCAGAGTTCTTTGATAAAGCGGTATTTGCTACGCTACTCGAAACCCTCAAAGAACTGCATTATTTCAATCAAGAAGACAGCTACCAAGTTTCTGGAAATAATACGTTAGCTCACGATCTCTATCAGTTACTTCATCCAGAAGTTCGGATGACCATTCGTGAAGGTATTTGTCAGCTAGAGAGCTAATTATTTAAAATAACAAACCGAAAAAACACAAAAAAGGGCTCAATTGAGCCCTTTGTTTATTAATACATAACAATAACTCTACTGCCAAGTCGCCGTAGCAATTCCAAGAGTGATGACCATTCCGACATAGTTATTATTTTTAAAAGCGGAAAAACAAGACAATCGATCTCGATGACGAATCAATTGGTGTTGATAAACAAACAGCCCTGTCGCCGCTAATAAGCTTACATAGTAAAGCGATCCGAGCTGAAAACTGGCTCCAAGCACCACCAACAACCCTAATGTCATTATCTGAAGTAGTGCAATGATTCGCTTGTCATTCTGACCAAAAAGAATTGCAGTCGATTTAATCCCTATTTTTAGATCATCATCGCGATCGATCATGGCATATTGTGTATCGTAGGCAATAGTCCAAAGAGCATTGATGATAAAGAGAAGCCACACAAATGCGGGGAGTCCATTCGCTTGAGCAGCCCATGCCATTGGAATCGACCAACTAAATGCAAGCCCAAGAAAAAGTTGTGGCAAATGCGTATAGCGTTTCATAAATGGGTAGATAAACGCTAAAACAATACCAACAAACGATAACTGAATAGTTAAACTATTCATGGTGAGTACTAAGAGAAAAGCTAAGGAGGTCAAAAAAAAGAACAGGCCGAGAGCTTCTTTTCCTGATACCAATCCTGCAGGAATTGGGCGATTCTTCGTTCTTTTTACCTGTCCATCCACTTTGCGATCGGCATAATCGTTAATCACGCAACCCGCGGAACGCATTAATAACACGCCTAAGCAAAATACCAATAACACGTCCCAATCAGGAAGGCCTTGAGCAGCAAGCAATAATGCCCATAACGTAGGCCAAAGTAGCAGCAAAGATCCAACAGGACGATCCATTCTCATTAGCTGCCAATACGCTTTGGCTTTTGCCATTAACATTTATTTTCTCCTAACGATAAATTGGTGCAGAAGGTAAAAATAACTCAGTCACCAACATAGGTTTGTGATTCATCCATAATCTTGAACGACGCGCATACAATAATTCACCCGCAACTTCGATAGATGACAACTGCATGCAATCTCGATCAACCGCTTCAGCTTTAAATACCGCCTCACCTAAAGGAACTTCCCCTAAACCTAAAAGATCATAGTCTTGATCTTCTGTTGTTGATTTCGGTATCAATGTACTTCCAATCACCCAGGGAAGCTCATCACCATTCAATACAACTCGGCGCAAAAGGCAATGAGAAGGTGACGATAATAGAGTTTGTTCATCATGAGTAAGCTCTTCATTCAAAAGCCATTGATGTAATACCAAGTCAACATCAAGCTCATTACAACACGTTCGTAAACGCAGAGATAATGAGCCCTGATCGAGCAACCATTCACGTATATTTTGTGATGGGAATGCAAAATCATCAATATTTTGCCAAGTTATCTTATTTAAAGCTGATAGATAATGGGAATTTGGTTGATTCATACTAATATTTAATTAACTGCTTTATCGTCGAACAATAAAGCTTCAATGCCATACAACAATCAGCATCGAACCTCTAAGTCACATTGTGGTTATGATTGTCGAGTTACTATTGTAACAAGAGTATGGTGATTCGAATATCGCCGAATAAATAAGAAATCAAATCGTTATGAAATATAAAACTATTTTAGCCCTAGCACTAATTGGACTCAACCTCATCATAGCACCACTCTCGTATGCTGCCGATGAAGAAGAGAACGCAGCTGCGCCACAATTGGCCTATTTTACCCTAGAGCCTGACTTAACGACTAACTTCTTTACCAAAGGGAAAGATCTTGGTTATATTCAGGTCCGCATCGATATCATGGTCTCTAATGCGGAAGACATCGAACAGATTGAGCAGCATCAACCTTTAATTCGAGATACCGTAGTAGAACTGCTTGGGCGACAAACTGAGGATACCGTAAAATCCCTGGCTGGCCGCGAAGACATACGAAAAAACCTAGTGTCAAAATTAAATGAGCTCCTAATTATTGAAACTGGGCGCCCAATTATTGCTGACCTGTTATTCACTAAATATATGTATCAGTAATTAGTATCTGCTCACCGATTTAGTGTTTTGGTTGCAGTAGGTGAGTTTCTATTAGTGCTAATAATATGCCGCAAATTAACCCAACTAAGTGGGCGGTATTTGCTATCGCCATAATGGGTTGAACATAGCCAATCACCAACCAAACTAACATGAAACCGATGACTGGCCTTGAAAGTGACACTCCAAGATCCGGTCGTTGCCAACCCACAATCCAGATATACCCAACTAACGCATAAACCACGCCGGATAAACCACCAAAACTAGGACCATCTACCCAATACTGTCCAACATTGGATAATGCAGCTGATGCAAGAAAAATTAACATTAGCTTAGAAGGACCTAATTGCTTTTCAATGTTCCCACCTAATTGCCACCACCAGAGGAGGTTGAATACAATGTGTATGGCTGAGAAGTGGAATAATGCAGGCGTAATCCAGCGCCATATCTGCCACTTCTGTTCAACTACAGCCGGAGCATGGACCCAGTTAAAGACTTCTTGACCAAAACCAATGATATTCAAACCATATATCACAAGGCTACTTAGCATAATGGCTAAGGTTACAAAACCTGCTTGATCTCGAATTAAGTGCCAAAAGTTTGTTGAGCGATATTGAAAAGGCACATTACGGGTATCTGAGCGTTGCCATGAAGCTTGAGCATAACGAGAGTGGGTCGGTTCTTCTAAAAAACGTTCTAATTCAGGTCTAACTCGTTCATATTGCGAATCATCCACTAACCACAACTCTATTCTACCGTCACTTGAAGGCATCATTTTTACATCGACTTTTTGACATGCCATGTAATCTATAAAAGCTTGTGACAAGCGAGGGTTATCCAGAATAATTAATGAACGCATCAGCTTACCGACTCCAGAACTCTATACTTCAATAGGGTAATTTGCTCGCTCCCAAGCAGCAAAACCACCTTCCACACTATAAACATCATCATACCCTTGGTTTACAAGGTATTCAGCGGCACCTTGGCTACTTACACCGTGATAGCATATCACCAATACTGCTTGGTCAAATCCAACATTACTCATAAAGTCGCCAATAGTCTCATTAGTCAGGTGGATAGCATCTGGTGTATGACCTTTTAAATACGTCTGCCTATCTCGAATATCGACCATTGTCGCAGTATCTTGCTCTAGTTTATTCAAAGCATCGGCGATGCTAATCAGCTTAAATTGACTCATTTTTGCTCCTGATTGTTTTTAACATATTGTACCCCATCCATGAGAAGACAAGTATATGACGGTTACAACATTACTTTCGACAATTTATTGACGAAAATCTGTGGATAAACCTGTGAATAGTGTTGATAAAGTGTTTTAGCGTCAATTGATCCACAATATGTTGTGATGATCGTATTTATGCTGTGTGTAGATCAAAAGCTATCCCCAAATTAGATATACGCTTAAACCCCGATAGAACCGTGCTTCATTCACTTAATCAAAATTTTAATCACAGAGTTATCCACAGAAAGCTATTCCTTATAATCTTCGGCAAGATCAAATAAAAAAGCCGAAATCTCTCGATTTCGGCTTTTCGTATTTATATTTTATATCGTAGTATTCTAAAACTCACCAACAGCGTCTTTTAATTTACGCATTGCATTCTTTTCTAACTGTCGAATACGCTCAGCAGAGACACCATATTCATCAGCTAAGTCTTGCAGTGTCGATTTAGCGTCCTCTAACCAACGAGAACGGACAATATGCTGACTACGTTCGTCCAAACTCGACAATGCTAATGAAAGACGATGATTAGTGTGAGCTTCCCAATTATCCGATTCAAATTGATCCGCAACATCAGAGCCTTTGTCTTCCAAATACAATACAGGTGCCGAAGAGGTTCCTGTTTCATCATCATCTGTCGTTAATTCAAAGGTAGGATCTTGTGCGGCTAACCGAGATTCCATTTCACGGACTTCCGCAGGTGCAACACCAAGCTCCTTCGCTACAGTTTCTACTTCACCGTTGTTAAACCATCCCAAACGTTTCTTCGATTTTCTCAAATTGAAGAACAATTTACGCTGAGCTTTAGTTGTAGCAATTTTCACGATACGCCAGTTACGCAGAACATATTCATGAATTTCCGCTTTAATCCAATGTACAGCAAAAGAGACAAGACGTACGCCGACTTCTGGATTAAAACGTTTTACCGCTTTCATTAAGCCAATATTACCCTCTTGGACAAGATCAGCCATTGGTAATCCGTAACCCGAATAACCACGAGCTACATGGACAACGAAACGTAGATGCGACAGGATCAATCCTTTTGCAGCTTCAATATCACCTTTGTAATGTAATCGCTCTGCCAATTCACGCTCTTCTTCCTGTGTCAGCATTGGATAGCTGTTCACTGAACGAATGTAGCTATCTAAGCTATCTTGTGTGACGAGAGCCATTTTATACGCTTGGTTTGACATTCATTTCCTCATCGTACTAATTCTAAATTTGTTTTAACTCAGCAATACTGCCGCGATTTACTTCACCTTTCAAGGTGTCATATCGATAAAATAGCGATTCTAGGCGTAAAATTCTGTAAAGACGAATGGCCTGATGCTAAATAATAGACAACAACTGCCTAAACAGGTTCAATTTCTTTAAGATGCCTCTGTGCCGATAGCCGAGCAGCGACACAGCCAATAATAGTACCGAGCATAAGCAATAACAAAGTTTCATCCCAATTCAACCCGAGTAAACGAAAGCGACTATCGTATAGCTTCGCTAAGTCGGTTACGGCTTCATTCAGCAATAATGTTAACAATGCCGTTAAAAACCACGCAACTACAGATCCAATTAACCCTAACCACATTCCTGAATAAAGGTATGGACGAAGAATATAAGCATCGGTCGCCCCTATTAGCTTCATGGTTTGAATTTCTTCTTTATGCTCAAGCACACTAAAGCGCAAGCTATTGCCAATAATTAAAAATACGGCAGACAGCATTAAGGTAGATAAACTAATCACGACCAGTTCGACTAAATCTTTTAACGCTTTTAGCCGACTTAACCAGTCTTCATCCAAACGTACATCAGTAACATCGTTTTCTTTTCGAATTAAATCGACTAATACTTTTATCTCTTGCTCACCCTCAACCCCCGGTTTTATCACCAAGACCCCTGGTAACGAGAGCTGATCAAGTAATGTTAAAGCCTCATCAAACCCAGCATCTTTGCTCAAGTCTTCGAGTCCTTGCTGGGAAGAAATATAACGAATGGTTTTAACGGCTTCTAAGCTCTCTAAACTGTCTTTGAGAACCATAATCCGAGCTTCTGGCGTCTCTGGTTCGATGAATACGCTTATTTGAGATGGTGTTGCCACATGTGTAGCGACAAATGCGACATTCTTACTGAGTAAATATAAGCACGCAGGCATCGCCAAAGACATAGAAATCACTGCCAGCGTTAATAAGTTACCAATTGGCCTATTCCATAAATCAATTAAGGATTGTTTTGCTTGGTTATAATGCCTCGCAAAATAATTCACTTTTGATGTTCTAGAACTCTTATCACTTTTTCGTTTAACAGACTTGTTCTTCGAGGAATTCATCGTATTTGGCTTATTAGTTGCCATAATTTTCTACCTCGCTAAAGAAGCCTTGGTTAAGCTCTAAATGGCGATATTGAGGCCGAGAATTGACTAAACTCCGGTCGTGTGTCGCTAATAGAATCGAGACCCCAGCACGGTTAAACTCTTCAAACAAACGTAAAATTCGATTAGAAAGGTCAGGGTCTAAATTTCCGGTAGGTTCATCGGCCAATACTAGCGTTGGTCGGTTTACGACGGCACGAGCTATACCAACCCGTTGCTGCTCACCACCCGATAACTGACTTGGAAAACACCGCGCCTTTTCTAATAAGCCTGTTTTATCAAGTGCTGCCGATACTCTGCGCTTAATTTCATTTTCAGAAATAGATTCAATACGCATCGGTAATGCAACGTTATCGAATATTGTTCGATCCATAAGCAAACGGTGATCTTGGAAAACAATGCCGATGTTTCGACGTAATAAAGGGATATCTGGATTGGGAATACGCGTAATATCATGGCCGTTAAATAGGATCTTTCCATCGGTTGGACGTTCCAAAGCACAAATTAATTTAAGTAACGTACTTTTACCGGCCCCCGAGTGACCACCTATAAAGGCCATTTCTCCACGCTTTAAGTGGAAATCCACTTTCTGTAAGGCTTGTCGTCCTCCCCGATAAGCCTTACTCACCTGTTGAAATCTAATCACTCGCAGATCCTTGTCTTTAACTATTTGAGGAGCATTAAGCCGGTGCTCCTATCACGTACTACACATTCTCTCTTATCAGTTATTCGTCTCGGCTAAACAGAGCATCGATAAATTGTTGAGTCTCAAATGGACGTAAATCATCAATCCCTTCACCGACACCGATATAACGAATTGGAATAGAGAATTGATCTGCTATTGCAAAAATAACGCCACCTTTTGCTGTACCATCAAGTTTTGTTAATGTGATACCCGTTACTGGAGCAATATCACTAAATAACTTAGCTTGGCTTATCGCATTTTGTCCGGTTGCGGCATCCAAAGTCAGCATGATTTCATGAGGAGCGGAATCGTCTACTTTCTTCATTACACGGACAATTTTACGTAACTCTTCCATCAAGTTAGCTTTATTTTGAAGACGCCCAGCGGTATCCGCTATCACCACATCAACACCTCGTGCTTTCGCAGCTTCAATTGCATCGTAAATAACCGAGGCGCTATCTGCACCAGTGTGTTGAGCAATAACAGGAACGTTGTTGCGCTGTCCCCACACTTGCAATTGCTCTACAGCAGCAGCACGGAAAGTATCGCCAGCTGCCAGCATGACTTTCTTACCTTCGTTCTGAAATTGTTTCGCTAATTTTCCAATTGTCGTCGTTTTACCGACCCCATTCACTCCCACCATCAGAATGACATAAGGAGTCTTAGCTGTGTCGACTTCAAGAGGCTTTTCAACTTGAACCAAAATATCGGCCATTTCTTCTTTAAGCAAAGCATAGAGTGCTTCACCATCTTTTAATTCCTGGCGCGATGCTTTTTCCGTCAAATTTTTGATGATTTTCATCGTGGTGTCCATGCCGACATCCGCAATAAGCAGTTGTTCTTCTAGTTCCTCAAATAACTCATCGTCAATTTTTTTACCTTTGAACAAGCCAAAAAAGCCAGCACCAATATTCGCCTTAGTTCGACTTAAGCTACGTTTTAGACGAGTAAAAAAGCTTTCTGTTGGCTTCTCTTGTTCTAGAGATTCGATTGGCTGAGTAAACTCTTCGACTTCACTCTCATTAACGTCAAGTGCTTCGACAACTTCCGCTTGAGCTACGATCTCTTCAGGCTCGTTCTCGTCAACAACTTTGTCATCATGTTCAACGTCAGCAATAGACTCTGAAGCCGGTATCTCTGAACCGCTATCTTCTTCATTTATCTGCTGTTCAATCGCTTCATTTTCATTTTTGGCTGACTCTTCATCACCAAAGCCAAGCCAAGAAAGGAGGCCACGTTTCTTTTTGTCTGTCATCTGAAGGATGTCCTAGATAGTTCCAGTAATTTAATAACGCCCTTTACCTTGAGTACATTATTCCTCATAAAAAGAGAAATAATGACAAAGCAGTAATAACTTTCCACTTACACTGGTAAACTTTGGCATCTTATCCATTGTACTTGCCTTCTTGTTGATACCATTCAACAAGGCGACATAATAGTAACACTTTATTTTCGGTCAAAAAATCATGGTAAAACGTCGTCACCCTATTAAATCCAACAAAAAGCCTTCAACAGGCGTTGTTCGCATCATTAGTGGACTGTGGCGAGGAAGAAAGCTCCCCGTTCAAGATGTAGAAGGGTTACGCCCAACCACTGATAGAGTTAGAGAAACATTGTTTAATTGGTTAGCCGGCGATATCGCACAAGCCAACTGTCTCGATTTATTTTCGGGAGCAGGAGCACTGGGATTTGAAGCGGCTTCACGCCACGCCCAACAGGTCACCATGATAGAATTAAACACTTTGGTATTTAAACAGTTACAACAAAACTGTACAACGTTAAATGCTGAAAACATCACACTAAAGCAGTGTGATGCGCTTACTTTTCTCTCTCAACCTAGTACACCAATGAATGTGGTTTTCATCGATCCTCCTTTTCGCCAAGGATTATTGGAAGAAACCTGTGAAAAATTAGAAGAAAACGGCTGGTTGTCAGAAAATGCGATGATTTATCTGGAAGCCGAAAAAGAGTGGCCTTTAAATAGCATCCCACAAAATTGGGAGTTACACCGAGAAAAAACTGCAGGACAAGTTTGCTATCGCTTATTTATTCGCAAATAACGTCAAGTAAAAAGCCAGCGATTTAGCAATCACTGGCCTTTTTACACACCAAAACTACGATTAACGACTATTTTTTCTCTTCAACTTTATATTCTAAGCTGTTGAAGTGGACTTCACTCGTTCCATTTTTAAACTGATTGTAAACACCCGCTTTAAAGTAACTATTTAGGTGACTCCAGTAGCTAATATCATGATCAACCTTAGTCTCTCCATTCACGTCAATCATAAGCGTTGAGTTGCCAACCTTAATATCAAACTGAGTGAGCTTAGTCATATCAACAGGGCCAAGGTCCAACTTTATGTATGCATTTTTACATTCAGGTTTACCTTTGTTCCCACTTTTAGAACCACAGTTCACTGCATTATTCTTAATGACTGCCCAGTAGTGATCGACTTTTCCATCACGCTCTCCTTCGTACACAACACGTAATAGAGGGTGAGGAATATAGCCAGAGCCCGTTGTACCACGCTCTGTTTTTCCTGAACCCGCATTGTGAACTTGCAAGAATGTCATCGCATCATTTTTAGAATCACTATCTTTAATCGAGTCTTTTGGATCAATCGGCATTAACGCAGCACTTAAGTGATAATAAGTATTTGGAAGTGATGTATCAAAATTATTCAATACTCTCACTTCACTACGGTTTTTATAACCTGACATCTTAAATATAAGCGCTTCAGAATCACTATCAACATAAAAGTGCTCACTGACGACACCATTAAAATTTCCCCCGGCTCCAAGCTCGGATTTATTACCAGCTTTACCTCCCGGATCAGAAACCTGTAATTTTGACTCAGAAAGTACCTCTTGGAATTGACTGTATTTAACAGGTTCCACGTGCTCACCAGCTGAACTTGTATAGGAAACACATACCCCAACTAATGCCATTGCAATTGTGGAAACTTTAAATTGTTTAGTTTTCATTCTCTTTTTACCTACCCTTGTCTACAAAGCTTAATCTAATTAAAAATGGGCGTTCGTTGTGATGGAAAGTATGACTCTAAAGTAATACAGATAACGAAAATAAAGTTTGCGACATTAAATAGCCTAATAGAACAAAAGGAGTACGAGAGAAAAACACAGCTCTTTCTTTTCGGACCGCAAGAGTGAGGGCCGTAACAAATAGAATCGCAGAGCCAGAAAGTGCAAACAATGCATTCACACTATGATGTTGTAACCACCATTCGGCTGTCGACCAAACTAATCCGAGTAGTAACACTCCGACTAGAGAAGTAGAAAACACATATGACTCAACTTGAGGAAGAATCAGCAATAATATAACAATGCCAGAAGCGAATAAGAGCACGGGCAACCACCAATGCATCACTCCTTCGGTAAAGCTCCAAAACGCTACACTATAAAGTAACGAAGCGATAGAAAACATGATAAATCGAACTTTACTATAACCACGCTGAATAAGAAGAAAATCACCTAAAATAGTTACACCAATTCCGGTAGCAACAGCAAGAAGAGCAATTGAATATTGATGCAAAGGGGCAACGAGAAGTACAAATAACCCTAACATGCCACTTAATACCAGTGAGGTATATTTTGCGACACTACCTTGATATGAAGACAATCCAGAAAATCGAATAACCATGACTCTTCCCAGCTAAATAACTGCTCCAGTGTAGAGCGCGAGCCTTAGAAATCCAACAGTGAATGCAAAAATTTCGATCTTGATATTAATAATTACTAGCAACCTCACCTAAACCAAAGTTAAGTACTCATCTGATTCGATACCGCTAAAACTAATCACAAATAACTCAGTTAGACACTATAGTCATCATAAATACTTACTAAAACCACAATAATTAAACTTTAAAATCAATACATTAAGGTTGTTAAGTTTATATTTTATGTATCAAGCTCAATGAAGATCATCTAGTAATTTAATCCACAAAAAACCTACCTCTTCATCGATGTTTTTCTTGGAAATAAAATATCGATATGAGTAGCAATCATTTCGAACACTGTTTAATGCATAATACTCTAACAAACTAAAATCTTCTTACTCAAACCAATAAAACCAACAATAAAATTTTGACACATATTGATAACATAGATAATTACCTTAAAATCAATGAATTAAATTAACTTTCACTCGTTCAATGACAATAACATCAACCATAAATGTCTATACCCTCACAAAAACCATGCTATTTACACGTCAATTTAATGACTAAACATGGTTTTTTACCGATTTGAACAAATAATTTGATCAAATCGGTAAAACAGTGCTATTCTGTATATTAATGAAGCAACACAGATTAAGGAGCAGTGTTATGATGACTTCATCACAAAAGCAGGGGCTTGTAATGATAGCGGTTGTCCTCGGTATCATGACACTCCCAATGCTTTACTAATCATTTGAAATAATTAAAAAAGAAAAAAGGACGCAAATGCGTCCTTTTTTCTTTTTATACTCAGCAAACACCATATTAATATTATTCAAACAAGTACCGAGATAGCTCTTCCCAATTTAAGTAATAAAAAATTAAACTCCCTAGAGTCATTACAATAAACACTCCCCATGCTGCTCGCCATACAAAACGCACTGAACGAGGTGTTAATGACTGAATACACGCATCAAACTGGTCGAAAAACCGCTTTTGATTATCAAACTTAAATCCATTTCCATTAATTATCTTATTACTAACCGTTGCGATATAACGAAGCTGTGGCACGATGTCATGAGGTAAGCGGCCTTCACAACTTGAAATTAATTGATGCAGTTCTTTACCTTGAGCATGATATTGCTCTCTAAGAAGGCTCTCGAGCTTTTCTGTTTTTACCACTACTTTTTCGATATCTGACATCAGATCCTCGCTTGCTCCAGCGATAGTCGGTTCAACTTAAAACAAAGTCTCGTAATTTAAAACGTGGTGACACAGTTATTATAAACGATCGCGAGAAAACTCTCTTAATCTCCCCCATCTTTCCTAAGTTAAATTTAAATCCATATCAAAATTAACCAATTCTCACGAATATGTTATGCATGACGAGGAAGTTTTAAAGAGATAACAGAAGTGATAATCAGAAAGACAAACGAAAACCACAAGCAGGCAGCTAAACCAGAGACCACAAATAAATAACCCGATAACATCGTTCCAATTAAACGTCCCATTGCATTAGCCATATAATAAAAGCCGACATCCAATGAGACACCATCTTCCTTAGCGTAACTAACGATAAGATAAGAATGTAACGAAGAGTTAATCGCAAAAACCGCCCCAAACGCCAATAATCCAACCACAATAACGCCTTGAGGGTACCACTGCATTTCGACTGCATAGGCAATGAGCCCAGTGATACATGCTAATAGTATCGCCCAGTAAAATACGGCTTTACCATCGGGGATCGTTCCCTTTGCTTTACCTGTTAGCTTAGGTGCAATGCCTTGCACCACTCCGTAACCAATAATCCAAAGTGCGAGAAAACCACCAACCCAATAATGATCCCAACCAAATACCTTGCCTAAATAAATGGGTAGTGCGACCACAAACCATATGTCTCGAGCGCCAAATAAAAATAGGCGAGCAGCGGATAAAATGTTAATCGCAGGAGATTTAGAAAATAACTCACTAAACTTGGGCTTACTTTTCGCTTTCCCTAGATCAGATTCAAGCCAAAACAAACTGCCAATCAATACAAACACTAATACTGTTGCCATTGCGACCACAGCATATTGGAACCCGATCGTTGTTAACAGTACTCCGCCTAAAAAGAAGCCAGCCCCCTTCAATGCATTCTTCGATCCCGTTAACACCGCAACCCACTGGAAAAGACGACCTTGTTGATTCCCTGAGACCAAACCTTTAATCGAGCTTTTTGCGCTCATTTTATTGAGGTCTTTTGCTATCCCTGATAAAGCTTGAGCAGACATCACCCATGGAATAGTTAACCAAGCAGTTGGAACCGCCAACATTAGCAACGCCACTATCTGCATCGCTAAGCCCATATTCATTGTCCGATTTAAACCTAACCTAGCACCTAGCCAGCCACCGACTAGGTTAGTTACAACGCCAAAGAATTCATAAAATAGAAAGAGCGAGGCAATGGTTAAGGCATCGTAGCCAAGCTGATGGAAATAGAGCACCACTAACATCCGGAGTGCACCATCGGTTAAGGTGAAATTCCAGTAATTAAATGTCACCAACATATATTGGCGTATTGAATTTTTCGCGTCAGCGGGTGAAGCTGAGTTCATCGAAAATACTCCATGTTAGGTGGTGATAGAGCATTTGGAACATGATGATCCAAATGCTCTATCAGCTGTACGCTATTAAGCAAATTGCTCAATGTATTCTATTTGAATACTTTTTTGAAAAGCCCCAGGACGCAAGGCTTGAACTTGAGTAATGATATCTGGCAGCTCCCAGCCTTTATCAAGCAATAGACGTGCTGCCAACAAACCAGTTCGACCAGAGCCTCCCATACAATGCAGAGCAACTTTGCCACTTTGAGTCATAATCGATTCAAGCTGAGGAGAAACATCCTGCCATTTTGCTTCAAACTCTGCATCAGGCGCACAATCATCTTCAATCGGTAAATGGAACCAAGTGATACCAAGCTTCTCACTAAGGTCACCTAGTTGTTCTACATTTTTGACTTTCATTTCATCACAGCTAATCGCGGTCACAATAGCCATAACACCTTGAGCCTTTAACTGCTCGAGCGAGCTTTGTAAGTCGGCTTCCTTCGTTCCAGGGCAAGGCATTAATACCAAAGCGCTATCATCAACCAATAATTCCCAAGTTGGATGTGTCATTCTCATTAATTCCTATGCTAAGCCGACTTTTTTCACTAATTCAGCGGTTCGTGTTGCATATCCCATTTCATTATCATACCAAGCATAGATCTTAACCATGCGAGTACCAACCACCATGGTCGACAACGCATCGACAATGGTTGAACGCTGATCACCACGATAATCAATCGATACTAATGGACGGTCTTCAAATCCTAAAATGCCGGCCATTTCGCCTTGTGACGCTTCTTTAAGTAGCGTATTTACTTCTTCTGCAGTGGTATCACGCTTTACATCAAAAATAATGTCCGTTAGAGAGGCGTTGGCTAATGGGACTCGCACTGCATGGCCGTTAATCTTTCCAGCAAGCTCAGGAAAGATTTCAACGATTGCAGTCGCGCTGCCCGTTGTGGTAGGAATCAAACTCATACCACACGCTCGGGCACGACGAAGGTCTTTATGTGGCGCATCGAGAATTGTTTGAGTATTGGTTAAATCGTGAATTGTCGTAAATGAGGACTGCTCAATACCTAATTTCTCATGGATAACTTTAACGATCGGTGCGATGCAATTCGTGGTACAAGAAGCAGCGGTGACAATTTGATGGGTATCAGGTTCAAAGATCGAATCATTAACACCAACAACAATATTCGCGATCCCTTCTTCCTTTACTGGCGCAGAAACCACAACACGTTTCACCCCTTGAGCAAGGTATTTTTCGAGTAATGACTTGTCGCGATGAACACCCGTAGACTCAATTACAACATCGCAATCGGACCAATCTACCGCATCGATCTCTCGGCATTGAGTTGTTTTAATTTCTTGGTCAGCGACAATTATTTTATCGCCATCGATGCTTACTTCGTGATGCCAGCGTCCTTGAATAGAATCAAACTCTAGTAAATGCGCTAATGTTTTAGCATCTCCAGCAACATCATTAATACGAACAAACTCTATTTCATCCCAGTCGAATGATGCTCTAAGTGCTAAACGTCCAATACGGCCAAATCCGTTGATACCGACTTTAATTGTCATCTCATTATCTCTCTAAAACTATCTTTCTTAAACTAAGTACAAGGACGAGCGCCCATCTTCTTTAGCCGCTCACTATCATTCAAATATTGTTGTTGTAAGCAATTAGACTGCTGTAACCCTTCAATCACTTTTCGCATCCAACCCGGTAGCGTTGACGATACTCGGTAATACACCCACTGACCACGTCGCTCATCCAATAGCACTTCACATTGACGTAGCTGTGCTAAATGACGAGATATCTTCGGCTGACTCTCTTCGAGTGCAGCAGTGAGCTCACAGACACACAGAGATTCTTCTCGTGAGATCAAAAGCAAGCAACGTAAACGTGTTTCGTCTGACAGTAATTTAAAAAACTGGTGAGGATCTATCATGATTGAATTCTTTAATATATGGATATGCATATATTAATACATAAAAAGATGAGATCAATAGCGTCATAACGAAGTCATCAAAAGTTCACAAACATAAACGCAAATAAACTGAGGGAAGGAAAGAATAAAATTAAAGATGCTTTAAGTCTTGGCTCCAACACTGAGCAATGTGGAAAAGCTTCGTCACTTCATGCATGGTCAAAGAATAATCATCACAATAAGTTTGCAAGAGGTTCCAATCTGCACTTTCAAGGCTCATATAAAAATCTAAAAGGTTACCTAACTCCCCTTCCCTGTGCGTCAACGCTTGTTTTACTGGTTTGGGAAGTTCTAATTCTTCTAAAGGAACGCCCATTAATGCATCCAAAAGAGAGAATAATCCGGTGAAAAATAGTTGGTCAGAGGAGTACTTGCAGGGAGCTTTATCGGCCATAAGCTGACAAAATCGAGCCCGTTGTAAAGAGAGGTTATAGAGTTCTCTAGGTTTGGTCTCCGAAAGATAAGAAACAATGGCCAGCGCAATGGGAATTTTAATATTATCTTCTCTGAGGGGAGCAAGAGGGGAATCCAATGATGCACGTTGTGTGCTAGAGAGTTTCAAAAAATCATAAATTATATTGAGTAAGTCATGCTGATTACCAACCAAACTCTCTAATCGATTTATATTTATATCGTTTCGGAAAATTTCGTTAATGAGTTCAAATATAGCCTGACGTTGTAAATTTACCTCTTGATCTTGTATCAAGATGGGTTGATGAAGAAAATCCCCCTGAAACAACTCAAACCCTGCTTCACGACTAGCAATAAACTCTTGCTCTGTTGCAACGCATTCAGCTAAGAACTTAGCCTTACATCCAGCAATGACCTTCGATGTCACAAAATGACAAGCGTAGTCGATTCCGGTAATGGCAATATCGATCTTAATAATATCAAGATAAGGGAGAAATCGTTCCCATTGAGGGGAGAAGACAAAGTCATCTGCGGCCAATTTATAACCACTACGATACAATTCTCGAACAGCCTCATATAAATCATCATCCGGATCGCATGTTTCCAAGATTTCGATAAAGAAAAAGCTTTTGGGCAATGTTAGTGGCAGGCGATTAATAAAGCCATGATGACAAAAATTCACAAAACACCGTGAACTGTTGTAGTTAGGATTGCACCCGTAGCGAGTAAAGTATTCGACAATTAAGCGATAGGTCGCTCGATCGAAAGCAATATGAGTTGGAAATGCATGACATTCACCATCACGAAACAATAGCTCGTATCCCGTCGTGACACGATCTACGTTCAATATTGGTTGTCGTGCCACATAGGTGTAATACATTTCGCTCCTTAACGAAAATAAACGTCACTCTCTTAGCTTAGGATCATCAGAAAATAGCATAATCGTTGCAATTAAGTTTAGCTAGTTTACTCTAATTAAGCCCGATTCATCCACTAACTAGACCAACATGTAACATTATGACTAGAAAAACCGTCTCTACATCACGATATACTCAAGAAACTGGCTATGAACAAGCGATGAGCTCATCGATTAGTGACTTTTGGCAGCAACGAGAGTCGGGTTACCATTCTTCATTCGACGGTTCATTACTACACTGGTGCAAGTTCTCCGCTGCACATCACACCAAAGCCATTTTTATTGTCAACGGGCGAATCGAGACTGTTTTCAAATACCAAGAGCTCTTCTACGATCTCTTTCAGCTCGGTTATGATATCTATTCATACGATCATCGCGGGCAAGGTTTATCCAAATACCCGCACATTGAAGACAGTATTGGTCATGTGGAGCAATTTCAAGATTACGTTTCCGATCTGGAAAGTATGGTCGAGTTTTTTGAATTGGACCACTATGAAAAAAAATTCCTCCTCGCGCATTCTATGGGAGGTGCGATAACGCTCCGCTATCTACAACAAACACCTCAACCGGTGTTTTCTGCTTGTGTCGCTGTTGCCCCGATGGTCGGTTTACCTGTTCCTTGGTATATGCGCCCTTTCGCAATCCAGTATACCCGTTGGTTAAGCCAGAAATCTTCAGTGCCGACCTTTGCTCCAGGGTACGGCCCCTATGAAACTAAACCATTTCTTAATAACCCGCTAAGTCAAAGCAAACAACGTTATAAATGGTTTCGCCAATTGTATAAACAGTTTCCTGAACTCCAAGTCGGTGGGCCAAGCATCACTTGGGTATGGCAAAGCTTGGTGACGGTAAAACAATTGCTAAATGATGCGAAAAAATTAAAAACTCCGCTGCTTATTCTTCAAGCAGGTAACGATCAAATTGTTGAAAACCAAGCACAAGTTAAATTAATGGACAAAGTTCAGACAGTTAACCAAGACGCACATTTGATGGCCATTAAAGGCGCAAACCACGAGCTGTTATTTGAGAAAGACGAATATCGAAATCGTTGCCTAAAGGAATTAACAAGGTTTATTGAACGCTACACAATTTCGTCTTAATTTAACATGAGAAAAAGAAACGCTGACATCGCCGAATCCCAGTTATTTTATAATTAATTTAATACGTGGTTATTACTACGATTCTACCCTATCTGAGACTTTTTAAGATGATACGATTTTTTCGCACATTGCTTCCATTAATCTGCACGATGTTTTTAGTTGCCTGCTCTAGCTCTAATCAGTCATCTTCAAAAGCGAATGACCCAAAACTCGCCAACCTGGCGATCCCTGATTCTATCGACTATCGCAATATCGTATTCCGTGGAAAAATGATTATTGGAGGAGAGACCAATTCCTTTATTCCGTGTGGCACAAATGATCAATACACACTAACACTTTCACCACAGTTAAAAGAGACGCTTGCCGATCAAACTCATTATCCTTATCAAGAATTGTATGGAGAACTCATTGGTTACCTAGATGTTCCAAGTCGATCTGGATTTAATGCCGACTATCGTGCTCAACTCGTGGTCAAACAGATTAACTTTGTTGCAGACGATGCAGTTTTGAGCTGTAGTCAACCTCCGCACCCAACTCAAGCACTAGGTCATTCACCAAAATGGCTAGTATCGATCGAAAATCAAGAAATGGTATTTGTTCCAGGGCAATACAATGTCGCTATAACACGTAAAGAACAGTTCAAGCAGCAAGTACGTTACTATGGTTTAGAGAGCTCTGTCATACTCAGCCCTTCACTCTGTCAATTGCAAGAAGATGGTCACTTATATGGTTGGGTGGCTTCTGCAAAAAGCAATTCAATTCGCTATAAAGGATGTGCTCGTGTCAGTAGCTTTGATGCTTTGGACGGATGGGAAGGTGAATACCAGGCACAGAGCCTGAATAATCAAGCATTAAACATAAAACTGACTCTAGGCAACACTCACGAAGCCATTACTCGATACTTTGACAATCGAACCCAAAGTGAAATCGTCGAGCGTGGTTATTGGCAAATACTGAATGCTACTCAAATCGAAGTCGTTATGACTCAAAACCAAGGACAGTATTTAGTTTCTCGACGAATATTTGATCGAATTGACGGTGGTATCAAAACCGATCAGGAGAAAATTGGTCAGCAGCTCTATCCCATTGGAAACGGTGGGATGCAATTATTTAAAGTCGAACCATGATTCCTTGCTCGAGATGCGGACTAAAATTTCAATGCATTTGTGACAAAATACCACGACTAAAAAGTGGCTTAACGCTGTCACTGATAACTCATGAGAAGGAGTTTGAACGAGAAACCAATACTGGTAAATGGCTGGTTGATTCGTTGCCAGATTGTCAGCGCTATCAATGGAAGCGCACTGAAAAAATCCCAGATTTGATAGATCGTCTTGAACAACCTCATCAAGTACCGCTTTTGCTATTTCCCAACCAAACGAGTCAACCATTGGGTTTGGCTTTAAAAAGAGCTCAAGAATGCCAACTGACTCCGCACTTTTTATTGCTTGATGGAACATGGCAAGAGGCAAAGAAGATGGAACGAAAAAGTCCATGGCTTGATAATATTCAGCGGGTTTCATTCTGCCCTAGTCAATCCTCTCATTACCAACTGAGGAAAAACCAACAAAACGATAGCCTATGTACATTAGAAGTTGCGATAGAATTGCTCTCAGCTTTAAAGGAGACAAAAAATAGTAAACAACTGAAGAGTTTTTTTCATTTTATGATGAAAAGTTACTTAGCAGATAAAAGTGGTCACATGCTGAAAGAAAACAGATATCTACTTGAGTAAGGTAGGCTTTCCAAGGTGATACCCCTGAATATAGTCAATACCCATATTTTCAACAATACGGCAGATTTCTCCATTGTGAACAAACTCAGCCACGGTTTTAGCGTTTAATACATGACACAATGTTATTAACTGTTGAGTAATATGACGCTGCTTCAAATTGGAGTCGATATCTTTAATCAAGCTGCCATCAATTTTTATCACTTGAGGCTCTAGTTTAATAATCTCATCAATATTCGAATAACCACTCCCGAAGTCATCAATGATAATTCTAGCACCTAAGGCTCGCAGCTGATTACATACATCGATCATACGAGAATAGTCTTTAATTTGCTCCGTTTCCAACACTTCGATACCGACGCGGGTTGGATCATCAATTTGCTTTATTGCTTGTTCAAGATGCTCCAACGTATGTTCACTCATAAAGTCTTGAGGTGCGAGGTTAATCGAAAAGGACTCAGAACGGTTTTTCATAATTTCAAAGGTTTTGGTTACCATCTGTCGACTCAAGCGAGTATACAAATGAGTACCTTCGATAATGGGCAAAAACTTACCTGGTTCGATAATACTGCTTCCATCTTGGATTCGTACTAAGCATTCATATGACGCAATTGAATGGTCGGAAGCATCGAATATAGGTTGTGCAAAAGGAACAATATTGTCGTCAAGAATGGCTCGACTCACGAATGACAGCCAACTTAATTGCTCAAGGCGTTTCTCATCTCGCTCAATTAATTCATTTGCGTTGTAAAATCGTTTATTGTTCTGGTCAGCATAGCGTCGTGCCTCTACTGATCTCAGTAATAAATCCTCAACAGGTTGTGCAGGGAAGTCACGTCGACTCACTAACCCACCATTGACCGAAACCGACAGATAATCCACATCAGGTAAACCAAATGGTTCAAAATTCACATTCTCTAGTGCATCGGTGAACTCAGAAAAATTTAACTGTACATATGCGTCATCTAAATCTGTGGTAAAGATAAATGCCCACTCACCTACACCAATCGAAAAGACTTCAAAAGTCGAATACTCTTTTTGCTTAATATAACTTTTGAAATATTCGCTGATATCAAGGAGCAGTTTATCGCCAACTTTATAGCCATACTTTTCATTAATACGGCTAAAGCCTGTCACTTTTAACGTCAATAGGTGTTGGTTGTCTTCGATACTCTCTAATCGTTGATGCAATGCTACTCGATTAGGTAAACCAGTATGATGATCAATACGATAGCTTTGTGTCAGCATATCGGTTTGCTGCTGAATCTGCTCTGCCATCGATTGATTTCGTATATCCAAATCTAAAAAGGAATTTTTAATCAAGCTAAACAGTGGGGATACTGATTTCGCGTAACTTATCGGGAGTTTACTATGGTGATGATTAGTTAAAGTTGAACTCTCTTTTTCTCTCATCGCGATAAAAGTCAAACTATGATGTAAAACCCTTTGCTTACCATCCAGCCGACAAAATTCCCCCATACAGTAAGTGCCATAAGTATTGGCCACATTCTGCATAGGAATTAATTCTGAATTGCCCTCCATAAAGCTTAATCGAGAGAAGCAATTATAGATAAATATCGATTCTGGAGAGCGCTGAATAAGCTTCTGAGAATAAATTTGTATTTTATCCAAGGAAAGGGATGGATGATTATAACAAAACCGTACTTTCGCCCCCTCTGGGATTTCTTTATCAAATAATATCCCTTCACTCCCCATATTTTTTATTGGGGCGTAAACATCTTGATTTTGTTCTTCACCGATAATAAATGGAAAATTTTTGATAAGCTCAAATGGAAATTCATCATTATCACCAAGATATCGATCATAAAGCTCTCTCACAGGTAAATTATCAATCTTTTCGACAACACAACCATCCGTCTTCGTCACAACAAACGATTCACCTAATGGATACCATTCAGTAAATCCACCTACATCGACATATAATTCGCTACCATGAAACGCAACTGCTACAAATGCGCTTTGATAAAGCTTTTCACCCAACAGTACCCACTGACCGTGTTCGGTATTACAGGATGCCCCACCGGCTATCGGGAAATCGATAGGGAGGTCAAACATAGATTGAATATCGTGAGGTTCAGCATGTTCAAAGCGATCGGCAAAACAAACTGCTGCTTTGGTATCTGGAGTGATGTTTAATGATTCAAGCTGTGTGACGTTTGCCTGGATAGGACTTGCAGTATAAGGAACGACAACGCTACTTAACTGTGTTTGTGAAAAAGCAGTAATCACTATCAGAGAATGATGCTCAACGATGTCACCATGTTCAATCAATTGCTCGCTGCTCATACCAATTAATGTGGCATGGGGAAACGATCGCAAAAGGATCTTTGCAAGTGCGCCAACGAGATCCTGTTCGCTATCCGAGAACAATTGGATCAATACACTTGCCCCCTCAAACTTATCTAGAGATTGAAGCTTAAGTTCCAACGACTCGCAATTTTCAACGATAAATGATTGAGTTTCCATAATTTCCAGTTTGATACTTCAACTAACGTATCAAGTGCCTAACACTGACGAGAAAAAAACATATGAGATTATTATTCTACAACTCTAGACTAAAGTTATGAGATCCGCCAACTGATCAATTTCTAAATCAGGTAAGGTTTTGAATTTTATAGAATGGCGTATGGTTAGGGATTTATCATTAAACCAACAGGAAGAAAAACCATTATCCCAAGCCCCATATACATCGGTTATCGGATGATCACCAATATGCAAAATAGAGCTGGCTGGTATGTTTAGTTTCGCTTGTGCGGCTTGAAACATATCTGAGTTAGGCTTTGCACGTCCATCGGGACCTGCTTTTAAGACCATTTGAAAATAGTCCGATAATCCAATTCGGCTTGGATCCACATTGCCATTCGTAATCGCAATTAATGGAATATGTTGAGATAAAATAGAGAGCACTCGGTAAGTTTCATGTGGAACATCGATACAATTACGCAAGCGCAAGACCTCGATAATAGTGTGGTCGGCAGCATGTTTAGCTTTAGGATCATCGTAACCCAAAAGCACTAAGCCTAGTCGAATCTGCTCACGCCGCCATTCTGTTACATCGTGTTTCAAGTTGGGATTCTGAGCGATAACTCTCTGCTTTATCTCAAACCACCATTGACGAGAACACTCCTGTGTTATTGGATAATTTTGCCTCATCCACTGCAAGACCTTCTCCTCTAAGTTCGCGATGACTGGATGATTATCATACAAGGTATCATCGAGATCGAAGGTCATAGCTTTGATAGTCGGCAACGAACGATAACAGCGCATTACTTTTCCTTACGACGTTTTTTCGCTCGTGGATGCGATTGGTCGTACACTTGAGCTAAGTGTTGAAAATCAAGATGCGTATATATCTGTGTGGTCGATATATTTTCATGCCCCAACAACTCTTGCACAGCTCTTAGGTTATTACTTGATTCGAGAATATGAGTAGCGAAAGAATGACGCAGTTTATGTGGGCTGACATGACTTGCGATCGCTTGCTTCTGCCCCCATTGCTCCATCCGTTTTTGAACATTTCGATGTGAGATTCGAGTACCACGTTGTGAAACAAAAAGGGCGACTTCATCGGTATTCGCCAACTCACCGCGCACATGTAACCATTTACTCACCCAATCTTTCGCCTGACCCGAAAATGGCACTTTACGCTCTTTCGAGCCTTTACCGATAACACGTAACTCTCCTGAGCGTAAGTCGATATCTTTAACATTAATATCCACTAACTCTGCCAGGCGCAATCCAGCACCGTATAGCATCTCCATTATAGCTCGATCCCTAATAGATAAAGGGTCTGAGTCATTCATTTCGAGCAACTGATTCAATTCATCGACTTCGATATTTTTCGGTAGAGGTCGCTGTTTTTTCGGTGCTGATACGCCTTTAGCAGGATTTGCGCTCAATATTCCACGCAAGATAAGGAAATCAAAGAAACTTCGTAGTGAAGACAAGCGAGTCGCTAAACTACTTGCTTTCATACCCTCTCTCATGCCTTTACTTACGAGTTGGCGAACCCAAGCTGCATCAACTTTTTGCCATGAATCTACGCCCATCGAGTCTAAATGTATGGCCATCGTAGTTAATTGCTGACAGTAGTTTTTTTGAGTATGAACACTTAACCCTTTCTCATGGCAAAGATAATCGAGAAAGGATTGAAGTGGTTGAGTTAATGAGTCAGGTAAGTCAAAGAGAGTGGATTCCTCCATAACTACTCATCCCAGGGTAAGGTTTCTATCAAGTAAGAAAAAATACTGACAAGGTGACGCAGAAACAAGATATCCATGCAAGGCTGAAAATGACCACCATCCTCACTTGAATAGGCTAAAAACCCTTCGACTAAACCGCTTTTAATCGGCAATACAACATAGGAACCCATTTCAGGCATCAGAGAATTTTCTCCAAATAGGCCATGACGGTCAGCTTGACGCATTCTGCCTAAATACGCTTGTTTTCCGTTTAAGTGGTTAGTCTTAAAACGTTGCCAATACTCTTTATCAAGTAAGTACTTACTTTCTTTAGATTCCATGAAGCGTATATGAGCTTTCAAGTTTAAACTTAATGCTTTCTCTTCAATGGCTTTAATAACTTGATAAAGCGAGCGACATTTGAACATCTGTTGCTGCAGTTCCACAAATTCATGGAAAGTACGATCGTTATTCGCACCAAGAGACATTAGTGCAGTGATCTCTTCTTCAAGTTCTTCTATTTTTTGGCGCTGACGAGTTAACTGGATTTGTACCAAAGATACGGTTCCAGCTTGGTGGTGAGGTAATTGAATTCTCTCTACCAATTCAGGATGAGTTAAAAAGAAATTCGGATTATCCCTCAGATAATCGGCAACCAATTCAGCGGTTAATTCATTTACTTCGGTACTTTGCACGAGATCCCTTTTTAACAAGATATTTGTCCATCAAAAACATGCGTTGCTGGCCCTGTCATATACAGTGGTTTACCCGGTCCTTTCCATTGTATTTTCAATGAACCGCCATGTAGGTCAACATTTACACTTTCATCGAGTAAACCTTGAATAATACCCACTGCAACAGCCGCACATGCACCACTGCCACAAGCTTGAGTTTCGCCAGCTCCACGTTCGTAAACACGAAGTTTAACGTGCTTGCGACTCTTCACTTGCATAAAGCCGGCATTGACTCGCTCAGGAAAGCGCTCATGAGATTCAAGTAATGGGCCTAATGTTTCCACATCGGCAGTTTCTGTATTATCCACCACCGTCACAACATGCGGATTTCCCATGCTAACTGCGCCACAAAATAACGTACTATCCCCCACTCGCAAAATATACGTTTTCTCGGTTTGCTTCGCTTTGAAAGGAATTTTGTTTGGCTCAAGTTCAGGTACGCCCATATTGACGGTAATTTGATCATCATTTTCAATTTTCAGCACCATTTTGCCTTTCTTGGTACTGACGCCAATACTGTATTTATTGGTCAAGCCTTTCATTCGAACAAAACGAGCAAAACAGCGTGCGCCATTGCCACACTGCTCGACTTCGCTGCCATCTGAATTAAATATACGATAATGGAAATCACTATCGGGATCATAAGGCGCTTCAACCACAAGAAGCTGATCAAAACCCACTCCGGTATGACGATTCGCCAAGCGACGAATTAACTCGGGAGAAAAAAATATATTTTGGGTAATGCAATCAACAACCATAAAGTCATTACCCAACCCGTGCATTTTAGAAAAATGGAAATGCATAAACGTCATTTACTCCGGTAATACGTTTTCAAGAGCCCATAGGCTAGAGAGTTCTTCGCGCTTGCGTACAAGATGAACGGTATCACCATCAACCATAATCTCTGCTGCACGAGCTCGAGTATTATAGTTTGACGACATAGCAAACCCATATGCGCCAGCAGATCGAACCGCGAGTAAATCACCTTCTTCCAATACGAGAGAACGATCTTTACCGATGAAGTCTCCAGTTTCACAAATTGGACCGACTAAATCGTATACCATAGCCTCACCTTCACGAGGTACTACCGGTATAATATTCTGCCATGCTTGATAAAGTGCGGGACGCATCAGATCATTCATTGCGGCATCAATAATGGCAAAGTTCTTATGCTCAGTAGGTTTAAGAAACTCAACTTTTGTCAGTAAGATCCCAGCATTAGCTGCAATGGCTCGCCCTGGCTCAAACACCAATTCTAAATGCTTATGGTTATCTAAACGAGAGAGTAGTGCTTTGGCATATTCTGCAGGCTCTGGAGGCTGTTCATTATCGTAAACCACGCCTAAGCCACCACCAACATCAAGGTGTTTAATTTGAATGCCCTGCTCGCCTAAATCATCAATCAATTTTAGAAGGCGGTCTGTTGCATCAATAAACGGTTCAATATTGGTCAATTGAGAGCCGATATGACAATCAATACCGTGAACCTCTAAGTGCTCTAAAGAATTGGCAAATTGATATACCTCTGGAGCACGATCAAACGCAATGCCAAATTTATTATCTCGCAACCCAGTTGAAATATAAGGGTGCGTCTGTGCATCAACATCAGGGTTAATTCGTAGAGATATTGGTGCTTTCACGCCCATCTCTTGCGCAACTTTATTTAGACGCAACAATTCCGGCTCAGATTCTACATTGAAGCATTTAATCTTCAGACTTAGTGCTCGTTGCATTTCTTGCTCGGTTTTACCGACACCAGAAAATACGATTTTTGACGGATTACCACCCGCCGCAATAACACGTTCAAGTTCACCTGCAGATACAATATCAAACCCTGAACCTAAACGAGCTAGGGCGCTTAACACGCCTAAATTGGAGTTCGCTTTAACGGCATAACACACTAAATGAGGATGCTCACCAACGGCATTATCAAACGCTTTCCAGTGACGTTCTATTGTCGCTCGAGAATACACGTAAAGTGGTGTACCAAATTGACTCGCCAATTGCGTTAGGTTGACATCTTCAGCCCAAAGTTGGCCATCATCTTGATAATTGAAGTAATCCAAAACCTTTTCCTTAAAAATCTTTAATATTTATTGTTGTTCTTCATGTTGCGGTGCGGACTCTTGAGGTATAGTCAATGGACCGCTTTGACCACACCCAGTTAGCCCTAATAGGCTCAATAAAAAACATGCTGCGATGGCTTTTTTCATTTTCCAATTCGTGATTATTGATTCAATGCCCCCTATAATCGCACCACAAGCCAGAAAAGCAATAGGACAATGAAATGAACGATACTGAATTTCATCAACTCGTAGATGTTGAATTAGAAAAAATTGAAGAATTAATCGATGATTCAGGTGCTGATATCGATTATGAAAGCCTTGGGAATGTAATGAATCTCGAGTTTGAAGATCGAAGCCAAATCGTTATTAATCGCCAAGAGCCTATGCACGAAATTTGGCTAGCTTCTCGATCGGGTGGCTTTCACTTTAAGCGCATTGATGAGCAGTGGATTTGCTCTAAAACCGGCGCTGAATTAATTGAATTTGTTAAAGGTGAATGTGAAAAACATGCAGGTGAATCAATAGACTGGTGTTAACTCTAGGAAATAAACATGAAAAAGGAGCGTAGCATCGCTCCTTTTTTCTATGGTATGTTCTGCACTTAGAAATTAAGAGCCATTTACCACCGAACTAAGGCGCGATGTAGGAAGCATATTGCTGCGGTAAGGTAGAATGTAGCTTGGTTCACTTTCAGGATGAATGATTTGGTAATACTGAGGTAAATTAAAGTTAATAAATTTTGAAGATACTTTATTATCATCTTTTAAAGACGTATAAAATCCATTCACACTATGGATCATTTCATCTTTCGTCCCACTATATTGGTGGTATACCTCTACTCGGTTACTCTCATCCAAAACATAAATATTAAAGCCAGTATCGGTATCTTCAAAGAAGAACTGAACCAACCCTTCACTCGCAAACCCATCAATGACGTCAGGTAACGGATATTCTTGATCACTATCTAGCATCAGCAATGGAGAGCCTTTAAGCTTACTCGTAGAAATACTGCTGTAAAAGTCGATCGAATTTTCTAATTTCTTAACAGACACACCACGGCGCTCAAAAAAGAGACCATGCATCTGGTCACCAATTCTCACAGCTTTAAATCGACGTCGCTTTTCTGGTTCCATTGGTCGCAAGCGCAAATCAATACACTCAGCCAATAACTGATATACCGCATTTCGCATCACACCACGTAGATTTTTACTGTAGCAAAACACATCGACTGAATCGGGTGGTAACGCATCTTGGTGCATCTTACTCAACACTGTTTTCAATGCCTCAAGCATTGCAGTTTCACCTTTAAAGTGAAGTGAGCGTACTTCTTGCCAGGAGTTACGATAAACGAGATCAATGCTTGTCACTAAGCACTTTTTTTCTTCGCCATAACTTAGGATATCAATATTTTTCAAATCAACTTTTAGTGATCGACCTGACAGCTCAATCGTAGGGTCGGTTTCAAAATTGATAAACATCGCGAGCTGATTAATCTCACATGGACTGGCCAATGCTTGCATCGTTGGGCGGTGTTTATGTAATGAAAAGGTATTACGTAAATCCCCTACCATTTGGTAAAACTTATCGATATCTAATTGTGCATCCCGAACAACAGAATGCAAACGGGTCGATTCTGTGATCAGCCCATTAAAAAAGGCCCAAGCAACGAGCTTACTCAAATATTCGTTATGTTCTAAATAGCGCTGACCAAACATCCGTTCGGCTGAAATGGGCTGCTTATAAAGATACCACCCATGAGGGTTAGTTCGCCCAGGACGTACTTCGATAAAGGTTAGATCAGGTTCATGTAAATCGGGGGAAATTTGAGGATTGAGCAATGTGACTTTACTCGGGAGAACTTCAAATGCGGCATATAACTTTCTGGCTAATACTGAAATATCTTCTGGACTGATCGATGACGTAATCTGGTTCCGGCGCGCAAAGTGAATCAGATTACGATAACTCAGCATTAATGCATCAAGTAAACCACTATGCATAACCTTCACTTGGCCAACCTTCCAATTACGGCGGTTATCCAATTCTTCGACAATGTCGCTTTTCCATTGCCATTGACCAACTAAACTCTCAAGCACTCTACGACGCCATGCGACAGAGCCCAATCCAGGTTGACGAGACAACTTTTCATGTGTTTTAAGATAAAAGCAACGACGTACTAATTCGAGACGAGAATGATCGCCAATAGATTCGAGATAATTCGTCACTTTTTCTAACATTAGAGAATACGCATCCATCCCCGTAAGGTCGGAGTCATGCATAAAGAAACGACGCTTTGTTTCAATGCTTAGAAGCTGAGTATTCGGATACTCCCAAGTATAAGCTTCAAGTAAGATTGCCTTTAGCACTGATTTATAAGGCGCATCGATACTCTTATATAGCTGCCATAAATTGGCACCAAAATACTCTTCTGCAGGAATATGGTTTAAACGACCAAAATCAATCCAATCATCACAATTAATGAATGACTCTTGGCACAAGCGAGAAACATATTCGTCATAACAATCCTCCATCTCTGGAGGAACGATTTGCCATAATAATCGCTTACCAGCAAGTAAAACTGCTGAACGATAGAACTCGTCTAATAAGAGTAGGTGCAATGATGAACCACAGTTATCACCAGACAGTTCATCTGAACAATTTGAACGAAAGCGCTTCTCATCCATCACAAAAAAGTTAGCTTCAACGCCGAGACTTTTTGCCCAATCTGTAACCTTTTGGCATTTATAACCTAATTGTTCACGTTCTTTTTCACTCATTAAGGATGAAACACAGACCCAAACATCGATATCACTCGACGTGCTTTGACCAATCGAAGAGGTACTTCCCATGGTATAAAGTGCGAGTATCTGAGGTTCTGTGATTTTCGGGAGCTTCTTCCCTAACGTGATCTCAGTATTATGAATAAACTTAAGTTGTGACCCATTTGGTTCGAAACCCCATACACCTGAAGGCGTACTGTCGTTGTGGTAACCAGGAATCAATGGGTGATTAAATTGAAAAAGGACGGGGATAAGATGAAAGACATGTTGGCTTTGTAAATCCATTAGAGCTAGCGCACGTTGAGTGCGTTGCTCATTGAGATTATCCAGTCTCTGAATTAATAGATTCGTGTAAGCCAGCAAGCGATATTTCCCAGAATTAACTTAACTCAACATCAATGATCTAGAGCATGGCCAACTCGGCCTAAAAACGTGATCAATGTAACACTTTTAGCTCGGTTGGTAAAGTTCATACCTAACCAACATTCCTACATATTAGGATTTAATTAACAATAAATAATGACGCCAGTATAGTGTCATAAATCCCTTAGCTTAATAATCATAAGCCTAGTATATAAATACGATCTATTTCACATAATTTTAAATAGACCCGTTACATTTATCTCATTAAGCGAGAGGTTGCACGTCAAACTTCTGCTTTGTTGTTCAAGAATGTTAGGATGACACATATCATTTATTCAGCTGTAGGCCCTTATGACAATTAATAAACCAATTCGCATTGCTACTCGTAAAAGTCCACTCGCATTATGGCAAGCTCATTTTGTAAAAGATGCGCTTGAAGAAGCTCACCCAGGGCTTGAAGTCGAACTGGTTACATTTGTCACGAAAGGTGACATTATTCTCGATACTCCACTCGCGAAAGTAGGTGGTAAAGGGTTATTCGTAAAAGAACTCGAAACTGCAATGCTTGAAGATAAAGCAGACCTAGCCGTTCATTCAATGAAAGACGTACCAGTAGAATTTCCAGAAGGGTTAGGTTTAACGACAATCTGTGAGCGCGAAGACCCTCGAGATGCTTTTGTTTCGAATAAGTACACATCGTTAGAGCAACTTCCTCAAGGAGCGATAGTAGGAACGTGTAGTCTACGTCGTCAATGTCAAATAAAAGCCGATCGCCCAGATATCATTATAAAAGATTTGCGAGGCAATGTTGGGACTCGCTTAGGTAAACTCGACGCAGGCAACTACGATGCCATTATCCTTGCAGCAGCGGGCCTTAAACGCCTTGAACTAGAGCACCGTATTGCAAGCTTTATCGAACCAGAGCAATCACTTCCAGCAGTTGGCCAAGGTGCCGTCGGAATAGAATGTCGTTTGGATGATGATCGCTTACATAAACTTTTAGCACCTTTACACCATCAAGATACTGCCGATAGAGTCTTTTGTGAAAGAGCAATGAACAATACCCTTCAAGGTGGTTGCCAGGTTCCGATTGGGAGTTATTCAGTGCTTCAAGGCGATCAAATATGGTTACGAGCACTCGTTGGTGAACCCGACGGTACAAAAATTGTGAGTAACGATATTAAAGGGCCACGCCAAGAAGCCGAAGCATTAGGTATTGAACTGGCGAATAAACTGCTTGATCAAGGAGCAAAAGAAATACTCGATCGCCTTTATAGTGATGAAGAAAAACACTAATTCAATGAATGTCTTAGTTATTCGTCCCGAAGAACAAGGTAAAGCACTATGTCAAAGCTTAAGCAAACATGGGATAAATTGTATTTTGCATCCCATGCTCGACTTAGTGGCGACAGAAATCAATCAGCCTTTGTTCCATCTTGAGCCAAATAACGATAAAGTCGATATTGTAATTGCTGTTAGTCAATATGCGGTTCAGTTTTGTGACCAATTGTTGAGAAAGAACAATCAAAGTTGGCCAATCGATACGCGATATTTCGCCATTGGTCAAAAAACAGCTCAACTGTTGAGCAAATTAAGTCAACAACAAGTAAACTATCCTCAAGTGAGTGATAGTGAACATTTACTTGAAGAAATCAGTCTTGCAGCAGTATCAGGGTTAAATATTGCAATCCTTCGCGGGAATGGAGGCAGAGAGTTACTCGCAGAAACACTACGTGATCGCGGTGCCAATGTCATTTATCGCGAAGTATATCAAAGAGTACCTCGTGCTTTTTATGCAAAATCCAATGTTACATTGTGGCAAGATAGACAAATAGACAGTATTATCGTTACCAGTTATGAACAACTTGAGTTATTAGTATCTCAACTTCCAGTTTGTTATCACCACTGGTTGTTCTCTCTCTCAATTTATGTGCCTAGCGGACGTATCGCTCGTTTAGCTCAAAGCACGGGATTTAGGAATACGATTGCTGTCGGAAGCGCCAGTAATTCAGATTTAGTGGCTGCACTCCAGCCAAGAAATGACAGGAAGACCCAATGACCAGTAAAAATAATAAACCTGAAGTTGAAACGGAAGATAACCAGAAAAAGGTCGACGTGAGCTCCAAGCCAACTGAGTCTAAATCAGCCCAGCCGTCATCCAAAAAAACCGCAGAACCAGTAAAGCCTGCTAACGATAAAGCGCAAGATTTTGCCGCTCTTGAAAAGCAAGCTAAACGTGGTGCTAAGTACGGCACTGTTGCTATCATTATTGCTATCATACTTAGTGGTGGTGCGGCAGGTTACGCCTATAAAATGACCCAAGATTATCAGGCAACAATGGGATCGGTGAATAATACCGTTAAATCTCTAGAAGCCAAACTCAGCCAATCCAACTCTCAATTAAGCTCATCGCAAGATAAAGCTGAAGAGGCTGAAAAGAAAGCGCTAGCCGCTGAAAAGAAAGCCGCTGATGTCGAACGCCGCTCAGAAGTCGAGCTTGCACAACATCAAAAGAGCTTAGAAAGTTTACAGCGCGCTTTTGCTGAATTAAAAGGTCGTCGTACTAACGATTGGCTCCTTGCCGAAGCCGACTATTTAGTTAAGCTGACCGGACGTAAACTATTCTTAGAGCGTGATGTCGTAACCGCAACACACTTAATGGAAAGTGCCGATCAACGCATCGCTGCACTGAATGACCCAAGTCTAGTCCCTTTGCGTAAAGCTATGGCAAACGACATTACCACATTAAAAGCGGTTCCTCTTGTCGATACAGCGGGATTAGTACTTCGCTTGACCACTCTTCAAGATAAAGTCGACAGTCTTCCATTGGCAAATGCAATTTTACCAAATGCACCCGATGCAGAAAAAGCCGAAGTATCTAACGATATAAACAATTGGAAAGACAACCTACTCACTTCACTGAAAAGTTTCTCTGATAACTTCATCACATTCCGTTCTCGAGATGGCAATGTCACTCCTCTTCTCACTCCAGAGCAACATTTCTATTTACGTGAAAATGTGAAATCACAGCTATCTTCAGCGATTAAAGCGGTATACGACGAGCAACAAGAGCTTTACGTAACTGCGCTAAAAACAACGCTAACTTGGTCCAAAGACTATTTCAGCGTCGAAAGCAAAGATGTTGCTGACTTTGATCAAATGATTACTGAACTATCAGAGCAAACAATCCAAGTTGATTACCCAGTTAAGCTTGAAACTCAATCCCTCCTTTCAGACGTAATTAATGAGCGATTACGCCGTGAAGTCACAAGCTTAATCAAGGAGGACAACTGATGCTAAAACTGATGATACTTTTTGTTCTTCTTGGATTGGGGCTGTATGTCGGTACCCAATTCACAGGGCAACAAGGTTATGTCCTCATTTCTATCGCAAATAAAACGCTAGAGATGAGCGTCACCACAATGGTGGTCTTTATCGCTGCATTTTTTGCTGCATTTTTTGTTATCGAGATAATTCTCAAGAAAATTTTCAGTATCACGTCCAATACTTGGAATTGGTTTACCGTTCGTAAACTTAGACGCTCTCGTCGCTTTACTAATGAAGGGATAATCAAGTTAGTAGAAGGTGATTGGAAATTAGCTGAGAAAAAAGTTACTCGTTGGGCGAATCATCACGATATGCCTCTACTTTGCTACCTTGTTGCTTCTGAAGCTGCTGAAGAAATGGGTGATAGAGAAAAACGAGATCACTACCTGAAACTTGCATCTGAGCAAAGTAACTCTATGTTGGCAGTTGAGCTGACTAAGGCTAAGCAACAGATCCATGAAGGGGCATTTGACAATGCTGTAGCCATTTTAACCAAGCTCTCTCAGCCATACCCAAATAACCCACGCTTGCTTAATATGCTCAAGCAATGTTATCTACAATTAGGGCAATGGGCTCCTCTGATGGAGTTATTACCACGCTTGAAGCGCAACAAACTGCTCTCTCTTAGCCAATTTGAAAAGCTAATGGAACAAGCTCAAATCGGCTTTATGCAGCAAGCTGCTGAAACCAAAGAACGCGACGTAATACTTGATCGCTGGAGTCAATTACCGAAAGCTGCGAAAAACAACAGCAAAATTATTGTCGTGTTTATACAGGCATTAATTGGGGCAAATGCAGATACTGATGCCTTCACGTTCTTGAAAGAAAAACTCAAGAAGAACCCATCAGCCGATCTTTATAGTTTAGTGACTGAGCTAGATTTACCGGACATGCACCCTGCTGTTGTCTTACTCGAAACTGCAGTAAATAAAAATAGTAACAACGCAGAAGCCCATAGTGCTCTTGCAAGACTCTATATGAAAAAGGATATGCTTCCTGAAGCTCAGAAGCATTTTGAGGCTGCGTTAGCTATGCGTAGTAATGTTGCTGATTATAGTTATCTTGCAGAAGTATTGGAAAAACAAGATATGGCATTAGCTGCAAGTGATGTTAGCCGCAAAGCGTTGGCGTTAATAAGCCCATCAGAGTAGTCTACTTCCATTAGCCTTAACCAAAAAACCAGCGTAATCGCTGGTTTTTTATTATCTACTCAATTAGATATCGCTCTCTTAACTCCAACAGAAACCCTATATCACACGAGAAAACTGTTGATGCTTTGCCCTAGAACGTAAATAACTATCAAAACACATAGCAATATTTCGAATCAACAAACGGCCTCTTGCCGTTACTTCAATTGACGAGTTATCGACTCGAACAAGATCATCGGCAACAAAACTCGTTAATAACTCCATATCTTGATTAAAATACTGGTTAAAATCGAGATTATATTTCGCTTCAATTTTCTGCTTATCTAACGAAAAGTTGCACATTAATTCTTTAATAACGTCACGACGCACCAAGTCATCTTTATCTAGAGAAACCCCTTTCCAAAGAGCATGACGTTGCTCATTCACTTTAGCGTAATACGTTTTGAGATCTTTCTGGTTTTGCGCATATACATTTCCAACCATAGAAATGGCTGAAACACCAAACCCGATCAAATCACACTCTCCCTGAGTTGTATAACCTTGAAAGTTTCGATGCAACACGCCTTTTCGCTGAGCAACTGCTAATTCATCATTTGGCAACGCAAAATGATCCATACCAATAAACTGATATTTCGCCGACGTTAACATCTTGATGGTTGCCTGTAGGATCTCCATCTTCTCTTCTGCCTTTGGTAAATCAGCATCTTTAATCTTTCGCTGTGCAGAAAACAATTGTGGCATGTGGGCATAGTTAAATACCGAGAGACGCTCAGGTTGCATCTCGATGACTTTCTCTAAGGTATATTTAAATGAAGACAAGGTTTGTTTAGGCAAACCATAGATTAAATCTAAGTTGGTTGAGCGGTAACCGAGCTGTTTTGCGCGTTCCACCAAAGCAACAATAAAATCTTCGTCTTGCTCACGATTGACCAGTTGTTGTACTTCTTTATCAAAATCCTGAACACCAATACTTACACGATTAAATCCTTCACCTTTTAGGTGGTCAAGAATATCGAGCTCAATTTCTCGTGGGTCTATCTCTATACTAATTTCTGCTTCCGACTCAAATGTAAACTCGTCACGAAGCAAGGTCATTAAACGACTAAGTTGAGATTTAGAAAGGAAAGTTGGCGTCCCTCCTCCAAAATGCAACTGACTCACACGTCTTCCTTGCATTAAAGAAGCTCGTTGTTGGATCTCTACCTCTAGAATATCGAGATATTCATCGGCTTTATGCAAATGCCGAGTGATAACTTTATTACAGCCACAGTAGTAACAAAGCTTATGGCAGAATGGAATATGAATATACAACGATAAAGGACGGTCCGGATACTTGGCACATGCCATATCAAATTCAGCAATAGTGAAGGCTTCATGAAATTCTATCGCAGTTGGATAAGAAGTATAACGGGGGCCCGAATAGTTATACTTATCCAACATCTGCTGATCCCAAACAATTTGCTGACGATTGGCCTCAGATCCATTCATTATAGTTTTATCCCTGTATACGGAGCACGAAGGTTATTTTGCCACAATCACGTGAGAATTCGATGAATGACAAAACACAAATGAGTAATAAATATAGTAAATTGCCACCAAGATCACTGATTGAAGTGCGACTTTATCCCCACACTGAATCAGTACTAATTTAGTTATTAGAAGATTGTACTTGCTGGTGAAGATCTTTTAGTTCTTCTATAATAGCAGCAGATAAGCGAGTTTCTGCTTTCATACGAACTAAATTTTGTTCCATGCGAGTCTTCTTTGGAAGCTTGCTACGCTCCTCACCTCGAGGCATGTCTTTTACAACATTATATAACTCGACAATGGAAGGATAAGCGTTCTCTAGCTTGATTCTCTGCGGGCCCTGTAGATACTCCATAATGCAGTATACCCGAATACAAATCTCCGACAAATCACACTGACCTTGAATACCAACCAAGGACAAAGTAGAAACATGTTCAAAAATATTCGCATTCCGTTTTTCTATCGCTTGTTCGTGCAGTTTCTGCTGTTCTTCTTTTTGCTTTTTGAGCTGTAAAAGAAGGTAACCTGCATAGCACGCAAGGCAAATTACAATACAGCCTCCAACGATAACCAACAGAGAAAGACTCATATCCAATTACCCTTTCCATTCATCCAAGTTGGTGTCTTCAAAATCAGATAACAGATCATCATCATCACGTTTCAAAGATTTACTCCGCTCTTTAGCAACAATTGGAGCTTCCATTTGTTCATCTTCATCTTCAAGCTGAACCTCTTCATCCATATCAATACCCAATATTTTCATTAAGGCTTCAATACGGTCTAGGCGCTGGTCGACATAGGTTTGCAAACCTACACCTAACTTCTCGCCATTATCCAGGCGAGCAAGTAACACATTAAATTGAGCATCACTCTCAATTTGAGCCAACTCCTGTTCTGCTAAGACTAAACGCTCGGCTTTAGTTGGTTTTTTCTTTGGCTCAACAATCAAAGGAATTTTCTTTTTACTGCCTAGCCTAGGATCGCGATTCCCGCTCTTCGATGCTTTTCCCAAGTTATCATCCGTTAAGGAATGTCTGGCACCAGACTTTAATCCCTTACGTTTTTTAGATTTTTTTCGCAAGCGTCCTTCAACATCACTTTCTGAACGCTGACGAATCACAATAACATCATCAATTCCGGTGGATCTTACTTTTTTATTTCGACTCATTACTGGAGTTTCCTCAGTAAAACTACATCATTTCCCACAAATTCAATGGCTAAATTATCTCGCTTAGCTAAGTAGTTGAACGTACTTCGACTAAAAAAACTAACGTGCGTGAGATCATTCTTATAATGCCAATGAACAAAGGCGTCTTTATCTATAACTTGCTTGGTCATTACACCAAGCCAACCACCCACCTTAAGCATAGACAGCCATTGCTGCCATACTTTATCAGGGTGATGTAAATGTTCTATCACTTCAGTTGCCATTACAAAGTCATACTGATCTTGCAATACCGCTTCGTCAGGATAATAGAATATATCGTACAATGCGACGTTATGACCATGCTCTTCCATCATTCCTGATAGTGTTGGGCCAGGACCACAACCAAAGTCAATCCCATAACTGTTTGCCGAAAGTTTCTCTAACATTGGGGTTGCAAAGCGAGATAGAAACCGGCGATATCCCTCATCAGCAGGATTATTCTCATGCAAATCATACATCGCTTTTTCTGCTTCTGCATCCAAGCGGTCGTTGACATCTACCCAAACCAAACTGCATGTAGGACACTGTAAGTATTGTCGCCGTTTGTCTCGGTGGTAAACTTCACCTAGAGATTGGTGGCACAACGAACATCGCTGCATAATCATCTCCTGATAATAGGGATGCGCAAGATACCAGAAACAGCCACTAGAGTGGAGAACAAAAGTACTATTTTATCCAAAACTTAGCCACAAAAATGGCCCGAGCATTCCACCCGAGCCATTTTAATATCAATAAACAACAGTAGATTTAACTAGTGAAGCCCACCAACGTATTTAGACAGAATTTCAATGTCTTCATCAGTTAACTTTTTAGCGATATCTCCCATCATTCCATTCAAATCATTTGTCCGCGTGCCATCACGAAACTTCTGTAATTGAAGTTTAACATAATCAGCTTGCTGACCAGCAATTTTAGGAAAACCTGACAATTCTGTACCAAAGCCACGTGGGCCATGACACGCAATACACGCAGTCAAGCCTCGATCTGAGTCCCCAGCAGAATATAAAGCCTTACCTTTATCGACTACATCTTCAGGTGTCGCGTTTTCTGACATCGGTAATGATGCATAATACGCCGCTAGATCTGCCATATCTTGATCGCTTAAAGGCAATGCCATCGCGCTCATTACAGGATCTAAACGACCTTGTGCCCCATTGCTACTCATACCGAGTTTTAGATCTTCTAATTGTTTCTTAAGATAGGCTTCGTGCTGACCAGCCAACTTGGGGTAGTTAGTTATCGTACTGTTGCCATCGGCACCATGACAGGCAATACACGTTTGTGATTTGGCCTTACCAGCTTCTACGCTACCTTGAGACCAAGCAGAGCAACTGGCTAAAAGACCTAAGATGAGTACTAATTTCTTCATGACATTCCGTTATAATTATCAAGCTTCCAGAACTCTCGTGGTATAATTTATTCCTTACAACGAGCACGGTAATTTTACACTAATTAAACAAAAAGTAATCATTTGACAACTAAAAGTCTAGATGGAGTTAACATTGAGCGCAAAAATTCACTACCAAAACACGCATTTCATCACGAGTGCACCTGATATTCGCCATCTTCCCGATGATGACGGAATTGAAATTGCGTTCGCTGGGCGTTCTAATGCCGGTAAATCAAGTTCATTAAATAGACTGACTAACCAAAAATCTTTAGCTAAAACAAGTAAGACTCCGGGTAGAACGCAACTTATTAATCTATTTAAAGTAACGGATAAGTGTCACATCGTCGACCTTCCAGGGTACGGTTTTGCACAAGTCCCGCTCGAAATGAAAAAGAAGTGGCAAAAGTCACTTGGAGAATACTTACAAAAGCGTGAATCTTTAAAAGGCTTAGTGGTTCTAATGGATATTCGCCATCCAATGAAAGAGTTAGACCAACAATTAGTTACCTGGGCCGTTGAGTGTAATATCCCAGTGCAAGTGTTGTTAACCAAAGCTGATAAACTGAAAAGTGGCGCTCGAAAAGCTCAATTATTGAAAGTTCGTAACGACTCCAAAAGTTTTGGAGGAGATGTGAGAATCGATCTTTTTTCGTCACTTTCTGGTATAGGGGTAGATATCCTACGCCACAAGCTCGATGAATGGTTTGCCCCTGCACTGATTGAAGAGTCAAACGAAGAAACTGTCGATTTAGAATCACATAACGGCGATGAGCCGGAATAAAATGAACTGACTCCCTTCTTAATTTTTTTAGCCGACGACACACTATCAGACTATTTGTAACTTAAATACTCCGTGCACAAAAAACCCCACCATCCTGGTGGGGTAACGGGAGAGATATACTTTTGTTTTACGTTATTATGTAGTCAGCATCCCTTAAACCTCAGAGACTTTCAATCTTCCACGTCACATTATTCGTAAAAACAAAATACCCAATAAGCTATTGATAATAGTTAAATATTAAAACAAATATCCGCCCAAAAAGACTTACTTCACAAACAGAATTAATTGATAATGAGACATACAGCATATTACATAAATGTGATATTTAATCACTTTAATTAACACATAGGTTAATTCAATAACAGACGAGACTATTAGATTCAAAAAGCACAAAAGATGAGGTCAAACTCAAAATAAGAATAGATTTTAAAGATAAAAAACAATAAGTTACAACAATAAAAAACGCCCTGACCAAAAGTTGATCAAGGCGGCTGAATTAGCTTAATCCAATAACGTGAAACAAAAGGTCTGGAAGATAGAACATCTTACCTCTGTACCCTACGACTATTAATTTACAGTATTCTGATAAAAGATCAAACTTTATATGTAGTTAATTTTCATTTTTTTATGTAAAACTACATAAACATATGAATTATCATTTCTTTTTTTTCATTGAAAATAATCAATCAACAATAGGAAAACCCTAACTAACCCACCATATAGCTAGATTCCAACTAGTGAGCCTCATCCCAATTGACACCTCTTCCAACTTCAGCAATAAGAGGAACATCTAATTCCACGGCAGATTCCATCAATTTCTGTACTTTACTTTCAATCTCTGACAAGTACTGGTCCTGAACCTCCAAAACCAACTCATCATGAACTTGCATTAACAACTTCACTCTTCCTTGACCTTCTTGTTGAATCCATTCATCAACGAGCAGCATTGCTTTTTTAATAATATCTGCCGCCGTTCCTTGCATTGGAGCGTTAATAGCAGCTCGTTCAGCTGCTTTACGCCTCATACCATTCGAAGACTTAATTTCCGGTAAATAGAGTCGACGCCCAAATATGGTTTCAACGTACCCTGTTTCACTCGCCTGTAAACGGGTATCTTCCATATATTGCATCACGCCAGGGTAGCGCTCAAAGTAAGTGTCCATGTAATGCTGAGCTTCACCTCGTGGAATCCCAAGTTGTTTAGCAAGTCCAAAGGCACTCATTCCATAGATCAACCCGAAGTTGACCGCTTTCGCCTGACGTCTCTGTTCACTGCTCACTTGATCTATAGAAATCCCCAAAATTTCAGCTGCGGTTGCACTATGTATGTCTTTACCTTGTTTGAAAGCATCGAGAAGCGCTTTATCTCCCGATAAATGAGCCATAATACGCAATTCAATCTGTGAGTAATCGATAGCCACCAATGTCCAATCAACCGGCGCTATAAACGCTTGTCGAATACGACGCCCTTCTTCGTTTCTGATTGGGATATTTTGTAAGTTTGGATCGGTTGATGATAAACGCCCAGTCGCGGTGACCGCTTGATGATAAGAAGTGTGCACCCTTCCAGTGTCTGGATTAATCATCTTAGGCAGCTTGTCAGTATAGGTAGATTTCAACTTAGCTAATCCACGATGTTCAATAATCAGTTTAGGAAGTGGATAATCCAGAGCGAGCTCTTGCAATACTTCTTCATTCGTTGACGGAGCGCCTGATGGCGTTTTTTTGATAATAGGCAAACCCATCTCTTCAAACAGGATACCTTGGAGCTGTTTAGGTGAACCTAAATTGAATTTTTTCCCCGCCATTTCATACGCTTTTTGCTCTAACTCATCAAGACGTATCGCAATCTCTCTTGATTGCGCATTTAGCTTCATGTCATCAATAAGCACACCAGTCCGCTCCATACGAGATAAAACAGGCACTAGGGGAACTTCGATAGTTTTATAGATATCATCCATTCCACTACTCTGCTCAAGGCGAGAATAAATCGCATGATGCAAGCCGAGCGTTACATCGGCATCTTCTGCTGCATAGACTCCAGCCTCATCAATATCAATTTGATTGAACGTAAGTTGGTTTTTGCCCTTCTTGCCAGCCACTTGTTCAAAAGAGACGCAACTATGTTGAAGAAAACGCAGTGCTAAGCTATCCATATCATGCTTACCACCAGTACTATCAAGTACATAAGAAGCAAGCATAGTATCGTGCTGAATGCCACGTAACTCGATGTCATAACGGGCTAATATGCTCATATCAAACTTAAGATTTTGTCCAACCTTAGCAAGTTGGTCATCTTCAAGCAGCGGTTTCAACTGAGCAATTACCCAATCACGTTCTAATTGGACCGGCGCATCTAAGTAATCATGAGCAACCGGAACATAAGCTGCTTCTCCTTCCGCCGTCGCAAATGACAAGCCAATGAGATTTGCTGTCATATAATCTAAACCATCGGTTTCGGTATCAAATGCAAACAGTGAGCTCTTCGACAGCTTATCAAGCCAAACTGCGAACTCTTCTTTTGAATACACAATCTGGTAACCACTACGATCAATTTTCGTTGTGGTTATTGGAGTAGAAACACTAGTGTTGTCTTTGTTCGAAACCGTTATACGACCGGATTTTTCATTTGCTTGAACAACCCCGTCTCCGCCTTCTAAAAGATCATTAAGCCAAGATTTAAAGGCCATTTGACCGTATAGCTCAACAAGCTGGTCTTTATCTGGTTGGGATTTTGTTAGCGATTCTGGAGTGCAATCTAATGCGACATCCAGCTTTATTGTGGCTAGCTGGTAAGATAAATAGGCATTCTCTTTGTTATCTTCCAATTTCTTCGCCATATTTTTCGAACCACGAAAACCAAGTGGGGCTATTTTATCTAAGTTTTCATATAACTCATTTAGACTACCCACGCCTTGTAGCAGTGCCAATGCGGTCTTTTCTCCGACTCCAGGAACACCTGGAATGTTATCGACCTTATCACCCATTAACGCTAAGTAATCAATAATCAGTTCAGGTGGAATACCAAACTTATCAACAACACCTTCTCGATCCATCACAACATTAGTCATAGTATTAATCAATGTGACATTTTCATCGACCAGTTGCGCCATATCCTTATCTCCAGTACTAATGAGTACTGGAATACCCGCTTGTGATGCTTGACTAGCCAGTGTTCCAATCACATCATCCGCTTCAACGCCTTCGACACAAATAAGGGGTAATCCAAGCGCTTTAATAATTTTATGAAGAGGTTCAATTTGGCAACGAAGCTCATCGGGCATCGATGGTCTGTTCGCCTTATATTCAGGGTACATATCATCACGAAAAGTTTTACCTTTCGCATCAAAGATGACAGCAAAATGCTCTGTAGCAAACTGGCGCATTAAACTGCGGATCATATTAAGTACCCCATAAACCGCATTGGTCGGGATATCACCATTGCTCATCGTGCTTGGGTAAGCATGAAATGCACGGTACAAATAAGAAGAGCCATCGATCAAAATTAGAGGTTTATCTGGGATGCGAGCCATAGTCTATAGGTATCCAAAAAGCGTCATTAACGTTAGCGCACTAGGATGCCATGAGTCGCAAAGCGATTCCATGTTGAAGCTCGATTTTCATTCTCTATTACGAAAAAAGATCCATATTCATAAGAGCTACTCTGTGGATAACTCTGTTTATACTTTACATTGCATCACTTTGGAACAATAAATCAACAAGTATTTAAACAAATCAAACAATTGATTTAAAACGTTAAATATTAAAAATATGTAAATATAACCAGTTATTTTCTTGATAAATTTCTGTGGATAAATTCTTATTGTGCACTATTATTGAACACATTTTCTCACTAATAGAAATAAAAAAAGCGACATTCAATTAAGAATGTCGCCTAGCAAAACACAGAAAACGTTTTTATATTAACCAATTCTGATAAAGCTATAAATACACTGGAAGCAATGTGAGCAATGTCGTGTCAAGCGGTCTACAAGTCATCAATCAAAGCTAATGATAAATAGTGCGTTATCGTAACTTTTCTTGAATCCCTTTTCCCTCAAGACACCTAAATAATAACCATTCTCATTTAAATGTCAACACTTAATGAGAATAAATATCATTAATATTTAAAAAGATGTATACACGTTCATATATACTCAATCACTAACTATGTATTTATTCACCTTTCTCTTTTAAATATTGGGCTGCTTTTGCGTTATCTTCTGCCATCCACTCGGCTACTTGTTTGGCAAAGTACGTTAATATGCCATCAGCCCCAGCGCGCTTAAAGCACAACAATGACTCTAAGACCGTTTCTTTTTCTTTCAACCATCCATTATCAATTGCGGCTTTATGCATCGAATATTCACCAGAGACCTGATAAGCAAACGTCGGTACTTGCAATTCCTGCTTCACTCGGCGTACGACATCGAGATATGGCATACCAGGTTTTACCATGACCATATCTGCACCTTCATTGATATCCATCGCGACTTCATGCAGTGCTTCATCTGAATTTGCAGGATCCATTTGATAGTTTTTCTTATCTGCTCCCTTGAGGTTTGAAGCCGAACCGACTGCATCTCTAAACGGACCATAGTAATTCGACGCATATTTAGCCGAATACGCCATAATCTGAGTATGAATAAACCCAGAGGTCTCCAATGCATCTCGTATCAAGCCAATACGTCCATCCATCATATCGGATGGAGCGACAATATCCGCACCAGCCTCTGCATGCGAAAGAGCCTGTTTTATCAGCACCTCGGTTGTTTCCTCATTGAGAACATAACCGGTGTCATCAATAATCCCATCTTGGCCATGAGTGGTAAAAGGGTCTAACGCAATATCCGTCATCACCCCCATTTCAGGCACTTTCTCTTTAAGCATACGAACCGCTCGCTGCAGTAACCCTTCAGGGTTGTATGCTTCTACAGCATCCAGGCTTTTGACTTCTTGACCAACAACGGGGAAAAGAGCGATGGTAGGAACACCAAGCTGAGCCAAATATTGCGCTTCTTCCAGCATTAAATCGATTGATAAACGTTCTATTCCAGGCATAGATTCGACTCTCTCTCGTCGATCTTTTCCCATCAAAATAAACATAGGGTAAATCAGATCGCTCACTGAAATTTGATTCTCCGAGACCAAACGACGGGTATATTCATGTTTACGTAACCGACGCATCCGGCGTTTGGGAAATTCACCTTGGATGGATACTGACACATTCTACTCCTTAGTTAACTTACCTTTGAAAGCTCAGTTTGGCTTTCAGGCTTGTAAAATTCTACAGAAATCATAACACTGTATGTTTCATACTCCAGCCGAGAACAACGAATAATTGAAAAAATGATCTCTATCTCACAATCCCTTATACTCAATTTCACCACATACTGCTTGGATACTGCATACAATGATTGACACCCATGCTCATGTTTACGCAAAAGAGTTTGATCAAGACCGTGAACAAGTGATTCAACGCGCTCTGGAGCAAGGTATTGATACTATTTTATTGCCCAATATAGACCTTGATTCAATTGAGCCAATGATCGCGACTGAACGCGCGTACCCAAATATTTGTCGCTCGATGATGGGATTACACCCATGTTATGTCGATAATCATATTGAGCAAACACTCGCGACTATAGAGTCCTGGTTTGACCAGCATAACTTTATTGCTGTTGGAGAGATTGGCATCGATCTTTATTGGGATAAGACCTTCCAGGCTGAGCAAGAATTTGCATTTACTCGTCAACTGGATTGGGCAAAGCAGCGTAATTTACCCGTTGTAATTCATACCCGAGATTCAATGCAAGAAACCATCAAATTACTTACACAACAACAAGATGGCAAACTTCGAGGCGTATTTCATTGTTTTGGTGGCAGTTTAGAGGAAGCAAAAGCGATCAACGAACTTGGCTTTCATTTGGGAATCGGTGGCGTATCTACATTCAAAAATGGAGGAATGGATAAAGTCATCCCTCATTTAAATATGGATTATCTCATTCTAGAAACGGATTGCCCCTATTTAGCACCAGTGCCTCACAGGGGAAAACGCAATGAACCAGCATATACACAACTGGTGGCTAAACGAGTTGCTGAACTAAAAGAGCTCAGTATCCAACAGGTTGACACAATCACAACTCAAACAGCTCGGACCCTATTCCAACTGTAAAAGCTCACTAATTTTACTCAGTTTCGATACTATCGTCGTCATCGCGACGACGATAAAATCGCGCAAAAAAGACTCCGACTTCAAACAAAAAGCACATTGGAAGAGCCAATAGTGTTTGAGAAATAATATCTGGAGGCGTTAAAAACATTCCAACGATAAACGCCGCGACGACAATATAGGCACGTTTAGACACCAAATCTTCCGGCGTTGTCGCTCCTGTCCAACACAACAGAATAATCGCAACTGGAACTTCAAATGCAATACCGAAAGCCAAAAATAGCGCCAAGACAAAATCGAGATAGCTAGCAATGTCCGTCGCGAACTCTACGCCACCGAGTGCAATGGTCGTAAAAAACCCAAAAACAAGTGGAAAAACAACATAATAAGCAAACGCAACACCACAATAAAAGAGCAACGAACTCGAAAACAAAAGCGGCACGACCAGTCGACGCTCATGCTTATACAAACCAGGTGCGATAAATGCCCACACCTGATATAGGATTAACGGCACCGCAACAAATACGGAAACGATCATCGTCAACTTTAATGGTGTAAAAAATGGCGAAGCAATATCGGTTGCAATCATCGTCGCGCCATTTGGCAGACGTTCAACTAAAGGTTGTGAGACAAACTCGTAGATCGAATCTGAAAAATAAACCAAACAAACAAAAATAACCAATACTGCAACGATGCTACGCAATAAGCGATTGCGCAACTCCAGCAGGTGGCCAATTAAAGGAAGTCCTTGTTCTGAGGTGGACATGAGAGCCTCGTCGCTGTATCAATGAAACCAAAGTTACTCGGCGTTAGAAGTATCTTTCTTTGGTTGGGAAGTACTTTCTGCTTGTTCAGGAGGTTTTGAATAAGGCCTCTGTACATCTTGTGCCGCCTTTTTTAGTGCTTCAACAGACTCGTGAAGTTCCGGGGAAAGATTCGCTAAATCCGTCTCTTCAGCCTTGCGCAAATTTTCGTGCAACTCTTGAATTTTAAGCTCATGAGCAAGCTCGTCTTTCACGCTATTGGCCATACGCTTGGCACCATTAATCGTTCTCGATACGGTACGAATCGCATGAGGTAGACGTTCTGGCCCTAATACGACAAGAGCGACCACCGAAATAAGCACTAACTCCCAAAAGCCTATATCAAACACAATAAAGTCTACTCTTTATCTTTTTTGTCGCTGAATTCAGCCGACTTAGCATTATCTTCTAGGTTATTTTCGGCAAAGTCTGCGTCTTTCTCTTTGCTTTGAGGTTCATCAGCAATTGCTTTTTTGAATCCTTTCACAGCACCGCCAAGATCGCCGCCTAAACCACGAAGCTTTTTAGTACCAAATAACAGTACAACAATAACTGCAATAATAGCCAGTTGCCAAATACTCATACCCATAAAATCTACCTTTCCTCATATATTCGCTAAAATCGGATAATAACTTATAACACAAATTCTATTTGTAACAATAACTACGCCAACTAAATAACCAAGCTGCGATGCCCACGCCTCCCAATATGAGAGAAAAGTCAGAATATTTACCCTCTAATAAAATCACAGCACAGAGGATCAACGTCGCGCCGACACCAAAAAAGAAACGCCCTGTTGTTTGGTTGCGGCTCGTCTGAGTATAGCTTTGATAAATTTTATCAACTCGCTGACTCATCAATCGACTTTGTTGTAAGCTCTCATATACTAACTCCGGCAATTCCGGCAGCTTCTCAGCCCACAATGGCGCTTTATCTTTGATTGCATTAATCACGGCACTTGGCCCCATTTGATCCATCATCCATTTTTCCAAAAATGGTTTTGCCGTTGACCATAGGTCAAGTTGTGGATAAAGCTGACGCCCTAACCCTTCGACATACAACAGTGTTTTCTGCAATAAGATTAACTGTGGCTGAACTTCCATATTAAACCGACGTGCAGTTTTAAACAGGTTAAGTAACACATGACCAAATGAAATTTCACATAAGGGCTTTGCGAAAATAGGTTCACACACGACTCGAATCGCCGATTCAAACTCATCTATATTGGTATCATATGGTACCCAACCTGAGTCCACATGCAATTGCGCTACTCTGCGATAATCTCGATTGAAAAAAGCGAGAAGGTTCTCGGCCAAATAGCGTTTATCGTCTTTGTTTAAGGTTCCTACAATCCCACAATCTAAGCCGATCCACTGTGGGTTTTCTGGATGATTTGGGTTAACAAAAACATTTCCAGGGTGCATATCTGCATGAAAGAAGCTATCACGAAACACTTGAGTGAAAAATACACTAACGCCACGCTCGGCAAGCAACTTCATATCAGTTCCGTTATCATTTAACCCTTCAATATCGGAAACCTGAATGCCATATATTCGCTCAGAAACCATGACATTTTTATTACTAAGCTCAGAAATAACCTCAGGGACATAGAGTTCTTCACTATTAGTGAAGTTTCGACGCAGTTGAATCGCATTCGCCGCTTCTAAACGTAGGTCCAATTCATCCAATAACGTTTTCTCATATTCGCGAACAACTTCGACAGGCTTTAGGCGTCGAGCTTCAGGTAACGCTTTGGAGACAATACGAGCCATACGATACATCAAATTAATATCCGCGGTTATTACAGGGCGAATATCCGGACGAATCACCTTAATGACCACTTCTCGACCATTGGACTTCAGCTTTGCAGTATGAACTTGAGCAATAGAAGCAGAGGCAAGAGGTTCAATATCAAAGTCGTCAAACCATGTTTCAACAGGGCCTCCCATCGACTCTTCAATTTGGGCTTTTGCTAGTTTTCCATCAAAAGGGGCAACCTTATCTTGGAGAAGAGCTAATTCATCAGCAATATGGGGAGGGAAAAGATCACGACGAGTCGACATCATTTGACCAAACTTAATCCAGACCGGACCAAGCTCTTGCAACGCGGCTTTGAGCCTCTCTCCTATTGGTTTTTCTGGATGCTGATTGTGCAACCAAAATAACATTTTGCGTGCCAGAAGAGGGGTTTTAAGCAACTGGTGATCGGGTAATAACTCATCAAGCCCATACTCAAGCTGTACTTTTACAATTCGATATAGTCTCTTCACTTCACTGAGATTCATACTTTATCCGTGATTGTTCGAAAACGTGACTCAATCCGTGCAAATTGACTCGCAACATCATCGACCTGATCGCAAAAGTGGGCGATCTCTAAAGGCGCTGGAGCAATGCGCCATTCTTCTGTAATAGCCTGAGCCAAATGAGATTGATGCTTTTTCATCGACGATTTTAGCGTAGCATTCACCGATTTAACCCCTCGGCATAGTGTATGACTCACCACATCACCAGTTAACCTCGAAAGCCACTCTTCTAAATCCGGCTTACTGTCGCTCATTAATTGGGCAAACTTTTGAGCAAGCTGCATATCACCTTCAAGAATTAACTTATCTTGCTTAATCAATTGAGTGATATTGGCTTGTTCTTTTAGCTGAGGCAAAGTGGCTAGAGAAAGTGAAAGATAACAATCAAGATCCCCTTCATAGTCCGCTAGAACATCGATTTGCTGACTAAATACAAAAGTAAGCGTCATCGATAATTCTTTTAAATGAAGTTGAATGACTTTACCTTTCATTCGAGCAAGTTGGCGCCCTAAAGCTGGATCATCTTGAATCAATCTATTTAATACGACTTCAATGGATGCAGTAATCAGCGGTGTCACCGGCATACAAGACCCCTTAAAATTTATAGCCACGGTGCAAGGCAACAATTCCGCCTGTCAGATTAAAATACATGGTGTTATCAAACCCAGCATTATCCATCATTCCTTTCAATGTTTCTTGATCAGGATGCATTCGAATCGATTCCGCCAAATAGCGATAACTGTCCGCATCATTCGCAATAACCTGTCCCATCTTGGGTAAAATGTGGAATGAATAATTATCATAAATCTTCGATAAAGGTTTTAGAATTGGTTTAGAGAACTCAAGGATTAACAAGCGCCCACCCGGCTTTAACACACGATACATCGATCGAATAGCCGCATCTTTATCGGTCACATTGCGTAAACAAAAACTAATGGTGATACAGTCAAAATAGTTATCTGGGAATGGCAGTTCTTCCGCATTAGCTTGTACATAGTGAACATTCCCGACAATACCACTATCGCGTAACTTATCCCTGCCAACGTTCAACATTGAATTGTTAATATCTGCCAAGATGACATGACCGGTTTCACCAACAATACGAGAAAACTTCGCTGTCAGATCACCAGTACCACCACCAAGATCAAGAATGCGTTGACCACGTCGCACGCCACTACAGTCAATGGTATAGCGCTTCCAGAGCCGATGTACTCCACCTGACATCAAGTCATTCATCATGTCGTACTTTGCAGCAACAGAATGAAAAACTTCGGCGACTTTCTGAACTTTCTCTTCTTTTGCTACCGTTTCAAAACCAAAATGCGTTGTTTCTTGGTCGTCTACTACTTTTTCTTGTTGCACTCGATACCTACCATTCAAATAGTACTGAACGTAGCATGGGTGGTTTTTTAAACAAAACCAGAAACCTACCTCATGCAGTTTTAATCTAGTTTACTTTATCCTCAGCTTCTTGTCTTTCCGTGATAGCGGCATTTTCAACTAAAGCATTTTGTTGAGAAGCATCAGCCCACTTAGAAGATATTGAGCGCTTAACTTCGACACCAAGTTCTTTAAAACTTTCTGCTTGTCCAATTACGTTCCCTCTTCCCGTCGTCAGCTTATTCATAGCCCCTTGATGATATTGGTTTGCTTTTTCTAAAGAAGCGCCAAGTTGCTCCATATCATCCACAAATAAACGTAATTTGTCATATAGCTTACTGGCTTTATTCGCTATCACCTTGGCATTATGATTTTGCTTGTCATTGCGCCATAGATTATCAATGGTACGAAGGGCTACTAGCAGTGTTGTTGGACTAACCAAAATAATATTATTTTCCATCGCCTCTTTGACCAAATTGGGCGCAGCTTGAATTGCTACCTGAAAAGCGGGTTCTACTGGAATAAACATCAGCACATAATTGAGGCTCGAAATACCTTTTAGCTTATGGTAATCCTTTAAACTAAGGCCTTTAATATGTGCTCTCAAAGCAAGTATATGATCATTCAACGCCTTTTCTTTTTGCTGATTTGTCTCTGCGTGAAAATACCGTTCGTACGCCAGTAGTGCCATTTTGGAATCAATAACGACTTGTTTATCGTGAGGTAAGTTGACGATAACGTCGGGTTGATAGCGCTTCCCAGCTTCATCTTGCAAGCTAACTTGCGTATGGTATTCATGGCCTTCTCTCAAACCAGATTCAGCTAAAACTCTCGCGAGGACGACTTCTCCCCAATTCCCTTGCTGTTTATTGTCACCTTTTAACGCCTGAGTTAAGTTGAGCGCTTCTTTTGACATCTGCTCATTCAGCCGTTGTAGGTTTTTTAATTCATGGACGAGGGTATGGCGCTCTTTGGCTTCATGGCTAAAATTATCATTTACTTGTTTCTTAAAGCCTTCAATTTGCTCTTTGAGTGGTGTTAATAGTCCATCAAGGCTCTGTTTGTTCTGTTGATCGACTTTTGCAGTTTTTACCTCAAATAGTTGGTTAGCCAAATGTTCAAATTGCTGCTTTAGCCTCTCTTCAGCGTTTTCCAAAAGCAGTAACTTTTCCTGGCTTGATTCCAATTGCAAATCAAAACGCGCTTGCTGCTCTCGATTTTTTGAGTCGAGCTTGGCGTTTTGCTCTCGCAGTAGAGCCAACTCTTCCATATACTCGTGACGTTCGCGTTTTACTTCCTCAAAATATCGCAATTTTTCCACAGTCGCAGCCCACTTGCCGTGGACCTGTTGCAGTTCAAATGCCGCTTTGTCACGCTCCTGATCCAACTCATTCAGTTCGCTTTGAGCTTGAGCCAACTCTCTGCTTAACTGATCAACGTGCTGTTGATTCAGTTGCTGAGTATTTTCAAGTTGCAACTCCCATTGCCGCTGTTGAAATCGAGCCTTCTGGCTAAGCCAAATAAAAACCACCCCACCCATAATGAAGCCGCTGCTTAAAATCGTAATCAAAAATTGCTGGTGCTCAACAATCCAACTCATCATAGATAAGGTTCCTAGGCTAAATGCATATCAAAATGGTATTCAGATACTGGATAAATGTCCAGCTTTTCACTTTTTACTGGCACTAAATAACTGAAATGTAGCACTAGACAAGCGAACTAGTTTCACGGCAACATAACGTATATTCAATTAAAACGATGTAAACTATGAATGAAAAGCGAGCGATGACCTTTGCTCTCGCAGCGGTATTATTATGGTCTACAGTAGCCACCGCCTTCAAACTGACTCTATCTCAATTCACGCCAATACAGATGCTAACCGTTGCATCTGGCGTTTCCACGTTGGCTTTGCTCATCATCTGCAAAGCGCAAGGAAAGCTTAGTCAAGTCATCCCTACGTTAATGAAAAGCCCCAAATACTTTTTTATTCTCGGCCTAATTAACCCGTTAGCTTACTACCTAATTTTATTTAAAGCTTATGCGCTACTTCCTGCTTCTCAAGCTCAAACCATTAATTACAGTTGGGCAATAACGCTAACCTTTATGGCGGCGCTAGTACTAGGACAACGTATTCGACCTCAAGACTATATAGCCGCTCTTCTTTGCTACTTTGGCGTCATCATTATTGCAACTCAAGGGCAATTACTCACACTGAAATTTGATAGCCCTCTCGGAGTTAGCCTAGCCTTACTTTCAACTCTACTTTGGGCGGGTTATTGGATTTTAAATACCAAAAATACCGCTGATCCTGTGATTAGCGTACTACTTGGGTTTTCAATTGCATTGCCATTTTGTGCAGGGCTTGCATGGTGGGAAGGAGAAAGTTGGAATCATATCGATAAATTTGGCTGGCTTAGTGTCACTTATGTTGGGTTGTTCGAAATGGGGATCACTTTCATTTTATGGTTGAGTGCCTTAAAACTAACGAACAATACTGCAAAAATCAGTAACCTCATTTTTATTTCGCCTTTTATCTCCCTGATCTTACTCAACAAGATTGTTGGAGAAGAAATCCCCCCAGCCACACCGATTGGACTATTCTTTATCATCGCTGGACTCATTATTCAGCAACGCAAACGTAAGAAAACGTAAAGTTAAAGGCTCGTAATAATTAAAACAACTAAACTTAACGATTAATTCCAACCCTTTACGTGACAACAAAAATTTATAAATATGTATATTACGTGCTACAGCCTTAGTACGAAATTAACCGAGTCTTAACCCAACCTGATGTAATTTTTCTCAGCAATATCAACAAAGGAAAACATAATGGGTTCTTATTATTACCGACAGTCGACTTTTATCCTAGCAGCGATAGCTCTACTTTCAGGTTGTGCGAGTCAATCGGAACAAGATTATGTTGCGGTAGCGCAAAACTCAGTTAAGGAAATTCCTGAGTGGGCCGATCAGAGCACTGAAGCGACGGAACAAACCGAGCTGACGCAACTCATGAGTATTCCTGAATTAAATGCACTGATTGATCAAGCTATGGCATCGAATCCAAGTTTACAGCAAACGATTTTAGCTCTAAAAGTCGCATATGCTGAAAAAGGCATTACTGCCAGTGATAGATTACCGGATTTAAGCGCGGCATCATCAGTTAACGATGATAATAAAAGTAGCGACTCTTACAGCAATGAGCTCTCCGTTAGTTGGGAAATTGACTTTTGGAATAAGATTGGCGATCAAGTCAATGCAGCAAACAAAGACATAGCCGCCAGTCGTGCGGATCTTCAGAATGCAAAAAATGCATTAGCCGCCAATATAATGCGCTCATGGCTACAAATTAGCTTACAAAAGCAGAAAATCGAGATAGAGAGTACTTATCTTGAATTGTTAGATGATATTGAAAGTTTGATCTTAGAAAGATATCGCTCCGGTTTAGGGGATCTTGAAGATCTTGATACAGCAAGAACCAACAGCGCCGTTACGCGCTCGACCTTAACTGAATACAATGAGTTATTGGCACAGTATCAAAGAGCATTGACGTTAACCTTAGGTCAGGTCAACAAGAACATCTCATACAATATTCCTGCTGAATTTTCTGAAGTAATGATACCGCTCGCTTCTCTTCCAGATCAAACCATTGCAAATCGACCTGATGTAAAAAGTGCAATGTATACCCTTGAGGCAGAAAAACTGAGAACCAGTGCAGCACATAAAGATCGCCTGCCCTCCTTAAATTTAAATCTGGCCGTAAGTGATTCCGCATACTCTTTTAGTGATGCACTATTTACCAATCCAATTTGGAGTTTATTAGGCCAACTTTCAGCTCCAATATTTGATGGTGGAAAACTGAAAAATGAAGCTAAACAAGCAGAATTAATCCAACAGACAGCATATTGGAACTATCAAGATACATTATTAACAGCAGCAAATGAGGTGGATGATGCAATTGGTCAAGAACGATCATTAGGCTTGCAAGAGCAGCATTATACCGAAGCATTAGAAAGTGCATTACGCAGTTTTGAAAGCTACAAAGATAAATATCAACAGGGACTCGTAGACATCTACGATCTTGTTAGTATTCAAGAAAACACTTTTGATATTAAGTCTCAACTTGCTCAAGTTCAGTACGAAAGACTGACTAACCGAATTGATTTGGGCCTTGCGCTAGGCCTAGGAGTTAACCAATGAATATAAAACCTTTACCAATTGTTGTAACCTTATTATCGGTAGTATTTCTAGCGGGTGCCGTTGCCGTTACTGTTAAAGATATGCCAGAAGGTAAAGGAGGACGAACAGGTAATGGCGCTCCACCAGCAGGGGCTTCACAGCAAGAATTACCCGCTCCTAATGACGCCTCAAAGAGCAACAGGGCAAAATCGCTACAAAATCAAGTTGCGATACCTAGTGTGGTAGTGGTTCATGCTGAGTCCAATTCCTATGAGGCTCTGATCACTGGCTATGGTGAAGCCTCCGCAAAATACAGTGTAGAATTCAGTGCAGAAGTCTCCGGGCGCATTACCTCAACAGCCTCTCAGTTTGAGTCAGGAAAAGTGGTGAAGAAAGGCGATATTTTCGCTCGAATCGAGAGTATTTCTTACCAGCAAGCAGTAGTACAAGCAAAATCCGATCTAGCTCAAGAAAAACAAGACTACTTGGAAGAAGAACGTCAAGGTAATCAAGCTCAAGTTGAATGGAAGCGCTCAGGGCTCAAAGGTGAACCGAGTTCCGCACTAGTGCTTCGCGAACCGCAATTAGCCGTAGCAAAAGCCGAACTTGAAAATGCCGAAATCAGTCTCAAAAAAGCGCAAAGTGATCTCAACAAAACAGTAATACGAGCGCCTTTTGATTCTCTGATCGTAAATACGAATATTCAACCGGGTAGCTATGTAACCGCGGGAACAACAGTGGCAACACTCTATAGTGTTGACCAAGCTGAGATAGAAATTCCACTTTCAGCCAGCCAATGGAACAATCTCCCAGACATTTCTAACGCGACATTATCTAACAAAAACACACCTAAATGGCCAGTTCAATTATTGAGCTCTGAAGGCAATCAGCAATGGAATGGTTACGTCTCGCGTATCGAGCAACATATTGACTCTTCTACACGCCAGCGCTCTTTAATTGTGACAGTTGACACCCCATTAGATAGCGATGTTGGCTTGTATCCTGGTACGTTTGTTAAAGCGCTTATTTCAGGTAAAACATTAGATAATACATGGGAACTACCAGCATCAGCTATCTCACAAGATGGTGATATTTGGTTTATTACTTCAGAAGGTACGCTAGCCAAAGTTGCTGCTAACAAATTATTTGAAAAGTCTGGTTCTGTTTATGTATTACCCATTGAAGGCAAAACTTCTGCGGATGTCGTTAAACGTCCTTTAAGCAGTTATGTTCCGGGTATGCGTGTGTCACCTAAGCAGGAAGGTTAACTATGAGTGTTGGAAAAGCAAGTTCTGGTGACGGTATTATCGGTTGGTTTGCCCGCAATTCGGTAGCTGCAAACCTCTTACTATTGGGCACGATTATTATCGGCGTGATGTCTTTAAGTGATTTGCGAAAAGAGGCGTTCCCCAGTTTAGCCCCAGATAGAGTCACCGTTGGTGTTACCTATGATAGTGGTGATGCAGAGCAAGCCGAAGAAGGACTTGCGATAAAAATTGAAGAATCTTTAGAAAGTGTTGCTGGCATCGAGCGTATTACCTCAACGTCAACGGCCAGTGGTAGCATGGTCGTCATTGAAAAAACCAGCGATTACGATCTCGACACGCTATATGATGACATTAAGAGCAATGTTGATGCCATCAATAACTTTCCGTCTGAAGCTGAAAAACCAACCATAGAAAAAGCCACAAGAGAAGAACATGCAATTTGGGTTCAGTTCTATGGAGAAGCTGACCGTTCCACCTTTCAAGCGTTAGCTGAAACACTCAAGGCCGATCTACTTAGTAAGCCAGCAATACGTGAACTCGACATCAAAGGGACATTGGATCCAATGATCTCGGTTGAAGTTGATGAAGCGAAGCTACAAGGGTATGGGCTCACCTTAAGTGATGTTTCTGACGCGATTAATGCCGAGTCAACGAGTTCTGTTTCAACGAGCTTACGTAACAAAGAGAAGGTCGTTCGTCTAAAGACCTCTCAACAAGCCTATCAGATGGAAGAGTTCTCAGCTATCCAACTGCTCACTCTTGAAGATGGAACCCAAATTTACCTTGGTGATGTCGCATCCGTTAAAGAAACATTCGAGGAAGACAGTTACGCACTCTCTCGCTACAACCAATTTCCGGGTATGGCAATCGAGATCGTCATGGATGAATATGGCGATGTAACCAAAATAGCAGAACAAGCTAATGAAGTTGTTGCTGATTGGCATTCTCGCAACTTACTGCCCAAGAATGTGGAACTAACAACATGGTATGACTCCAGCCTCTTGATTAAAGACCGACTCTCTCTGCTGGTAAAAAATGCCGTTTCTGGTATTGCGATGGTCTTTATCATTCTCGCTTTATTCTTGAATTTACGCGTTGCATTTTGGGTGGCCGTCGGCCTTCCATTTGTCTTTTTCGGCACTCTTTACTTTATGACCGATACATTTGTCGGCTTGACCATAAACCAAATGACCACCTTTGGTTTCATCATGGCGTTAGGAATCGTTGTCGATGATGCAGTTGTAGTCGGAGAAAGTATCTACTCCACGAGACGAAAAGAAGGAGATACACTCGAAAATACAGTACGGGGCACCTTAAAGGTTGCCGTGCCTACAATCTTCGGTGTACTAACAACCGTTGTGGCTTTTTTCGCTATTTCAAATGTCGAAGGTCGATTAGGTGAAATATACGCTCAGTTTGCGACAGTGGTGACGATTTGTTTGCTTTTATCATTAGTGGAATCGAAATTAATTCTGCCTTCGCACCTTGCTCACCTCAACACACACCGTAAACAAGGCAAAAACCTTTGGAATCGGATTCAACATGGTGCAGATAGTGGCTTACAGTGGTTTGATGATGTCATTTACACCCGTATGATCGGCTTAGCTCTGGAGTTTCGTTATGCCGTTTTGATACTGTTTATGTCAATGATGGTGATTGTGATAGGGCTTCCTTTGAGTGGTAAAGTTGGCGTTTCATTTTTCCCAAGTATTGAAGGAGATACTGTCTCAGCGTCTGTTGATATGTACGATGATGCCAGCTTTGGCCAGACGGAAGCCGCTATGTTGCTTTTGGAACAAAAAGTAATAGAAGCCGATGCGAACTTAGTCAAAAAATATGGCTCTGAAGACAGTGAAATATTAAGTTTACAAGTGCTTTCTGAAAGCGATAGTAGCGGTACAGTCACAGTGTCAATAAATAGTGATAGTGTGTATGGCTCAAGAGAGCTATCACAAGAGTGGCGTAAGTTATCAGGCTTGCCAGAAGGCATCAATAAGCTAGATTTCATCTCTAGACGCCGAGTGATAGATGCATTTAAAGCTGAGATAAAAGCGTACGACACTGATACAGTTCTTGCTGCTGGCAGAGAGCTAAAAGCTAAATTAGCTCAAATAAAAGGTGTGAGCGGTATAGAAGACAACTTGACTCCAGCGGAGCCTCAATATCGCTTCGAATTAACCGAACAGGGCCGAGCTATGGGGCTTGATACATCTGGTGTTGCAAGTCAGATATTGCGCGCATTTGGTGGGTCAACAGTTCAGAAGTTCCAACGCAATAAAGATGAAGTTCGAGTTCGGGTTCGATACCCACAAGAAAGCCGTCAAACGCTAGCAGATATTATGGAAGCTAGAATTAGAACGGATGATGGCAGTGTGGTTCCTCTTAGCTCTGTTGTTAAAGTGCACTCAGAATACCAACAAACCAGTATCACTCGTATTGATAGCCTGAGAGCGGTATATGTTAGCTCTGCTGTTGATAAGGATGTTATTGCGGCAAACGAACTGGTCAATCGAGTCAAAAGCGAGATTGTTCCCGATCTATTAGAAAAATACCCTAGTTTAATCATTGAGTTCGCAGGGGAAGCAGAGCAACAAGCGGAGACAACAAACTCGATGAAGAATGTGTTTGTACTCGCGCTTATCGGCATCTACGCACTAATTGCAATACCATTACGCTCTTATATCCAACCATTGCTAATCATGACTGCAATTCCGTTTGGTATTGTCGGGGCGATTTTGGGGCATTATGCGAGCGGTTTAACCATAAGCATTCTTTCATTAAATGGCGTACTAGCGTTGAGCGGTGTGGTAGTAAACGACAGTTTACTGCTGGTATCTCGTTACAACGAGCTTGTGCGTGAGAGAGGAATGGAAGTAAAACAGGCGATTGTTGAGGCTTGTACTAGCCGTTTAAGAGCGGTCTTTCTAACATCGATTACCACCTTTGCCGGTTTGATGCCTTTGTTAGCTGAGACTTCCGTTCAAGCGCAATTCTTGAAACCAGCCGCAGCCTCTCTGGCATACGGAATTTTGTTTGCAACTATAATCACCCTAATATTGGTTCCATCTTTATTATTGGTGCATCATGAAAGTGAACAATGGGTCAAGAAGTTATCCTCATGGTTTAACAAAGATAAAAAATCAGTAGAAGGCTCGATGTAGCCGACAAAAATTCAAGAAATATCTCGGCTCTCTTTTGACCCTAAAAAATCAATAGAGAGCCACTCTAGGGGCTACAACGATAAAAAGGGCCGTATCTTACTACGCTCTCTGCCCCGCAACCCAACCACTAGACCAACACCACTGGAAATTATAGCCTCCAAGCCAGCCGGTAACGTCTAGCACTTCACCTACAAAATAGAGTCCAGGGACGTGTTTACACTCCATGGTTTTTGATGAAATTGCATCGGTATCAACCCCACCTAGTGTAACTTCAGCGGTACGATAGCCCTCAGTACCATTAGGAGCAATAATCCATTGTTCTAATTGCGTAACAACCTCGGAAAATTCTTTAGCATTAAACTGCTTTAACGGTTTATCCACCAGCTCATTTCGATTGATTAACACGTCGAGTAAACGTTTCGGTAAAACCTTGGATAAAGTATTTTTCAACGACTGATTTGGGTGTGCTTCTAAGCTCTGATTTAATAGTTGCTCGATGTCATCATTAGGAACCAAGTTTATCGATAAAGGCTCTCCAGGAAGCCAATAAGAGGATATTTGGAGCACGACTGGCCCAGATATACCTCGATGGGTAAATAACAAAGCTTCGTTAAAAACAGTTCCACTTTTGGAGGTTATTTCTGCTGGGATGGAAATACCAGAGAGTTCCACAAGTTGCTCTTTATCTTTCACATGCAGTGTAAAGGGAACGAGTGCTGCTTTTGTTGGGTTAACGTTCAACCCAAATTGCTCAGCAACTTTGTAGCCAAATGGTGTTGCGCCAAGCTTAGGCATGGATAAACCACCAGTAGCAACCACTAGTGACAGGCAGCTGACTTTACGGCCATTTACGGTGATATCAAATCCGGTTGGAGTCTTATTAATGGTTTGTACATCAACTTGATAACAAGCATCTACCGTCGGAATATCACATTCTTTCAGTAAAACATTGACGATGTCCTTGGCACTATCTAAACAGAACAATTGACCATGTTCGCGCTCTTCATAGGCAACCCCGTAATCAGAAACTAAACCAATAAAGTCCCAATTCGTATATTGGGAAAGCGCTGATTTAACGAAATGAGGGTTAGAGCTGAGGTAGTTATTTGATGACACATCATAGTTGGTGAAATTACAACGGCCACCACCTGAAATCAGAATCTTTCTACCTGGCTTTTTACCGTGATCAAGCATTAGAACATCACGGCCACGCTTACCGGCTTGTGCTGCGCACATTAACCCTGCAGCGCCAGCTCCTATAACGACCACATCTACTTGCTCTTTCATCGTCAACTCTCTTGAAATAAAAAAGGATGCGCTCGGGGCACATCCTTTATTGAATTGACGATCATTGTACTCACAAACCTATAGTTTGCCAATTAACCTAAGTTACTCAGAGAATAAATGCGCCAAACATAGTGACTCCGAAGAGCGACATAGATAGTACAAACAACTGTCTAACTCGTTCACATTTGCCAATAAACAGCTCATCATGATGATGAAGATACTCTTTGCTTTTCAAATAATGAAACAGACGTACCTGCTTTGTCATATTCCCATGTGTGGAAAAAAAACCACGGCCATCAACTTGTTGATACAGCAGCGGATGAGCTTCCCTCATGATATAAATAAGTGAACGAAGCGTCGTCAGATAACGTGCAAAATTAACTAACGTTACTAACATCAAAGTAAATAAAATCAAGTCTACACTGATCATATTTTCCCCCTTAACCTTCATGAGGTGTTCAGAGAAAAGACGAACCATGTATTGATCTCTTAGATTGTCTATTCTTCTGAAGCATCCATCACTGAAGATGAACCTTTAGTAGCCATAACAGCTAAGTCTTTATCAATGAAGAACAGCGCTTTGCCGTCTTCGCCAACAAGCTCAATTTTATCTAAAATACCTTTAAACAACTTCTCTTCCTCATGTTGTTCTGCAACGTACCATTGAAGAAAATTAAAGGTGGAGTAATCTTGTGTTGTAAACGCCGCATGAGCCAATTGATTAATTTTTTCTGTAATCATTTGCTCATGTTCATAAGTCTCGCGAAATACATCTCCCAAGCTTTCAAATTCATACTTTGGCGCTTCAATACTTCCTAGAATTGGCAACGATCCAGTTTCACTTACGTAAGTAAATAAACGCTGCATATGTTCCATTTCTTCGGCTGCATGTATACGCATAAAGGCTGCTGCGCCTTCGAAGCCTTTATCTTCACACCAAGCACTCATTTGTAAGTATAGATTGGATGAGAAGAATTCGAGATTTATTTGATCATTTAATTGATCAACCATCGTTGCTGATAGCATTTTAGCTCCTAGTTATCGCATTTTATGGTTAAACAATATAACACTGATCTTATCATTTCCACCACTAAAGCGTTAGCATGATGTTATCGAATTGTTAAGTTGAGCGCTGTATGAAACGAACCGCAATGACATAAATATTTCTATATCAAATAATTAGAATTTTGATACTAAATTAATGCAAGTCACCCTCTTGAAGTCACGAAATGATCTCGAGTCTTAAGGTAAAGTTTGATCCTCACAACAATTATTCTTGTTTCATAATGCTAGAGTAAAAAAGAGTTCTCAAATAGGAGTCGATACAATGAACTATGAACATATTTTAGTCGCGGTAGATCTTTCTGATGAAAGCAGTACTTTGGTTAAAAAAGCGACATTTCTTGCCAAAGCCTTAGACTCGAAAGTTTCATTTATTCATATTGATGTTCATTACAGCGATCTATATTCTGGACTTATCGATATCAATTTAATAGAAACTCAACACCAATCGGCTGAAGCGTCCAAACAGGCTCTCGCAGCACTCGCAAAAGAAGCCGATTACCCAATTGAAAGCACTTATGTTGGGAGTGGCGATTTAAGTAATGAAATATGTGAGTGTATAGAGGCTCACAATGTCGACTTGATCGTATGTGGACATCACCAAGATTTTTGGAGCAAACTTCTCTCCTCGACTAAGCTCTTAATAAACTGTTCTCCAGTAGATATGTTAATCGTCCCATTAAAAGACTGACGAATTTCCAAAACTTAGATAGACTGCCGCCATGATTCACTAACTACTGTAATTTCATGGCTTATCTTTCTGCTGTTACCCTCTTATGGGCATTCTCATTTAGTCTGATCGGTGTTTACCTCGCCGGTCAGGTTGATTCTTGGTTTTCGGTGCTTATGCGCGTCGCATTAGCCAGTCTAATCTTCTTTCCCTTCATTAAATTCAAACAAGTGCCAAAATCATTAGCTATAAAACTAATGGCTATTGGTGGAGTTCAGTTGGGATTAATGTACTGCTTCTATTACAAATCCTTCTTACTACTTTCCGTCCCAGAAGTTTTGCTCTTTACTGTTTTCACACCAATTTACGTAACATTGATTTACGATGCCTTGAGAAAAAGGTTTTCTCCATGGTACTTACTCACTGCCGTAATTGCGGTTATGGGTGCCATGTTCATAAAGAGAACGGATATTAACCAAGACTTCATCGTAGGATTTCTCGTCGTTCAGGCGGCTAACTTATGTTTCGCAATTGGTCAGGTGGCCTATAAACGAGTTATGGAGCAAGACAATACTCATCTACCACAGCACAGTGTGTTCGGTTTTTTCTACCTTGGAGCACTGGTTGTTGCCACGATCGCATTCATATTATTTGGCAGCTTGGAAAAACTCCCAACGACCTACGTTCAGTGGGGAATATTGACATACCTTGGTGTGATCGCTTCTGGTCTAGGATATTTCGTATGGAATAAAGGAGCTTGTATGGTCAACTCTGGGGCTCTTGCTATCATGAATAACGTTTTAGTTCCGGCAGGGCTAATCGTTAACATCGTCATTTGGAATCGAGACGTAGATCTTGTCAGTTTATCGATTGGCGGAGCAATCATTGTATTTTCGCTTTGGTTTAATCAAACTTGGGTTAAATCTCGAGTTGAACACAACCCCAAGTAAGCACTTACTACCAACAACACTCTTTATAATAGTGGTTTAAACTAAAAGTACTATCCGCGTCGTTAATCCCGATCTGATAGTACTTTTGGTTGCCCATCTATTCTCGATACAATTTAGACTAAGTCATAGCTGCATTGACGTAAACGTCAAATCGATTTTTCTTCGTTTCAATGGTCATAGAAGGTCGTAGATCATCTAACCAAGGAGCATAACTTGGGCGTTTAACCACAACTCTTTTTGTTGCAAGAGTTAACGCTGGGTTCAATAGCTTGTCTGCATCGCTATCCTCCCCGACCAAGGATTGAAATACGCGCATCTCTTTCTTAACTAATGCCTGTTTTTTTCTATTTTCTGGATGTGGGTACATAGGGTCCAAATAAACAACATCTGGACGAGAATAAGTGGAATCATCAAGCAGTGATATAAGCGCATCATGACTAGAGCGGTGAATCATCGTTATTCTTTCACTGACCCATTCCCCGATCTCTCCATCATGCTTAGCACGCGACAAACCATCATCAAGAATGGCAGCTACTACCGGGTGACGTTCAATCATATCAACCTTACAGCCCATAGATGCCAACACAAACGCGTCCCGCCCCAAGCCAGCAGTTGCATCTAAAACCGAAGGTGTTACCCCCTTATTTAGACCTGTAGCTTTTGCAATTGCCTGCCCTTTTCCTCCTCCAAACTTCCGCCTATGCGCAACGGATCCACCAACAAAATCCACACATATTGCGCCAAGCTTACGCTCATCAAGTTTGCGCAATTCCAATTGGGTTTCCGTTAAAACTAAAGCAAATAAGCTATCGTTATGATGCTCTAAGCCCCATTTCTCGGAGAGCTGCTGGAGGTAAGCCTCTCCACCTAAACGTTCACAGACTAATTGAATGTGCACAATTTCTTCCTAACTCATTCTAGTGGTACAGGTAGAGCATTGCTCTATATATCGAAACAAGCCTATACCATAGGGTATTTGACGCCTGTTCTCACGCTTTATACTTAACAATTTTATTCGCTTTGTTACACTAGTCATTACATACTGTCATTTAACTCGAACATCAAGGAATAATGATGCATTCCAATACGACAGCGAAACTTGACGATCTCGATCGTGCTATTTTGAAGATATTGATGGACGATGCCCGTACACCTTATGCAGAAATGGCAAAGAAATTCAACGTTAGTCCAGCGACAATCCATGTTCGCATCGAGAAAATGAAATCTGCCGACATTATTCAAAAAACGGAAGTGGTCGTAAACACTAAAAAGCTTGGATACGACGTATGTTGCTTCATTGGAATTAACCTAAATGCTGCTCGAGATTATCATTCGGCTTTAGAAAAGTTAAATGCTTTAGATGAAGTGGTAGAAGCTTACTATACCACGGGGGCTTATAATATTTTTGCCAAGTTGATGTGCCGCTCAATTGAAGAACTGCAATATGTTTTAATTGATAAACTTCAGACAATTAATGAAGTTCAGTCTACCGAAACATTAATTAGCTTACAAAACCCTATCAATAGAAATGTAAACCCATAATGAACTATTAGATTGTGTCATACTATTCTATGAGACTGTTGTAGCCATTATTTATTGAGATAATTTAGCAATTCTTCTGCCGAGATTCCTTTGTCAGCGATCTCTTTAGCCAATGTGTCGATTTGCTCATTTTTTCTAGAGTCAATAACTTGATTAAACTGATAAACAAGATCACGTAGAACCGGAACTGGTACTTGTTTTGCAGCACTACGAACTCGCTCACTACTCTGATTACCAAGCTCAATCAGTACTTTTCCGAACATAACCTTCTCTGGAGATTCTTCCATTTGCTCTAGCAAACGAGCCATTTCATAGGTTGTCATTGACATGCTTTATCATTCCAAATATGGGTGGTTAGAATATTTGAGAGGTGCATTAACGATGCGCAATATACTTGGTATATTGCGATAATAAAAATAGTCTAACACCGTAAGTGAATCTCTCGTAATAATATTAGTCCGCTTTTTCAACAAAGTCTTTTTATATTCTTTTTTTCATTTTTAAGCTTTGTTTTTGATTTGATAGCGTCCTTAAAAAAGCGTAGCTTATATTTTGCTGATTATCACATTTACCGCTTACTTTTTAATCTATGAGGAACAATGACTATGCACGAGCTTACCTTTGAAAGGATATCATCAATTCGCCAGTGGTTAGTTGAAAATGATCTCGACGCTTTTATTGTCCCACACGAAGATGAATACTTAGGTGAGTATATTCCAGCACACAATGAACGCCTTTATTGGGCAACCGGCTTTACCGGCTCAGCTGGAGTTGCGGTTATAACGCAAAAAAGAGCGGCAATCTTTGTTGATGGTCGTTATACCGTCCAAGTTACGAAACAAGTACCTGAATCGCTATTTGAATTCCATCACCTCATCGAAGATCCCTTTTTGACTTGGGTATGCTCTACTCTACCGAACTCTAGTAAAGTTGGGTTTGATCCTCGTATGCATCGTGCTCGTTGGCTTGAGAATGCTCAAACCTCTTTGAATGGCGCTTTAACTCTTATTCCAGTAGATCGGAACCCCATCGACGAACTTTGGCTCGACCGTCCCCAAGCCATCTTATCCCCGGTACGCTTGATGCCACTAGACTTAACTGGCCAATCGAGTCAAGACAAGCGAACGATCATTGCCAGTAAACTAAAATCTTCGAACCTCGATTGCGCGATTTTAACTCAACTTGATTCCATCTGTTGGCTACTAAATATTCGTGGTCTTGATGTATCCCGACTACCAGTTTTACTTTCACATGCGATCATTCACAACGATTCAAGCGTCGACTTTTTTATATCGCAGGATCGCATTGTCGAAGGTTTTGATTTGCATGTTGGTCCCGACGTAAACGTAGTGGATCCTATATTACTTCAGGACTATCTCAATAGGTTGTCAAACAAACGGGTGTTAGTTGATCCTGTGAATACCAATTCGTGGATAACATTAACCTTGCAAAATACTGATGCACATATCGTTAATCAGGACGATCCATGTTTAATGATCAAGGCTGAGAAAAATAGTATTGAAGTCAAAGGTATGAAGTCTTGTCACGTTAGAGATGGAGCAGCCATGGTCAAATTTTTGACGTGGTTAGATCAACAAGTTTCGACTAAAAATTGGTTAAACGAGGCTCAACTTTCTGACCAATTAGAACTGTTTCGTCGTGAAGACGACACTCTCGTTGATCTGAGCTTTGATACTATTTCAGCAGTGGGTAGCAACGCAGCGATGTGCCATTATAATCATGTCGATCAGGTTCAACCTGGTACATTAAGTGAAAACTCACTCTATCTCGTTGATTCTGGAGGCCAATACCTTGATGGTACAACGGATATTACGCGTACTATTGCGATTGGCACGCCTTCAGCTGAAATGAAACAACAGTTTACGCTTGTGTTAAAAGGGCATATCGCACTTGCTTCTGCTCGTTTTCCTAAAGGCACTACTGGCCATCAACTCGATATTTTGGCTAGACAACATTTATGGTCTTATGGTTATGATTACGACCACGGAACTGGCCACGGAGTTGGGCACTTTTTAAGTGTTCATGAAGGTCCACAACGCATCAGTAAAGCGCCGAATACCATAGCGATGTTACCTGGAATGGTCGTGTCAAACGAACCTGGATACTACCGAGAGAACTGTTTTGGTATCAGAATAGAAAACTTGGAACTGGTTGTTCAATTTGAAACTGATGGTGATATGAGTGTATTAGGGTTTGAGTCATTGACACGGTGCCCTATCGATAAACGCGTTATTGAATCAAGCCTACTACTGGATCATGAAATTCATTGGTTGAATCAGTACCATGAAAAAGTTTGGAACGATGTGTCCCCTTTAGTTGAAGGAGACACACTTGCTTGGTTAAAATCTGCTACGGCTCCGCTTGACCATCAACAATAATTAATATAATTCACTATTTATCAATTAGTTACGAAGAGTTGATCATATCGTAGTCTATGTTTCACATGAAACATAGACTATCCAGAAAATACTGGTTCCCAATCTTTCCATACTGGCTGTAAACCTTTTGCAATTAGTGCAGACGCGACATCATCAGCACTTCTATCATCACCAGTGCTAAATTGTTCCAACTCCTGATCATCATTTGAATACCCTCCGGGTTGGGTCTTAGAAGCAGCAGAAATACTGGTAATAGCGATAGGAATTGTATTATCTCGCATATCAGGCGACTCTCTTGTCGAAAGAGATAATTCAACCTCATTGCTTAGCATTCGAAAAGCACAGATTGCTTGGACCAATTGGCGGTCACTCATGACAGATTTAGTTGCTACTCCACCAGTACACGGTCTTAGCCGAGGAAATGATATAGAATATCGGCTCTTCCAATACATCTTCTCGAGATAGCTAAGGTGATGAGCGAGATACATCAGATCGACACGCCAATCATCCAAACCAATTAACGCTCCCAAACCAATTTTATCGATCCCTGCGCGCCCTAAACGATCAGGCGTATCTAGCCGAAAGTCGAAGTTAGATTTATTTCCACGCTTATGATGCTCTGCATACGTAATTCGATTATAGGTCTCTTGGTAAACCATTACCGCATCTAGACCAACACCAATCAACTGTTGATACTCTTCTTGTTCAAGCGGCTGAACCTCCATAGCCAAATAATTGAACTGCCTCTTCGCAAGTGGCACAACATCCTTAAAGTATTCTAATCCAACCTTTGACTCATGCTCCCCAGTTACGAGAAGCAAACTGTCAAACCCCATATTATTTAGTGCGACTAACTCATTCCCTATTTCATTGAGATCTAATGTTTTACGCTTAATCCGATTTTCCATTGAAAATCCACAATACGTGCATACATTTGAACAAAGGTTTGATAGATACAAGGGCACGTACATATTGACTGTATTACCAAAACGGTTACGAGTTAACGATTGCGCTTTCTGGGCAATTTGCTCAAGGTACGGTTCAGCAGCAGGTGAAAGTAACGCACAAAAGTCATCAAGTGTTAGAGACTTTTTACCTAGTGCACGAGTAACGTCACTTTCTGTTTTCGAGTAAATACATAGCCTAATATCATCCCAATCAAGTTTTTTAATATATTCCGAGAAACTCATACTAATTCTCCAAAAACTGGGTTAATGGGCTACTCGCAATCGCGGTATTACTGACGGCACCTAATTTAGCCAAGTGAGCCTTGCGCCCTGCTTTTATTGCCAAATCAAATGCTATTGCCATTTGCTTAGGGTCCCCTGCAGAAGCGATAGCGGTATTTACAAGCACAGCGTCGGCTCCCATTTCCATCGCTTCAGCAGCATGAGAAGGTGCTCCTATACCCGCGTCTACCACAACAGGAACGGTTGCTTGTTCGATGATTATCGCTAAAAAATCACGGCTAGCTAGTCCTAGATTACTGCCTATTGGCGATCCTAATGGCATAACGGCGTGGCACCCCACTTCTTCCAAATGCTTGCAAAGCACTGGGTCAGCATGACAGTAAGGTAAGACAATGAACCCGTCATTTACTAACACCTCAGCCGCTTTTAGGGTTTCGATTGGGTCCGGCATGAGATATTTTGGATCTGGATGAATCTCCAGTTTTACCCAATTTGTATCCAGGGCTTCTCTGCTAAGTTGTGCCGCATATACAGCATCTTTGGCGTTTTTTGCACCTGAAGTATTGGGCAGAAGTGATATATTATTCTCGATTAACGGAGTAAGAATGTCATCGAATGGTTTATTGACGTCGACTCGGCGTAGTGCCATTGTCGCTAGCTCCGAGCCACTTGCTAGGATAGCGTCAATCATTTGACTTGAGCTTGAAAACTTTCCAGTTCCGGTAAAAAGACGGGAACCAAAGCTTTTATTTGCGATTTTTAACATCATCACCCTCCCGCGACAATATTGAATACAGAGATCTCGTCATTACACTCAACACAGGCAATATCCCAACTTCCTTTCGGGACAATGATACTGTTAATAGACACTGCACACCCTACAGTCGGAATGTTCATATTTGAGAGTAGTGAGGATAACGTGGTCATATCATCCACAGCGACTTGGTCACCATTGAATATTATGTTTATCATTTTGATTCTCCACAGGTTGACCCGCATATCTCGCAGCACGGATCTCGTTGTATTTCAAACTCGCTAAATTTTCGTTGTAAGCCATCATATATTGTTAAATGTGTACTATTAACCTGAAGTTCTGCTTCTGCGATCGCGAGTAACTTCAGCGCTTCGACTGCCTGAAGTGACGCAACTACGCCAGTAACAGGAGATATAATTCCAACCGTTGCACAGTTGGTATTTAAAGAATCGACCGAACTAGGGTCAATTAAGCATTGGTAACATGAGGAATTTGGCCGGTTATAGTACGTTGCTAATTGGCCCACCCAACCGGATGCTGATCCACTGATTAGCGGTGTTCTAGTTTTATGACAGACTTGATTTAGTAAAAAGCGAGATTCAAAGTTGTCGCTGCAATCTATCACTACGTTCGCAAGTTCTACTTCTAGTGATAATTGAAGAGCATCCATTCTCTTATTTATCGCGCGAACACGAGTGGTAGAACTCTTAGAAACTAATGAATTCCTTAGCGTATCTACTTTGGGTTTTCCAATATCCTGGTGCGTGTAGTTCAATTGACGTGGCAAGTTGGACAACTCAATTACATCATCATCACTAATCACTATCGAACCGATCCCACTGCTAACCAAATAGGTACTCACTAATGTACCTAGGCCGCCACAACCAATAACTAAAACACTGGATCTATCGAGGCATACCTGACCTGTTTCTCCAAATTCTGGCACTGATATCTGACGGTGATATTGGACAAAGTCACAATCTCTGGTGTTATGCTCCATCAGTAACTCCGTTCTCTAATGAAGAGCTCTTTTTTTGTATTGCATCAAAGTGATGTAGAGTTTTATCCAAATCGTTCGACTCTGTTATTGCACGAACGACGGCAATGGAATCAACGCCAGTATCGAGTACAGCCTGCGCGTTGGTTATGTCTATTCCACCTATCGCGCATGTTGGAATATGGACTCCTAGCACTTCACAACTCTTAACAATAAACTCGTTATACAGTTTTAGCCTTTCTAGTCCTTGAGGTTTTGAAGGCATCTCCTTAGTTGTTGTTGGGAAAATGTGCCCTAACGCGATATAACTTGGCAAGATACTTAGAGCACGCACGATTTCATAATAGCTGTGCGTCGAGACACCTAGACGCATTCCGTTTGCTTTGATAGCAGTTAAATCAGCCGTACTAATATCTTCCTGACCGAGATGAACACCATATGAATTATGCCGAATCGCAAGGTGCCAATAGTCGTTAACAAAGAACTGTATGCCCTTTGCCCTACTTAGCTCCGTCGTTCGTTCTAACTGAAGTTCATAATCGGAGGATGGCGATTTGTCTCTGAATTGAACTGTCGTCACCCCTTTTTCAATAAGATCATGAATCAACTTTTCATTAGATACTACTGGATATAAATTGAATTTCGGCAAATCAACGGCTGGAAAACCATCGCTCGGCGTAATATTTTGATTAATAGTGATATTGATTTTCGCTGTGTTCAAAGTAAGGAAATCGAACTGAGAATGAACCCACGTTTCACGTGAAACGTTGCGGCCAAGATGAGCAAGGAGAAGAGAATCATGAACTGAAAAGTTTAAACAGAGGGATGCCACAAACCAACCTAAATGGCCAGCTTGTGTTTCCTCTGAACTATAATCAAACCAACTAGCCGAGCTTAGTTCACATGGATCCTCTCCACTGATGTGCCAACGCTCTGCAACCTCACCAGGCTTTCCCGAACAAGTTATTTCGACCAATGAACCAATGTCATTGACCAAAGGTTGAGGATGATTAACTTGAATCGAGCTATCTAAATAATTGAAACTAACTAGCTCGTACTCCGAATTTGCAGATGAATCCAGAGTGCTTGCCAAAGGAAAAACTGAAGAGTTTATCTCGACGATATATCGCTTACCGCCCACGCAAGCAGAAATATGATGAGATTCTGTTTCCAGAAAATTAAATTCAATTCTTCCTAACCCTGATTGGTACGCGGCCTCGAACGCTCGCTCAATCGGGCCCATAAGGCCCGTTAAATAATTAGGTAGTTTAATAGTTACCATATCAACTCCTAATCGACGCTAGCTGGATGATAAAGCTCTGACCCTTTTTCCAAAAACTCTTGGGACTTTCGATCCATTTCTGCCTGAACTTCCTTAACCTCTATCGAGAGTTCTTGATTCTTCGCATATTCCCTAACTTCTTGAGATATTTTCATAGAGCAAAATTTAGGACCACACATCGAGCAAAAGTGGGCAACTTTACCTGATTCCTGAGGTAACGTTTCATCGTGATAGGCACGAGCAGTTATCGGGTCTAAAGATAAGTTAAATTGGTCTTCCCAACGAAACTCAAAACGAGCCTTAGAAAGCGCATTATCTCGAATTTGGGCGCCTGGATGGCCTTTTGCCAAGTCTCCAGCGTGTGCTGCGAGCTTATAAGTAATCAAGCCAGTTTTTACGTCCTCTTTATTCGGTAGACCAAGGTGCTCTTTAGGTGTCACGTAACAGAGCATAGCGCATCCATACCAGCCAATCATGGCTGCACCTATACCAGATGTAATATGATCATACCCAGGCGCGATATCGGTCGTTAGAGGCCCTAGAGTATAAAACGGTGCTTCGTCACAATGCTTTAGCTGCTCATCCATATTGGCTTTAATCATATGCATAGGCACATGTCCCGGCCCTTCAATCATGACTTGCACATCATGCTTCCATGCTATTTTTGTTAACTCACCTAACGTGCGTAGCTCCGAAAACTGCGCTTCATCATTAGCGTCAGCAATAGATCCAGGGCGCAGACCATCGCCTAATGACAACGAGATATCATAAGCCGCACAGATTTCGCAGATTTCTTCAAAATGAGTATATAAAAAGTTTTCCTTATGGTGAGCCAAACACCACTTAGCAACTATAGACCCGCCTCTAGAAACAATTCCAGTCACTCGACTTGCTGTCATAGGGACGTAACGGAGCAAAACACCGGCATGAATAGTAAAGTAGTCAACACCTTGTTCCGCTTGTTCGATTAATGTATCGCGCATAACCTCCCACGTAAGGTTCTCTGCGATTCCTTTAACTTTTTCGAGGGCTTGGTACATAGGAACCGTACCGATAGGCACAGGGCTGTTACGCAATATCCATTCACGTGTCTCATGTATATTACGTCCTGTAGACAAGTCCATTACTGTGTCAGCTCCCCAGCGAGTAGACCAAACCAACTTTTCCACTTCTTCCTCTATTGAAGAAGATACAGAAGAGTTACCAATATTCGCATTTACTTTAGTGAGGAAGTTCCGACCAATGATCATTGGTTCAGATTCAGGGTGATTAATATTTGCTGGAATAATTGCTCGCCCTTCAGCGACCTCACGACGAACAAACTCAGGGGTAATAGCGTCAGGCAAGTTGGCTCCAAAACTATGTCCTGGGTGCTGACGGGTTAATTGTTCGTCTTCATATTGCTCATGGCGGCTATTTTCACGAAGTGCAATAAATTCCATCTCTGGAGTAATAATACCTTGTCGAGCATAATGGAGTTGAGTAACACATTTACCCGGCTTCGCACGCTTTATATCAGGTAGTTGACCATAGCGAAGATCATCAAGTGTATGATCAGATAGGCGAATATTGGCGAATTCTGAACTAGCACTGGCTAACGTTGTTGTATCAGATCGTTCGGAAATCCAAGTATCTCTGATTCTTGGCAAACCGGAGTATAAATCGACGGTGTAGTCTGGGTCAGAATAATAACCAGATGTATCATATACACATATTGGTTCATTAGGTTGATATACAGGGTTCTTCTTATCTGTTCCTATTAACGTATCGGAAAGTGATATTTCACGCATAGGAACATTAAGATCTGGGCGAGAACCCTTAATATAATACTTTTTTGAATTTGGATAAGGTGTTGATTTAATTGAATCAATAAACTTTTTAGCTAAAATTCTAGATTCTTTACGAGTCGACATGCATTTACCTCTAACAAGTGTAATAGGAACAAATGCTTATCGGATCAATGCTACAAGAGGTGTGACGTGTAACGACACTAAAGGATAGGTAAAGTCTTAACCAAAGAAATTGGTAAATTGACTATAAAATATCTTCTCCTGTTCCCTTCGCAGGTATTAGCCTGATCAGGTTCAACGGATCCCGAATTAACGGTCTCAGCCATATGGCACTCCGACAAGTGAAAATATTATAAGACTTAGGTTAGTAATAACCAAGAGGAATTAATTAAAATCATGCTTTAGTTAACAGTTGAAAGCCTAACCAAGCAGCTGAAATACTCAATACAACGTTAAGTACAATATTTACCCCCATTTTAATGAATGCTCCCTGCTGCATCAGTACAACATTATCCATAGAAAATGTAGAGAAAGTGGTTAATGCTCCAAGAAAACCTAGACCAATAATTTGACGCCATGGCTCAGTTGGAATCAATTGTCCTTGAAGAGCCGCTGCCAAAATTCCCATCATAAATGAACCAATGACATTTACAGTTAATGTGCCATAAGGAAACCCCTTACCTAATAATGACACACAAAACTCTGAAATTAGATATCGAGAGCAGGCACCAAATGCGCCTCCAATAGCGATAAAACTCAATATAGAAAACTGTCCCATAAAAATCCCTTACTTTAATTAGTAATATAATACCGTGAATTTGCATAAAACAGAGAAGAAATTCGAAAATTAAAACGAGATAATCTGTTAGAAAAAATTCAGATTTAAAAAGTTACAGGAGTCACTTATAAGTAGAGATCTTTCAATAGCTCTCAATTTCTATTAATCTATCGGAAACAACTTAAAAATACGTAGCGCAGTTCCAACCTTGTATGGAAAAGCATCCCCCGGCATGACAGGCCGCTTTCTCTAAACAAATAAGCTAACCAACTGAACTGCCGCTCTACTTTCACAAACACAGCTACAGCACAATCTCTAACAAACAAGCACAAAAAAGCCTTAGCATTTCTGCTAAGGCTTATGTGTAAATGGCGGAACGGACGAGACTCGAACTCGCGACCCCCGGCGTGACAGGCCGGTATTCTAACCAACTGAAC
>NZ_JBSQDJ010000010.1:0-100065 GCF_053850235.1 Vibrio phycocola | reverse complement strand
CGAACTCAGAAGTGAAACGAAATAGCGTCGATGGTAGTGTGGGGCTTCCCCATGTGAGAGTAGAACATCGCCAGGCTGCTTTCTTGTTGTTCGATTTTTCTTTTTTATAAAGTATATCTAACAGCAAAACTAGAAAAACTAGTTGAAGCATAGTTATATAAGACTTCGATTGGTTAGAATTTAAAAGCCCGTTTACTTAGCGGGCTTTTTTAGTTAAGAATTTTTGCTGATATAGCTCAGTTGGTAGAGCGCATCCTTGGTAAGGATGAGGTCCCCAGTTCGACTCTGGGTATTAGCACCATATTTGCTTAGCGACCATAGCACTTTGGACCCACCTGATTCCTTTCCGAACTCAGAAGTGAAACAGAGTAGCGCCGATGGTAGTGTGGGGCTTCCCCATGTGAGAGTAGGACATTGCTAGGCTTTAATTTCGAACCCCAGTCAAATGACTGGGGTTTTTGCGTTTTATTTGGACTCAATTTATTGAGTGAAGAGGTTGCGCTTCAATGCATATTGATTGAGTGGCCAAATAAAAAACGCAGCCATAAGGCTGCGTTAAATTGTTTAATTCACTGACTAAAAATCTAAACTAAGAAGCTTGGAATGTTCGCTTCATATTGAGAGATCTTTTCTTCGTGTTGTAGAGTCAGACCAATGTTGTCCAATCCATTCAGTAAACAATGGCGACGGAATGCGTCTATTTCAAAACTGTATTCTTTGCCATTTGCTGACACCTTATTCGCTTCTAGATCGACCGTGACCTGAGCGCCTTCCGTTGATAAAACAAACTCGAAGATTTCATCGACTTCTTCTTCGGTTAAACGAACAGGTACCATTTGGTTGTTGATCGAGTTGCCGTAAAAGATATCTGCGAAGCTCGGTGCAATCATGACTTGAATACCATAGTCAGCTAGTGCCCAAGGTGCATGTTCACGAGATGAACCACAACCGAAGTTTTCTCTTGCGAGAAGGATCGATGCACCTTCGTATCTCGGTGCATTCATCACAAATTCTGGGTTTGCTTGTTCACCAGCGTCATCTAAAAAACGCCAATCATGAAATAAATGCTTACCAAAGCCAATGCGATTTACTTTTTGTAAAAACTGCTTAGGGATGATGGCATCTGTATCGACGTTCGCTGCATCTAGAGGAACGACTAAACCTGTGTGTTGTTTAAATCCTGTCATTATAAAATCCTCTATGGTTATTTGAACGTACGAATATCGACAAAGTGACCGGCAATAGCGGCTGCTGCGGCCATTGCTGGGCTAACTAAGTGAGTACGACCATCACGACCTTGACGACCTTCAAAGTTACGGTTCGACGTAGAAGCACAACGCTCTTTTGGACCTAAGCGGTCGTTGTTCATCGCTAAGCACATAGAACAACCCGGTAGACGCCATTCGAATCCAGCTTCGATGAAAATCTTATCTAGACCTTCTGCTTCAGCTTCTGCTTTTACTTGTTCAGAACCTGGAACGACGAGGGCTTGTACATTTTCAGCTACCGTTTTGCCTTTTGCTACAGCCGCAGCAGCGCGCATGTCTTCAATTCGTGAATTGGTACAAGAGCCGATAAACACTTTATCGATTGGAAAGTCAGAAAGAGACTTTCCAGCTTCAAGCCCCATATACGCCAATGCTTTCTCGGCAGAGGATTGCTCTACTAATTCGTTAATGCTACTTGGAGATGGGATCTTCTCATCTACTGCCATTACTTGGCCCGGGTTAGTGCCCCAGGTGACTTGAGGTTTAATATCAGCACCTTGAAGTGTGACAACGGCATCAAACTCAGCATCATCATCGCTTTTCAATGTTGACCAATACTCAACCGCTTTTTCCCAGTTTTCATCACTTGGTGCAAATTTACGACCTTTCACATAATCAAATGTGGTTTGATCTGGTGCGACTAGACCTGCTTTCGCTCCTAATTCAATGGCCATATTACAGACGGTCATTCGACCTTCCATTGTTAAGTCAGTGATCGCTTCACCGCAAAATTCAACCACATAGCCAGTACCGCCAGCCGCGGTAGTCTCACCAATGATCGCAAGGATAATATCTTTTGCCGTAATACCAGGAGCCACTTTCCCTTGTACTTCAATCTTCATTGTTTTTGCACGAGCTTGCTTCAATGTTTGGGTTGCAAGTACGTGTTCAACTTCAGATGTTCCGATACCAAAGGCAAGCGAACCAAAAGCGCCGTGTGTTGCAGTATGTGAGTCACCGCAAACGATGGTCATACCTGGAAGCGTAATACCAAGCTCTGGGCCCATAACATGAACGATGCCTTGGTACTTGTGGTTAAGGTCGTAAAGGGTAACGCCAAACTCTTCACAGTTCTTGGATAGCGTTTCCATTTGAATACGAGCCATCTCACCAGAAGCATTGATATCTTTCGTCGTGGTTGAAACGTTGTGATCCATCGTTGCAAATGTTTTACCTACTTGACGAACAGGACGACCTTTTTCACGTAAACCATCGAATGCTTGTGGTGAGGTGACTTCGTGAACAAGATGACGGTCGATATATAAAATCGGATTTTCACCTTCTGCCGCTACCGCGACATGAGCGTCATAGATTTTTTCATATAAAGTTTTTGCTGTTGACATTGCTTTTTCCTTGAGCTCATAGAGCCGTTGGAGCAGAGGGCAAGCCCTCTGCCATCAATTTATGAATTTAGTACGTAACTCGCAATTTTATCGCCCATTTCTGATGTAGAAAGTGGCGCTTTGTCTGATGCAAGATCTGCGGTTAGTTCACCAGCTTCCAAGGCTTTACTAACGGCGGCTTCAATGGCTTGTGCTGCTTCTTCTTCGCCTAAGCTGTAACGTAACATTAGCGCTGCAGAGAGGATTTGAGCAACCGGATTTGCGATGTTTTTTCCTGCGATATCTGGCGCACTACCACCTGCAGGTTCATACAAACCAAACTTACTTTCATTCAAACTTGCGGATGGTAACATACCCATTGAGCCAGTAATCATGGCACATTCATCAGAGATGATATCGCCAAAGATATTCGAACAAAGCATGACATCAAACTGAGAAGGATCTTTGATTAGCTGCATTGTTGCGTTATCGATATACATATGTGAAAGCTCGATATCTGGGTAATCTTTAGCAACTTCTTCAACCACTTCACGCCATAAGATTGAGCTTTGTAGAACGTTCGCTTTATCGATAGAGCATACTTTTTTATTTCGTAGGCGAGCAGATTCAAAACCAATTTTTGCGATTCGTTCAATCTCATAACGGTGATAAACCTCAGTATCGAAAGCTTTTTCGTTTGCGCCTTCGCCTTCACGTCCTTTCGGTTGACCGAAGTAAATACCGCCTGTTAGTTCACGAACAACCACAATATTGAAGCCATTTGTAGAGATATCAGCTCGCAACGGTGAAAAGCTCTCTAAGCCATTGTGAATTTGTGCAGGGCGAAGGTTACAAAAGAGTTGGAAATGTTTTCGCAATGGAAGCAATGCGCCACGCTCTGGTTGATCGTTTGGTGCTAGATGTTCCCATTTAGGACCACCGACAGAACCAAATAAAACAGCATCCGACTCTTCACATCCTTTTAAGGTTGCATCGGGAAGCGGGCAACCATGATTGTCGATGGCAATACCACCTACATCGAATGCGTTTTCTTCAAACTGAATGCCGAACTTAGTTTCGATAGCACGCAGTACCTTCAATGCTTGTTGCATTACTTCAGGGCCAATGCCGTCGCCGGGTAAAACCGCTATTTTATAAGATTTGTCTGTCATGGGAGTCCTTTACTCGTTATTTTATTGACCAATTAATAGCCTCTAACTATGAAGAGGCTAAACAGTCTAAGGCCTTATACCGTAAATACTTTCTTTTGTTTGATCTCTTCGATCTGATCGGCACGGTGAATACTATTAATCACGTGCAGCAATGCTTGACCAGATGCTTCAACGATATCGGTTGAAACCCCGGTACCATGATATTTTCGCCCTTTGTAATTCGCGATAATATCCGCTTGGCCTAAGCCATCTTCACCTTCTCCTTTCGCAGTAAGGTGGAATTTATCGAGTACAATATCGTAACCAGTGACTCGATAGATACATTGATATAAAGCATCAACAGGGCCATTACCCACAGCGGCTTCACACTGTTCTTCTTCACCACAAGACATTTTAATTGTGGTGGTTGCCATGATGCTGCCTGATTGAACGCTTAAGTAATTTAACTTATAGAAGTCATCTTCATCTTTTAGATTCGAGAAATACATCAAGGACTCTAGATCGTAATCAAATACTTGCCCTTTACGATCAGCCAGTTTTAAAAAGTCGGCGTAAAGTGCGTCTAGGCTATATTCATCATCTTTGTAGCCCATAGTGTCCATATGACTTTTCACGGCAGCCCGGCCACTACGACTGGTTAAGTTCAATGCTTGATTCTTAAGTCCAATAGACTCAGGAGTCATAATTTCATAGGTATTTTTATTCTTTAACATGCCATCTTGGTGAATACCTGAAGAGTGGCTAAATGCATTGCTACCGACAATCGCTTTGTTACTTTGGATTGGCATATTACAAAGCTGGCTCACTAATCGACTCGTGCGATGGATTTCTTCGTGTTTTAACTGCGTGTGAACACCCATAAGTTCTGCGCGAGTTTTAATGATCATTGCGACTTCTTCGAGAGCGGTATTCCCAGCGCGTTCACCTAGACCATTAATGGTTCCCTCGACCTGTCTTGCTCCTGCTTGTACAGCAGTAATTGAGTTTGCAACGGATAAGCCTAAGTCATCATGACAATGAACCGAAATAATGGCTTTATCGATGTTTGGAACACGATTAAATAGGGTCTGGATTATACCACCAAATTCACTTGGAACGGTATAGCCGACAGTATCTGGAATATTAATTGTGTTGGCACCAGCATCGATTGCGGCCTCTACCATACGACATAGATTATCTATCGGTGTTCGGCCTGCATCTTCACATGAAAATTCAACATCATCGGTGTATTTTCTAGCGTGTTTAACTGCTTTTACGCCCATTTCAACTACTTGGTCATAGCTGCGGCGTAATTTATCTTGAACGTGGACAGTCGACGTCGAGATAAAGGTATGAATACGGAAAGCTTCCGCAACCTTTAAGGCTTCTGCAGCAACGTCGATATCTTTTTCAACGGCACGAGAAAGCGCACATACTCGACTACCTTTTATGTTTTGTGCTATTGCTTTAACCGATTCAAAGTCGCCAGGAGAAGAGACTGGGAAACCCGCTTCGATCACATCCACTCCTAAACGTTCTAGTGCATAGGCAATCTGTAATTTTTCTTTTACTGTTAAACTTGCTGATAATGCCTGTTCGCCATCGCGCAATGTCGTATCGAAGATTATGACTTGATCGTTCATGTTCGCTCCCTAGACCGATTATTTAATCGTTATATTTTATAATTTAAGTAAAAAAAAACCCGCATTCTAATGCGGGTTTCTTGTATTCGTTGTGGTATTTTCGTCCACAGCCTACCCGCGTGATTTGTCCACGATAAGGAGTAGGTCCAGCAGGATAGAAAAACGAAAAGTCATATTAACTCTTACCACTAATTAAGATAACAGATTAGTACCGTACTCATGGTTCAAGGTCAAGCCTAAAGTTACTTTTTACTCATAAAAGTGCGTATTTTTGTTTTTGTATCGTTGAGCAACGGTATTTTGCATGACTTTGGCAAGCGATCGTTATCGGAGGAATTAATCTAAATTCATCTTATAGACAAAAAAAAGTCACGGCTCTGTCATCTTAGCGCTCTAGTTTAATGGTTAGGAGAATGACATAAGGAGTTTCCGATGAAAGTTACCGATTCAATTGTTCGCTTTGATTTGGCTTTTTCTCTGTTTTGTTTGAAGCATCGTTTTAATCTTCCGGTTGCCCGAGTCAGTAAGGAAGTTTCCCGAACAGGTGATGGCCATTTCTACGTAATGCTTGCCGTTTTTGCTTGGCTATTAGATGAAGAGTTGGGAGGTGTGTTTGTTGCGGCAGGATTGTGTGCGTTTTTGATCGAATTGCCAGTGTATTGGATGTTGAAGAATTCGTTTAAGCGTCGTCGTCCTCAGGAATTATCCATTCTGGTGACTGCTTTTATTACACCTTCTGATCGTTTTAGCTTGCCTTCTGGACATACAACAGCCGCTTTTCTTATGGCCTCAATAATCGCCTTTTTCTACCCTTCATTTTCGGTGTTGGCTTTTTCGTGGGCCTGTGCGATTGGCGCTGCGCGGATTTTGCTAGGAGTACACTTTTTTACAGATGTTGTGATTGGAGCTTTGCTAGGGCTTTGTTGTGCAGAACTTGGTATTTGGTTTGCCTTGGAGTTTGTCATTTGAGAATTTTATATGGTGTACAAGGTACGGGGAATGGTCACATAGCTCGAGCAAGAGCGATGGCTGAGGCGTTTAAAAATAACAATATCGACGTTGATTTTTTATTTAGTGGTAGGGAAGAAAGCAAATACTTCTCGATGGAGTGCTTTGGTAATTATCAGACTCGCTCAGGTTTAACCTTTGCGTCTGAAAATGGGAAAGTGAGTTATTTAAAAACGTTACGAGATAATAATTTTATCCAGTTGAGCCGAGATATTAACCAATTGAACTTATCAGGTTACGATCTTGTGATAAGTGACTTTGAACCGATTACAGCATGGGCAGCTCGAAAACAACATAAAACGTGTATAGGACTAAGTCACCAAAACGCCTTTCGCTTTTCGGTACCACGCAAAGGGTCGACTTGGATAGATAGTCTGATTATCAATCGTTTTGCTCCCTCTGATCATTATATTGGATTGCATTGGTATCATTTTGAACAACCAATACTACCTCCTATTGTTCATACATCTCGTTATGATGTCGAGAACAAGGGGTTTATTCTAGTTTACTTGCCGTTTGAGCGCCTGAGTCATATTAGTGAATTATTGTTTCGCTTTAGTAATCATAAGTTTATTTGTTATCACCCAGATGTTGATACACAAGAGTTTGTTGACAGTATTGAGTTTCGTCCCCTTGACTATCAACGGTTTCAACATGATCTACATAGTTGTTCGGGAGTAATCGCGAATGGAGGATTTGAGCTTCCATCTGAAGCAATGTCGTTGGGTAAAAAGTTGCTTCTTAAACCTCTTGATGGTCAGTTTGAACAGCAGTCCAATGTCGCAACACTGGAGATGCTTGGGTTAGCGACCAGTATGAATCATTTGGATGCTTCAGCAGTAAGGTGTTGGTTAGATGAACAGCAAGCTGATCGCGTTGTTTATCCCGACGTTGCTAAAGCGATATGCGAATGGGTAATACAAGGAAATTGGGACGACCAGAGAGAACTGAGTAAGCGATTATGGCGTCAAGTTGATTTTCCAAACTATGCCATAACGGGAGATATGACGATACAAACAATGACCAACCTTTAATATCAAATAGAGATAGTGTTTAGGGATGTGCCTAGTGAATATCGTTTAATTGGGCTATAAACTTATGCATTGCATGAATGTTACTAGAAAATATATATATAAATACGATTTTATGTTTTTTAATATTAAATAAAAGTAATGTTTATCAGTTGGTTATATTGTTAATTCTAAAATCTAATCAATTCTTATCAATATACTTGTCACCAATCAGCCAGATGATAGATAGTAAGCCTCAAGAATAAAAATATACCTAAACGATGTTAAAATACAGGCTCTTTTAAAATGTGAATGAGCAGGATTTCTATCGTAACCCTATTCGTAATTGAGGCTAATCGTGATTGAGAAAAATGAATCTTCAAACCCATTTGATGCTTATCGTATGGAAAGCACGTTACGTGGCGTTGACCTAAATCTATTGACCGTTTTTGATGCGGTAATGCAAGAGCAAAATATTACTCGTGCTGCTTATAATTTGGGTATGTCACAACCTGCCGTGAGTAATGCGGTTTCGCGTTTAAAAGTGATGTTTAATGATGAGCTTTTTATGCGCCAAGGGCGAGGTATTCAACCTACACAACGCGCACGCCAACTCTTTGGGCCGATTCGTCAGGCCTTACAGTTAATCAGAAATGAGTTACCTCGAGCTTCATTTGTCCCAGAAACATCGACTCGCTTATTTAATCTTTCTATTGGTAGTCCGCATGATTTAAGGTTTGCTCCTAAGATTTTTGCAACAATTAATGAGCAAGCTCCTGACATTCAATTGCATTTGGAAGCTGACTTTGATCAAGGTTTGGCTTCACGTCTACGTTATCAAGAAGTTGACTTCGTTATTGATTACACGAGTTTCGACCAGGAAGGTTTCTGCAGTACAGAGCTTTTTAAGGATGAGCTTGTGTTGGTTGTATCCAAGGTGCACCCGCGAATTAAAACGGGTATCAACATTGAACAATTATTGAAAGAAAAGCACGCTAAACTGTCTCAAATGCATGGTATAAAGAGCTTCACAGAGCAAGCTTATAGTAACTTGGATTGTCCTTCTCACTATGAAGGAACAAGTCTAAGTAACGTGTTGTATGTTGTGAGCCAATCTGAATTGGTAACGATAGCGCCACGTTGGCTTGTTGCTGCGTCTCCAAATCATGATAAATTGCAAATGCTACCTGTTCCATTTGATTGCAAAGAAATCAGTGTTTACTTATCGTGGCACGAATCCAGCGAAAAAGATAAAGGGCATACTTGGTTGAAAGAGCAGTTGATGTTGGTATGCCATGATGTCGTAGCGGCACAGTAATATTTAGGAAAGTTCGCAAAAAATTAGCGATGTAATGACTTGATTTTGTAAACGGCTTTTGCTCGAATTCCGAGTGAAAGCCGTTGTCGTTTAAAAGTTCGAGATCTCAAACACAAAATCTGAAATAAACGGTTAGACCAAAAGATAAGAAACAGGTACAGTTGCTCACTCCTTGAATAGGAACGACTATATCAAGGACATAGCCCGAGACTTGCTTGTGCTCGAGTTAGGCTAAAAATAAGCCCTATACTATGTAACATCAAATCCACTAACCGACCACGTTAGATGAGATGTTGATAAGGAGAAAAATATGACGATGTTATCCGGCGCAGAGATGGTGGTTCAATCTCTGATCGAAGAAGGTGTTGAGCAGATTTTCGGGTACCCTGGTGGTTCCGTTTTAGATATCTACGATGCTTTGCACGCAAAAACTGATCAAATCAAACATGTTCTTGTTCGTCATGAACAGGCTGCAACGCATATGGCAGACGGCTTTGCTCGTTCAACCGGTAAACCTGGTGTAGTACTGGTTTGTTCAGGACCAGGCGCAACGAATACCGTTACTGGAATCGCCACAGCTTATATGGATTCTATTCCCATGATCGTTATCTCGGGAAATGTTCCCAATAACCTAATTGGTAATGACGCCTTTCAAGAATGCGACATCGTCGGTGTATCGAGACCCATTGTAAAACACAGCTTTCTTGTAAAAAAAGCAGAAGACATCGCTGAAACGTTTAAAAAAGCATTTTTTATTGCATCAACTGGCCGACCTGGCCCTGTAGTTATTGATTTACCTAAAGATATTTTAAACCCACAAGTCAAGCTTCCTTACGATTACCCCAAAAAACTAAAAATGCGTTCTTATAACCCAACGACGTCTGGGCATAAAGGGCAAATTAAAAAAGCACTTACAGCTCTTATAGCAGCGAAGAGGCCTGTAATGTACGTTGGTGGAGGCGCTGTAATTTCTGAAGCTGATACTCATTTACTAAAGTTGTCAGAAAAACTGAACATTCCCGTGGTCAGTACATTGATGGGGCTTGGTGCTTTTCCTGGTACACATAAAAATGCACTTGGTATGCTCGGCATGCATGGTGTGTATGAAGCTAACATGGCTATGCATAAATCAGATCTGATTTTTGCTATAGGCGTGAGGTTTGATGATCGGACAACCAATAACTTAGATAAGTATTGCCCCGATGCAAAAGTCATTCACATTGATATCGACCCGTCATCTATTTCTAAAAATGTACGAGCGGATCTTCCTATTGTGGGGTCAGCTGAAAAAGTACTGGAAGTTATGAATGCTCTTCTTGAAGATCAATTTTCATCTCATGAACAACCTTCTTTAGATGAGTGGTGGGATTCGATTCAACAGTGGCGTGGAAGAGACTGCCTCGCATATGAAAAATCGAATGATCGTATTAAGCCACAACAAGTTATTGAGACTCTTCATAAAGTGACCAACGGTGATGCCTATGTTGCTTCGGATGTTGGTCAACACCAGATGTTTGCGGCATTATATTACCCATTTAATAAACCTCGTCGCTGGATTAATTCGGGTGGTCTTGGAACGATGGGGTTCGGCTTACCTGCCGGAATGGGAGTAAAGTACTCACACCCAGAAGAAGAAGTTGTTGTGGTAACAGGGGACGGTAGTATTCAGATGAATATTCAAGAGTTGTCCACTTGTTTACAGTACAACATACCAGTGAAAATTATTAATCTAAACAACCGTTTCTTAGGAATGGTTAAGCAATGGCAGGATATTATTTATCAAGGTCGCCACTCTAACTCATATATGACCTCGGTTCCTGATTTTGCGGCAATTGCAGAAGCTTACGGTCACGTAGGTATCCGCATCTCGACACCAGATGAACTGGAAGACGGATTAACAAAAGCATTGGCGATGAAAGATCGTTTGGTGTTTGTGGATATTAGCGTTGATGAAACGGAGCACGTATACCCGATGCAAATTAAAGGTGAGGGTATGGATAACATGTGGTTGAGCAAAACGGAGAGAACCTAATGAGACATTTGATTTCACTATTACTAGAAAACCAGCCTGGTGCACTTTCTCGCGTAGTTGGTTTGTTTTCTCAGCGTGGCTTTAACATTGAAACATTAAATGTATCACCGACTGATGATGCTACGTTATCTCGCCTAAACATCACGACAGAAACCAATGAGATGCAGTTAGAGCAAATCCAAAAACAACTGCATAAATTGATCGATGTTTTAAAAGTTCAAGAAGTCTCTGAGAGTGATTATATTGAACGCGAATTGATGTTAGTTAAAGTCAAAGCGACGGGGAATATTCGAGCTGAAGTCCAGCGAACAGCAGATATTTTCCGTGGACAGATCGTAGATATTACATCATCACAGTATACGGTTCAGATGACGGGGCCGACAGAGAAGTTAGATGCTTTTGTTACTGCAATGGGAGACATTACCGACGTTATCGAAATCGCTCGTAGTGGTGTGGTAGGAATGTCACGTCGAGAACGAGCGTTGAAAGTATAGCTATTGCAACGACAATATATATTGATAATAAAGAGCCAGCATATTGCTGGCTCTTTATGTATAGATAGTGTGCGAAATTGGTTATTTTAATCCTGCATTAATATCAGACACATCTTGTTCACTAAGCGTTCCAACGGATTGGCGTAATTGCAATACACTTAGAATGTAGTCGTATCGAGCATTTGAAAGATTACTATTGGCATTAAATACACGACGAGTTGCGTCAAGTACGTCTACAATCGTTCGAGTTCCAACATCAAAGCCTGCTCGAGTTGCTTCTAAGGCAGAACGTGCTGACACTACTGTTTGGCGGTAGGCTCGAATCGCGCCAATTGAAGCATTGATATTGTTGTTGTTTGCTCGAACGTTTTTAGTAACAGAGCGATACGTTGCTTCTAAATTTTCTCCTGCTTGAATATAACCATATTCTGCTTGCTTAGTATCTGAGTTAACTTGCCCACCAGTATACAGCGGCATAGAAAAATTGAGTCCGATACTCAGACTATTAATAGGATCGTAATAGTCATAATAGCTATTGTCAGAGTCGAATTCACGAATATGATTGAAACCGCCATCTAGCGTTAAACTAGGAAGAGAGCCAGAGCTCGCTAATTTAATTTTATCCTTCGCAAGATCTAGCCCAATACGAGCCGAGAGAAGCGATAGGTTTTTTTCTTGTGCTTGTTGAACTAGTTCGTCTGGTGTTTGTTCTTGTTTTGATGCTGAAAAGCGCGATGTATCGAGGGCATCAAGTGAGTCATAGCCTTTGCCTGTGATTTCACGCAATTCTTCGAAGCTGTTCGTCAGTGAGTTCTCACCTAGTACTTCATCAGCTAAAACGCTGTCATATTGAGCTTGAGCCTCATGAACATCAGTAATAGCAGAAAGTCCGACATCAAAACGTTGCTTGGTTTGTTCTAACTGACGAGCGACGGAGGCTTTTTCTGAACGTATGAACGCCAAACTGTCTTTTGCTCGAAGTACATTAAAATAGGCTTGAGATACTCTGACAATTAGATCTTGTTGCATCATGGCGTACTGAGAATCCGCTTGACGAGCTATTTTTTCCGTAATATCCAGAGAGATCCAGCTAGAGCGCTGAAATAGTTCTTGTGATACGCCAACTCCCACCGACAATTGGCTACTGTTTGCGCCGTCGTAGTCACTGCGTACAATATTGTATCCACCAGAAAGGTTAACTTGAGGTAGCGATACCCCTTTAGCTGAGTTTATTGCCTCATATGCCGCATCTCGTTGTGCTTCCGCACTGAGGAGTTGAGGATTATTTTGTTTAGCTTGCTCATAAATTTCCGTCAGGTTTTCAGACCAAGCTGAAGAGGACATCCCACCAAGGGTTGTCGCGATGATTAGAGGGAGAATTCTTTTCATTGGTCTTAATTCCTACCGTAAATCTAAAATGGGAGAGCGGTCAGTGTAAACGAATACGTTGTATTAGTTTACACTAAATTATTTAGTTGCCCAGTTGTATAGTTAAAATTCTGACGCATTTATTAGAGAATTACTACTATTTGCATAAAAATTTTGGCAAGGTTCTTGGTTAGGCGTGATAACCATGATTAACTAGAGCCTGACAAAAATGAGGTTGATAATGCGTCATATAAAGAAGCAATGGAGAGAGTTTACCTCTCAGGATGTTAAAATAGTAAAAAAAGAGCTGCTTTTTCAAGGCTTTTTTAAAATGATTAAATATCACTTTGTTCATAAGCGTTATGAAGGTGGTGAAAGCCGAGTTGTTCAACGAGAATTGTTTGTTCGTGGGCGAGCTGCGGCACTATTACCGTATGATCCTATTACCGATCAAGTTGTATTAATTGAACAGATTCGTGCTGGATCTTTGGAGCACGCGAATCCATGGCAAATAGAAATCGTCGCCGGAGTTGTCGATAAAGAAGCAGAAAGTGCAGAAGAACTGGTGCGGCGTGAAGCCGTTGAAGAAGCGGGTGTTGATGTTGGTCGTATAGAACCGATTACCGCTTTTTATCCTTCCTCGGGTGGATGTGATGAAGTCGTGGATATTTTTGTTGGAGAAGTTGATGCATCGAGTGCACAAGGCATTCATGGATTGCTTGAAGAAGACGAAGATATTAAAGTAATGGTTCTAAGTCGTGAAGATGCATATCAATTAGTGAAAGATGGTACGATAGAAAACGGTGCATCGATTATTGCTCTACAATGGTTAGAGATAAATCAAAAAGAGTTAAAGGCAAAATGGCTCAAGTAACATTTCAAAATACGTATCATGTTGATTTTCAAGACTTGATGCGAGTATATGAAAAAAATTATGCCAAATTAAATGCACTGTTACCTTCGAGGCCACAAGTCGATGATGTTCGGTGCTACCAAGCTGCTTCGCTACAGTATCAGTTAAAAGTGACTGAGGTCACAAAGTACACAACTTTAGTGAAGGTGTGTCAAAGTGATGATTTATCCGTATTTCCATTACCGACGATGTCTGTCAGGTTATATCACGATGCACGAGTCGCGGAAGTTTTCGAAACAGAGTTGATCAGTCGAGTACAAGCTCGTTATGATTATCCAAACTCTAAAATGGCACAAAAAGATGAAAAAGCACAAATTAATCGATTTTTAGGTGATTGGCTCACTTTTTGTTTAAAACATGGTATTAGTCGGGCCCCGATTAATATTGGTAAGAGTAATTGATTTAGGTTTATGAATTTTGGACGTATCGCTTTCTGTTAAGCAATCTGACATTGCTAGAGTAGTACAGATTACCGACCCTCATTTATTTGGGGTTGATAGCGGTTGTTTGTTGAGTGTGAATACATCAGAAAGCTTCCTAGCCGTTGTTAACTCAGTTAAGTCTCAGGCATTTGACTTTGATGCGATTCTCGCGACTGGTGATATATCTCAAGATCACAGTGAAGCGTCTTATCTCCGTTTTGTTGAGGGCATCTCTTTATTAGATCGCCCTTGTTTTTGGTTACCAGGAAATCATGACTACCAACCTAATATGAATGCAGTGTTACCCAACAAGTGTGTGACTCAGGCAAGTAATGTATTGTTAGGAGAGTATTGGCAGGTTATTAGTCTCGACTCCCAAGTAAGTAGTGTCCCATATGGTAAGTTGAGTGATGAACAATTATTGTTGTTGGACGATAAACTAACTCAATATCCGGAAAGGCATGCCTTAGTACTTTTACATCATAATTCTCTCCCTGTTGGAAGTGCATGGCTTGATATGCACTGCTTACGAGAACGTGAACGTTTTTGGGAAGTAGTCGGGCGTCATTCAAATGTTCGAGTCGTTGCATGTGGTCACGTTCATCAAGATAGCCAAAATCAATATCAAGGCGTAGAGGTATTAACCACACCATCAACATGTATTCAATTCAAACCGAATCATGATGAGTTTGCGTTAGATAGCACTTCTCCTGGTTGGCGTGAAATTGAATTGTATTCCGATGGTTCTATTGCAACTCAAGTTAAGCGCCTCGATAACGGGCTATTTTTGCCTGATTTCACTTCCACGGGGTACTAACCTCGTGAGTTCAAAACCTTCATTACTGCTCTATATCCATGGCTTTAATAGCTCTTCAGAATCTTTTAAAGCACAGGCCATGAAGCAATATTGCGCAACAAATCGACCAGATATTAAGGTCGTAATTCCCAATTTACCCAATTACCCAGACCAAGTTGCTCAATCTCTGACTTCTATTATCGATGACTATATTCAAGATTATACAATCGGTTTAGTTGGCAGTTCTCTTGGTGGGTATATGTCAACATGGCTTAACGCTAAGTATGGTTGTCGCGCTGTGGTCGTGAATCCGGCAGTAAAACCGTATGAGTTGTTAGTGGATTATCTTGGTAAGCAACAGAATATCTATACCAAGGAAGAGTACTGGTTGGAAAGTAAACATGTTGCTCAACTTAAAGCTCTTGATATTGAAACCATTATTAATCCCAAACAATTTTGGTTAATGCAGCAAATGGGGGATGAGGTGCTAGACTATCGTCAAGCAGTTGAAAAGTTTAGCCAAGCTAAGCAGACAATAGAAGAAGGCGGTGATCATAGCTTTATTGGATTTGAGCAGTACGCTGAGAGAATAGTTCAATTTCTTGAGCTCTAGCTCATTTTTGTATTAAGTCACAATATTATATATGATTTTTTTGTCGTTATTTATCATGATTCAACGACTTAGAAAATCTGCTCTTCTTATTTATTTGCCGTCAAATCCAGTCACTAGTAGAGTTTTCAATAAATCGACATGTGTTTTAACAGTTGGATTTTGCTACTATGGATTCATGGTTTTTATCGTTTTTTGATTGATATAAGCACTCCAAAATATGACAGAACAATATAATGCTGGTGCCATTGAGGTACTGAATGGTTTAGAGCCAGTGCGCCGTCGCCCTGGAATGTATACCGATACTGTGCGTCCTAACCATTTAGGGCAAGAAGTTATCGATAATAGTGTCGATGAAGCATTGGCAGGACATGCCTCTAAAGTGCAAGTCATTCTTCATGCCGATCAATCGCTCGAAGTTATTGATGATGGTCGAGGTATGCCCGTTGATATTCACCCAGAAGAGAAAATCTCTGGGGTCGAATTGATTTTTTGTAAACTGCATGCTGGTGGTAAGTTTTCGAATAAAAACTATCAATTCTCTGGTGGTTTGCATGGTGTCGGTATCTCGGTTGTTAATGCGTTGTCAAAACGAGTTGATGTGACCGTACGACGTGATGGTCAGGTGTATGAAATTGCATTTGAGCATGGTAACAAAGTGTCAGAGTTAGCCGTAACTGGGACGTGTGGACGTCGTAATCATGGCACAAGCGTTCATTTTTGGCCTGATGTCAGCTATTTCGATTCACCTAACTTTTCAGTGTCTCGCTTAATAAATAACTTGCGAGCAAAAGCGGTGCTGTGTCCTGGTCTAGAGATTACCTTTCAAGACAAGGTAAATAAAAAATACTATCGCTGGTTTTATGAAGATGGTCTTAAAGATTATCTTGCGGAAGGCGTAAAAGGTTACACCTTACTTCCAGAAGAACCGTTTACTGGAGAGTTCGTTGCTGAAACTGAAGCTGCAACATGGGCATTGATTTGGCAACCAGATGGCGGTGATATGATCACCGAAAGTTACGTCAACCTCATTCCAACAGCTCAAGGTGGTACACATGTCAATGGTTTACGCCAAGGGTTGCTTGATGCAATGCGTGAGTTTTGTGAATTTAGAAATCTATTACCACGTGGTGTTAAGCTAACGGGTGAGGATGTCTTTGATCGCTGTTCTTACGTCTTATCAATCAAAATGCAAGATCCACAATTTGCAGGGCAAACTAAAGAGCGTCTATCTTCTCGTCAAACCGCCGCTTTTGTTTCTGGTGTGGTAAAAGACTCTTTCAGCTTATGGTTAAATGAAAAACCTCAATTAGCCGAACTACTGGCTGAGTTATGTATTTCTAATGCTCATCGCCGGATGCGAGCAAGCAAGAAGGTTGTTCGTAAAAAGATTGCATCAGGCCCAGCCCTTCCTGGGAAATTGACCGATTGTACGGTACAGGATTTATCTCGCACTGAATTGTTCTTAGTGGAAGGGGATTCTGCGGGAGGAAGCGCGAAGCAAGCTCGCGACCGTGAGTTCCAAGCGATTATGCCTCTCCGCGGGAAGATTCTAAATACGTGGGAAGTGGCTGCTGATGAAGTGTTAGCGTCTCAAGAGGTTCATAATATTTCGATTGCGTTAGGCATTGACCCTGATACCGATGAGTTGGAAGGGTTACGCTACGGTAAAGTCTGTATCCTAGCGGATGCCGATTCCGATGGACTTCATATTGCGACGCTTTTATGTGCTCTATTTGTAAAACATTTTAAAGCGCTGGTTAATGCTGGGCATGTGTACGTTGCAATGCCACCTTTGTATCGAATCGATTGTGGAAAAGAAGTATTTTACGCACTCGATGATGAAGAAAAAGACGGTGTACTAGAACGCCTGAGTAAGAAAAAAGCCAAAATCAATGTACAACGGTTTAAAGGACTGGGTGAGATGAACCCGTTGCAGCTAAGAGAAACGACGATGGATCCAAACACTCGTCGGTTGGTGCAATTGACGATCGATGATACAGAAGCAACCGATGAGATGATGGATATGTTGCTAGGTAAAAAACGTGCGGATGACCGACGTAATTGGCTTCAACATTATGGCGATATGGCAGAGGTATAAATAGATGTCGACAGAGATGAACTTTGACGGTGTAGAACAACTGCCGCTACGTAAGTTTACTGAAGAAGCTTACTTGAATTATTCCATGTATGTCATCATGGATCGTGCCTTGCCATACATTGGTGATGGGCTTAAACCTGTTCAGCGTCGAATTATTTATGCGATGTCTGAGCTGGGCCTTTCCGCAGCCTCAAAATATAAAAAGTCAGCACGGACCGTTGGTGATGTGTTAGGTAAATACCATCCTCACGGTGATGCTGCTTGTTATGAAGCGATGGTCTTAATGGCACAACCATTTTCGTACCGTTATCCATTGGTTGATGGTCAAGGCAACTGGGGTGCACCTGATGATCCCAAATCGTTTGCTGCGATGCGTTATACCGAAGCGAAATTGTCTAAATTTGCCGAAGTATTATTGGGTGAGTTAGGGCAGGGGACGATTGAATGGCAACCCAACTTTGATGGCACGATGCGAGAGCCGCAAATGTTACCCGCTCGCTTGCCGCATATTTTACTTAATGGTGTGACCGGTATTGCGGTTGGTATGGCGACGGATATTCCTCCTCACAATGTCCGTGAAGTTGCCGCTGCGACTATCCATTTAATTGATAAACCCAAATCGTCTCTTCCAGAGATCATGGAACACGTTAAAGCACCTGATTATCCTACAGAAGCTGAAATTATTTCTCCGCCGACTGAGTTGGAGAAAATTTACCGAACTGGACGTGGCAGCATAAAACTGCGTGCTGTTTGGCACAAAGAGGGGAGCGACATAGTTATTTCTGCGCTACCTCATCAAGTCTCTGGCGCAAAGCTGCTTGAGCAAATTGCCAATCAGATGCGGGCTAAAAAACTGCCAATGGTTGAAGATTTACGCGATGAATCGGATCATGAAAACCCGACTCGAATCGTTATTGTGCCACGTTCAAATCGCATAGATTGCGATATGCTGATGAATCATTTGTTTGCCTCAACGGATCTTGAAAAAAATTATCGTGTGAATTTAAACATGATTGGTTTGGATAACCGCCCACGAGTGAAGGGATTGGTTGAAATACTGAGCGAGTGGATTGTTTTTCGTCGCGAAACAGTTCGACGTCGTATTCAATATCGTTTAGATAAAGTACTTGCACGTCTGCACATTTTAGAAGGTCTGTTAGTTGCTTATCTAAATCTTGATGAAGTCATTGAAATCATTCGCACGGAAGATGAGCCGAAATCTGTTTTAATGGCACGTTTTGGGATCAGTGATATTCAAGCTGATGCCATTCTTGATACTCGCTTACGTAATCTCGCTAAATTAGAAGAGATGAAGATTCGTGGTGAGCAAGAAGAGCTAGAGAAAGAGCGTGAAAAACTGGAATTATTACTTGGCTCAGAGCGTCGTTTAAACACGTTATTGAAAAAAGAAATTCAAGCCGATGCCGATAAATATGGCGATGATCGCCGTTCACCTATGGTTGAGCGCGCAGAAGCTAAAGCCTTAACAGAGCGTGACTTGATACCAAGTGAGCCAATTACCGTAGTTTTATCTGAGAAAGGTTGGATTCGTCATGCCAAAGGGCACGATGTTGATTGCTCGAATTTAAACTATAAATCGGGCGATAAGTATCTTGCTCATGCTATCGGTAAGAGTAATCAGCAAGCGGTATTTTTAGGTAGTGATGGACGAAGTTATTCACTGGAATCTCATACATTGCCTTCAGCTCGCTCTCAAGGAGAGCCGATTACCGGGCGTTTGAGTATTACTGAAGGTAGTACGATTCGTAAAGTGGTAATGGGGGATGATGATCAACTTTGGTTGGTAGGATCGGATGCAGGGTATGGATTTATCTGTAAGGGCCTTGATCTTCTATCTAAAAACCGAAGTGGGAAAGCATTGGTGAACCTGCCTGCAAATGCTTTAATCATGGAGCCTCAGCCGCTCAATGACCTTGAATCGGATGAAATTTTGGCAATCACAAACCAAGGTCGCATGCTTCTCTTCCCTATCAAAGATTTGCCGCAATTGAACAAAGGTAAAGGGAATAAGATTATTAATATTCCTTCTGCGAAAGCGAAAGAGCGCGAAGAGTTTGTCAATTATCTAATGACGATTCCTCAGGGAGTTACCGTTACCCTTTATGCAGGAAAGCGTAAGTTAGGACTTAAGCCGAGTGATTTAGATAACTTCCGTGGTGAACGTGGACGTCGTGGTGGGTTACTACCTCGAGGTTTGCAAAGAGTGACTCGGATTGAAGTGGATGAAGAAACTTAATTGAGCAATGAGTTGATGTTGAATAGAAAAGCCGAGCAATGCTCGGCTTTTCTAGTTATTCATTATATCCAATCATCAATTGCTCGTTTTACCAAATGATCGAGAGACATCACTCCTGGTCCTCTCGCAACAATAAGAAGTGCAAGTGTTGCCCAAGTTAAATGCGTAGCGTATGCATCGGGATAGACAAAAATTTGAATGGTCATTGTCATTACAAATAAGCCTAACGCTGCTAAACGGCTAGCGAATCCGACAAGTAATAAAATCGGTAAAATATGCTCGGCAAATGTTGCTAAATAGGCTGCAAGTACAGGGGGGATAATAGGTAAAGCGTATTCGTATTCGAATAAATAAAAGGTAGTCTCTTTAATAGATGGCCAACCTAACGCAAACTCTCCAGTGACAAAGTTTATCACTAAACCATCTATCTTCGTTTGAGCTGAAAGCCAAAAGATCGCCGCGAGGCTTAATCGAGCGAGGAATAAAATCACGCTCTCAGGTATTTTAGGTAGTAATTCAACCTTATCGGCTAATTCAGTATATTTCATTGGAAACCTCACACTATCTCAGTAAAAATGGGCAGCTCAAGTAATTGACCTATTAGCTGCGGCAATTTGTCTTCTTCAACACCTTCGCAAGCTTGTGCCAAGGATTGTTTATCTTTTAGTTTTTCAATAATTTGGTACAGATCTTGGCTTATGGGGTAACAACGTCCCCACAAGCCTTGTTTAGCGAAAAGTAGAGTCTCGGCTTGTTTCCAGTTAAGTTGAGTTAAATTGATGTCGCTTTCGGGTTGATGAGCAAAATAAAGCGACCCCGCTGCGTAATTTGTGTTCCAGAGCGATACCGTATCAGCGACAACCCACTGGCCATCAAGCGCATTTTCATGAGTGGACAATATCTGAGTTAGTTCTGCTTTATCGAGCACCGATTGTTCTTGAGATAAAGTTAAACATAATAGCTGATACTCAAGGTACGCGACTTCAGTTAAATATGAATGACTTTTTAATGGTGGAAAATCTGCAATAAATTGGGAGAAATGTTCTCCAAGGTAACTCAACACTGGTGAAGTCGGCGGATGTTGCTGAATGTACTCTTGAGCTAACGCTTTAAAGTAGTCTTCTCCCAGTAATTGCGCACAAACCGGAAATGTTTCCAGCACCGCTTCGATTAATGAGTGAGCTACGTTATTCTGATAGACCGCTAAACGCTTCTTCGCCTGTGATGCTGAAGGTGCATTGATCCAACTGAGGTCATGTGACTCAGAATCTGATGCTGGCTTTATTAGACCTAATATCGAGGTAAATTCATTATTCATCATTAACCCTGCAATTTGGTTGTTGCGGCATCAAGGCGGTAACGATTTGCTTGATTTACTTGTTCTTGGAATACGTCGAATTCAGGAAGCTGACCATCCCATTCAATTAAAGTCGCAATATCACCGTGACGAGTCAACAATTCTAAATACAATTGCCAAACTTCATCATCGATAGGTCGATCGTGAGAATCAATACGTAATGGAGGCGTACTCTTATTATCTAAAGCAAATCCGGCTAAGTGAATTTGCTCAACATGCTGTACTGGAAATTGCTCCAAATATTTTCTAGCGTCTGCTTGGTGATTAAAGCAGCTCACGGCAACATTATTGATGTCGAGTAATAGCCCACATCCTGTTCGTTTTACAATGCTCTGAATAAATTCAATCTCTGACATACAGGTTTGATTGAACATTAAGTAAGTTGCAGGGTTTTCAAGTAAAATTTGTCTCTTCAACTTATCTTGAACTTGATCTATGTGTTGGCAAACTCGATTGAGGGTTGCTTCGGTGTATGGCAACGGCAAAAGATCGTTGTAAAAAATATCATCATGGCTTGACCATGCTAAATGTTCTGAAAATACAATAGGTTCAACTCTATCGACCAATTCCACAACTTGGTTGAGATGATGAATATTGAGCTCATTCTCTCCACCTATCGACAAGCCAACTCCGTGAACGGTAATCGGATAATCTTGACGAATTTTTTCAAGGAAGTGGCGATTTGGGCCACCGGCAGCAAGATAATTCTCAGCATGAATTTCAAAGAAACCTATTTCAGGTTGCTGGCTGATAATTATGTCAAAGTGCTGCGGCTTTAAACTCACCCCTGAACCTTGAGGAAAAGAAGGTATTTTCACACCTTCATTGGTCGATAAGTTAATCATATCTTTCTTCTCACTTAAAACGCTTTAAGCTGACCGAATCCGGTGTCAGAAGTTGTTGATTTCATTGTAGTACAAGTGCCAGCTGGAGCGTATTTCCATGCGTTTCCTTGATGATCAACTTTTGAAGTACCCGCACATGTTGTACCGGGACCAGCTGCACAATCATTTTGGCCAGCAAGAGAAACGCCATAACATTTTTCTTTACTAGCAGCTTGAGCGGGTAGTGTAGCTGCAGCTAACGCGACAGCTGAAGTTAATGCGATTGCGAGTGTCGATTTCGTTGAGTTCTTCATTATTCTTTCCTTTAGTTTCTTGTGTTTAATATATGACGATTATGAATCGTCAATCTATTCCACGTTAGTTCTATTTATAATCAAGGCTTATCTGTTTTGTTCAGGGGCGTGCTGTATAACTTAAAACTCTTTAAGTTGGCCAAAACCAGTATCAGAGGTTGGAGACTCCATTGTGGTACAAGTCCCAGCAGGAACGAGCTTCCAAGCATTGCTTTGGTAATCTGTTTTTGATGTACCAGCACATGAAGTACCAGGACCTGCAGCGCAGTCATTTTGACCAGCAAGGGCTACGCCAAAACATTTTTCTTTATCGGCAGCATGAGCAGGTAATGTCGCTGCTGCTAACGTAACGGCAGAAGTTAATGCAATTGCTAATGTTGATTTTGTTGAGTTTTTCATTATTTCTTCCTTCATTTTTAGTGTTTAATATTTGACGTTATAGAGCATCAATCTATTACACATTATTTATATATTTTTAATTAAGGCTTACTTCTTTTGTTCTATGTTCTAAATAGTGACTTATCACTTAAAATTCTTTAAGTTGACCAAAGCCAGTGTCAGATGTTGGAGATTCCATTGTGGTACAGGTACCAGCAGGAACGAGTTTCCAAGCATTGCTTTGGTAATCTGTTTTTGATGTGCCAGCACATGAAGTACCAGGGCCAGCAGCACAGTCATTTTGCCCAGCAAGAGCAACACCAAAACATTTCTCTTTATCGGCAGCTTGTGCTGGCATAGTCGCCGCTGCTAGTGTTACTGCTGAAGTTAGTGCTAACGCTAGTGTCGATTTAGTCGTGTTTTTCATATCTGTTCCTCACTATTCATGTTTAATATTTGATGTGGCTGGTTATCAATATGTTAAAAATAAATGAATTAAATTTAATTGTAGTCGCTCTGTCAGGGATTTCTGACTAAAAAAGAGTATTTAATAACTTAAAATTCTTTTAGTTGACCAAATCCAGTATTAGATGTTGGAGATTCCATTGTGGTACAAGTGCCAGCAGGAACGAGTTTCCAAGCATTGCTTTGATAATCTGTTTTTGATGTGCCAGCACATGAAGTGCCAGGGCCTGCTGCGCAATCATTTTGTCCAGCAAGAGCGACGCCAAAACATTTTTCTTTATCGGCTGCATGAGCAGGTAGTGTGGCTGCAGCTAGAGTAACTGCAGAAGTGAGAGCAAGTGCTAGTGTTGATTTAGTCGTATTTTTCATAAGTGTTTCCTATTAATTTGGATTCACTTATTTGACGTAGGGTCGGTAGAATCTATTACACAAAAAGATAAAATTATTTTTCTTTTTTATCTTTTTGTAAGTAAGCCTTTGAAATGTTACTAATTTCTTCCATCTGTTGCCCAAAGCGACGGCACCCAGGACACATGGCTGTATGCAACGTAAGCGCGACTTTTTCTTTAGATTCTAAAGGTCGCTCTAAACGTTCTGAGAGCAATTGGGTGGCTTGTTTACAATTTAACATTATGCGGCTCCTTCTTGACAAAACCAGTTATTTTCGAGGCACTCGCGCAATCGTAAACGTGCTCGATATAGAGTAACGTTGAGATGACTGACGGTGATCTCTTCATTTTCAACAATTTCATTACTCTCAAGCTCAAGGAACTCTCTCATCATAAACAAACGTGAATAACGAGCAGGTAACCCTTCTAAACAGGCTTCAAACACACGCCAAAAATGCTCACTCTCAACACCGTTATCAGGTTGATTCCATTTAGCTGGTCGTTCGTGCTTATGCCAGTGACCATTTTCTTTAAACAATTGGTCCATGAGAGCATCGCCGTTTAGACCTTTTCCTTCTTCTAACTGACTTGCAACGGTGAGTCGTTTTTCTTTACGTAAAAGATCGATCAGTTTGTTTTTCAAGATTGAAAAGATCCAAGTTTTTATAGCTGATTTTCGTTCAAATTTATCTAAATGTTGATACGCTGAAATCATCGCTTCTTGAACAGCATCTTCCGCTAACTGAAAGTCTTGTACTTGTAGTTGAGCAAATTTCAGCATATCAACACGCAGTGATTCCATATAAGTACTATCCATAAATGGATTGGTACTAGATTCAGGTTGTTCGAAGCTTGATTCAGTGGCTGAGTTCATTATTGCTTCACCTTCTTGTTTGATTAGACGGACAGTCCATTAATTTTATAACACTCTTTAGTTAAAAAAAATTTAACCATAAAAAAAAAGAGCCATTTAGACTCTTTTAGTACCTATTTCTCATTTATTAAAGCAATTACAAAAAACATAGAAATCATAGATAGTTAATTAATGCTTATAGCCTTCTGGCGCTTCTGACCAGTTATCACCATCCGACATATCAGGAGCTCCAGGGATAGAAACTTCTTCATTTGCCCATTCTCCAAAATCAATCATTTGGCACTTCTTACTGCAAAATGGGCGGAAGGGACTATGTTCACTCCACTCGACTTCTGTTGCACATTGTGGGCATTTTACTTTAATGGTCTTTTGGGTCATATCAATTAAACTTTTAAATGAATGTAAATACTAACTAGCTGCAAATAGCCAATTCAAATTCGATGTCTTGTTGGGTTGCTTTACCTGATTCAAACTCTATGAATTTGATGGCAAAGCGATTTTTATGGCCTGAAATCATCGGAAATACACCGTGTTCCAATGGGATATCTAGGCGGAGCATACTTGCATTTTCGGTATCACACTGGAAAAAACCTCTAGCGGCTAATTTAGCGTCGGCACTTCCTGTTTGACGAGCAAGTTTAAGCCATAAAGACAAGCCTTGCTTTAAAGGTAGCAAAGGATCGGTCCATTTATGAGCATCACCCTGCTTTTGCTCGATCGGAAGGCTAAGCCAATAATGAAGCGCTGGCAAATCAAAGCTACAAGATCCTCCAGGCAAGCTGAAGCGTTGTTTTATCGAGTTAAGGAAGCGATCTTCTTTTAGCGATACACCAAACCGTTCTGATTTCATTATATCTTGATGTGCGGTGTCTATATCATTTAATAGAGCGAGCAAGGTACTTTGATCGACGCCTTCAACATCAAGCCAACTACGATACATTACTCGCTGTTTATCTAGGTCTTTTGCTAATTCATTGCGCAGCTGTATTTGCTCCGAGATATCAACCAAATCAAATAGAGAGCGAAAAAAGAGTTGATAGTCCGACTCACGAGAGAATTGAGTTGATTTATCTATTTGAGCTAGCAGCGATTCGACTCTCAAATAGATTCGTGTTTTTTCATTTAATGGATGTTCAAACTTATGCGTAGTCATCAGTTAGCCTTTATCTATACAGATTTTATTTTTACAAGTTTTCGTCACACATGGCTAGATACTTTTGATGTAATTTCGTGACCATTTGTAAAAGTTCATCATTTGAGAATTGATTTTTAATCACATCATCGGCAACCGCTAAGCGTTGTTGACGTGATGCTTGCGAAGCAACAATTCGTTTTGCATGTTCTCGATCGATTTCATCTCGTTGCATCGTACGTGTTATTTGTATTTCTTCATCGACATCAATAACCAATATGCGGTCGGCCATTGATTGCAGGTTATTCTCTACCAGAAGTGGAATAACCAATAATGTATAAGGAGAATGAGTTTCATCGAGTGCTTCAACCATTCTTCGTCTTATCATTGGGTGGAGTAAATTATCTAGCCAGGCTTTTTCTTTGGGCTGGCTAAATATAATGTGTCTTAATGCAACTCTATCTAGTGTACCGTCGTCCTGTATTACTTTGTTTCCGAAATGTTCCGTTATCCTCAATAGCCCTTCAGAATTAAGAGATACAACATCTCGAGCAATAATGTCGGCATCAACGATTTCGATACCAAAGTGTTGCTGAAATAGATTTGCCACGGTCGTTTTTCCGCTAGCAATGCCTCCGGTCACACCGATTATTAATCCCATGTACTTTCCCTCATCAAGAAAAATACCAACTCAGTATGTTGTATTTCCATATTAATACGACCCATCCAGCGATTGCTAGATAAGGACCAAAAGGGAACGTATTTTCAAATTTTTTGCCTTTGATGATTAACATCGTAATACCCGCGATGGCACCAACAAGAGATGATACGAAAATAACCATTGGTAGTGATTGCCAGCCAAGCCAAGCTCCTAAGGCGGCGAGCAGTTTGAAATCACCGTAACCCATTCCATCTTTACCGGTTAAAATACGAAATATCCAATAGAGAGACCAAAGTGATAAATAACCAAACATTGCACCTAACACTGAGTCCTGCAAAGAAACGGGCGAAATTTGATTGATTGACAATGCAATACCAGCCCACATCAAGGGTAGAGTTAGGCTATCAGGTAGCAGCATGGTATCCAAATCGATAAAAGAGGCCGCGATCAACACATAAGTAAATATCATTAAGGCGATGGCATAGCTGCTTAAACCAAAATGAACCGCTATGACGCCACTTAATACTCCACCAAGCAATTCGACTATTGGGTAGCGTGCAGAAATGGGTTTATGGCAATCGTGACATTTTCCTCGTAATAACAGCCAACCAACGACTGGAATATTATGCCAGGGGCGAATTTTATGATGGCAATGAGGGCAAAAAGAGTGCGGCAAACTTAAATTAAGCGAAGGCGATGGATCGAGTTCAATATTATGCTCAGGAAAGGCTTCTTGCAGTTCTTTTTTCCAATTTACTTCCATCATCTTGGGTAGACGATAAATTACCACGTTTAAAAAACTGCTGATAATTAGTCCGACTAAGGTCGCAAGCAGTGGGAATAACCATATATTGTTGTGAAAAACGTCCATTCGATATTAGCTCAAAGTGTTGCTAAGACAAGGGTATAGGTAAAGTAACACCCGAATGCGAATCAGTATACTATCCTAATACGTTCATTAAGTTAAAGATTGGTAAATACATTGCCACAACTAAACTGCCGACAATTGCTCCTAATGTAACGATAACTAATGGTTCTATCAATTTCTCAAGATTATCGACAGCGTTATCGACGTCTTGTTCAAATATTTTTGTCGTTTGATCCAATGCTTGCCCTAACGTGCCAGACTCTTCTCCCACCATAATAATTTGAATCGAAAACTCTGGAAATACCTCCGTGTCGCGAAGTGCGGTATGAAGTGGTGTTCCCATTGATAGTTGAGATCTTACTGAAGAAATTGTATGTATAAACTTAAGATCATTGGTTGAGCGAGCCGCGCTATCGATAGCATCAAGTATCGGTATACCACAATGGTAGTTTGCTGATAACGTTTGGCAGAATCGAGCTATGGTCGCCTTTTGATTTAATTTTCCAATGATAGGCAACTGAGTTTTTATCAAGGCCCAGATGCGTTGAAATTGAGATGACGAGCGTAACAAGGAACGCATAAGAAGTGAGATGAATAGAGTGATGATGAGTACGTGACCTCCTTGTTGAGTTAAAAAATGAGAAAGGGATAAAATGTTTTGAGTAAACCAAGGCAATTCGGCTCCCAAGCTGCGGAACATAGCGTCAAATTTAGGAATAATCTGAGTGAGCATTAGATAGGCTAAAACTAAAGCAACGATCAAAACAACACTAGGGTAGATCATGGTTTTTTTTACTTTAGTAATGAGTTGCTGTTGTTTTTCTATATGCCTTGTTAAACGTTCAAATGCTTCTGCTAACTGCCCAGCACTCTCACCAGCTTTAATCAATTCTGATACCACACCTTGAAAAGACGAGTGACTTTGATGGAGAGCTTCTGCCATATTGGACCCGTTAGCTATCTCTTGACGCAATCGTTCTAACAGTTGAATTAACCCTGCTTTTGTTGCTTGAGAAGATGCTAACTCAATAATTTGCAATACAGAAAGGCCTGCGGAAAGCATGGTGGCAAATTGGCGGAGTAAAAGGTGACGCTCTTGGCGAGTGACACGTTGATCTATACATTCTATCCATGTCAGGCGACGGCCAGTAATTTTTGTAATCATTAACTGTTGTGGCGCTAATAGGGCCATTGCTTGCTGTTGAGTTAGCGCGATAAGCTTTCCGTGTTTCTTTCTCCCCTCAGGAGAAATACCGTGCCAATGGTATTTATAGATTGGAATTGATGTTTGGCTCATGATTGTCTTTCCATTGAGTGTTTTGTGTGGCACTTGAATCAGGATCAACCACCCGTGACAGTTCTTCGAGAGATGTTAGCCCCTGTTTAACGAGCAATAATCCTTGTTGCCACAATTCGCAGTGTCTTGGTCCTGGATGAGAAAGTGCATTCGTTTTCGGTTGTGGTTGATAAAAATCATACAAGCCCACTCGTCCTCGGTAGCCGGATAGGCAGTGGCGGCATCCAATTGAATTTGCAAGGTAATGTCGGCTCAAGCCATAAGTGTGAGACGTGATAGTTTCGATTTGTTCAAACTTGCAATGCGGACAAAGTTTTCGCACTAAGCGTTGAGCAATCACCATTTTTAAACTGGCATCCAGTTGGTACTTTTCAATGCCCATTTGATTCAATCTCGTTAAGGTTTCGTAAGCGGAATTGGTGTGCAGTGTGGAGAGAACCAAGTGACCAGTTTGAGCTGCTCTTACCGCCATCTTTGCTGTCTCTATATCGCGAATCTCACCGACCATGATGATGTCTGGGTCTTGACGTAATAGGGCTCGTAACACGGTAGAGAAATCGAGGCCAATGGGCTCATTGATCTGAATTTGGTTGACGCCAGATAGTTGAATTTCAATCGGGTCTTCTACCGTTGAAACGTTACGTCTCTCTTGATTGAGGTATTGTAATGCCGCGTACAATGTTGTGGTTTTACCACTTCCTGTCGGTCCGGTGACGAGAATGAGGCCTTGTGGAGCTCGCAGTTGATTATGAAGGCTTTCAAGTTGATCCGACGATAAGCCTAATCTATCGAGAGGGGTATGTGAGTGGCTGCTGCCAAGAATACGTAGAACGACTTTTTCGCCCCAAAGTGTTGGTATGGTAGACACGCGTAGATCAAGCTTATGTTGTTGATCAAGCGAAAATTTAATTCGACCATCTTGAGGTAATCGCTTTTCAGCAATATTGATTTGAGCAAGTAATTTTAATCTCGAGGCAAGTCTGCGATTTAAATGTGAATCAGGAGAGTGAGTTGTGGTAAGCAGACCATCAATTCTCATACGTACGCGATAGTGTTGTTCAAAGGGCTCGAAATGGATATCTGAAGCACCTTGTTGGACACCATGGAGGATAATTTGGTGAATATATTGTCCGATCGGCGTTGAATGTGATTGTTCCTCATTATGCTCAGTGCTCTCGATATCTGGTAGTGAAATCATTGGATCTGGTGGTGTGTGTTGATAGAGAGGTGTTTTCGGTTCAGAGAGACGGGAGGAGTCCAAGCTATCGATGAGTTCTATCGCTTGGGCAATATCGCAGAGTTGACGTTGAATATGAAAGCCCGTGGCAAATTGAAAGGCTAATATACTTTCATGATCGCAAGGATCTACAACCGCTAAGGTTAGCCAATTATGCTGAAGAACGACAGGAATTGCATGATGGCGGATAACCAATTCTTCGAGATCTAAATCATAAATTAGCTCTGTTGATGACTGAACGTCGACAGGGTGGAGAGCTAGCTGAAACATTGCTGCACAATGTTCAGCTAGAGAATAAGTATTGATCTCCGCTTGGCTTGCGATTGCTTGTGGCAAGGTGATTTGCCGCTGGCTACATAGGTCGCAAATATTGTCTATTTGTGAGGTGTTTAAGAATTTACTCTTCTTAAGCACCTCAAGTAAGTTGGACTGATTCATCTCAAATTAACTGCCTGTGGCCGCAGCACATGACTTTAATGTCACCTCCGTATCCTGCGAACATTGCCATCCTTTATCTTCGGATTTGGTAAAGGTCACGAATTTACCATCAAGTTGTGCGTCAGTTGTGAAAGTAAATGTGACCGTGCCATAAGCTGTAGTTCCAGTTTGGGTTAGTGCAATAGTGCCCAATGGTGTCATGTTAGAGCTTGCTCCTATGTCCTTTAAATCAGTGGGGAATTCGTCTTTGTTTTGGATATAAAGGTCGATATTGGTAAGTAATGAACTGACAGTACTCACTGCAACGGAGGCTTCTGAGGTTTTGGTGTGGTTTTGATACGCGGGAACGGCGACTGCCGACAGTATCCCAATAATGGCAACCACAATAAGCAGCTCAATAAGGGTAAAACCCGATTGTTGGTGTTGACGATAGCGTGACATCGCTTTCTCCTTGGTCATAAGTGACGGTAATGGGAGAAGTGATGATGAAAAGGTTTACTATGAGATTCGAGGGCTAGGTGGGGCGGATACGATAGGGGGAGAAGTTTATCATGCTGAATAAACACCTCCCCCTGTCAATTTTTCGAGCTAACTCGTAAAGTGGTCTCTATTTAATCTTGCAGACGCATTGAAAGATCGAGAGCCTGAATGTTCTTAGTCAGTGCACCAACAGAAATATAATCGACACCGGTAGCGGCAAAGCTCGAAATTGTTTCGAGAGTGACATTGCCGGACGTTTCGAGATCGGCACGGTCTGCATTTATCTTCACCGCTTCTTTCATCATATCGGTAGAAAAGTTATCAAGCATGATGATATCAGCGCCGGCATCTATGGCTTGTTGCAGCTCTTCCAAGCTCTCGGTTTCAATTTCGACAGGTTTTCCTGGATTGAGTGCTTTAGCTTGAGATATGGCTTGTTCAATACCACCACAGGCAATGATGTGATTTTCTTTAATTAGATATGCATCAAAGACACCAATACGATGATTGAAACCACCGCCACAGGTCACTGCGTATTTAAGCGCATTGCGCAGCCCAGGAATGGTCTTTCGCGTATCGAGTAGCTTACATTGAGTTCCTGCCAATTGTTCTACGTACTTTGCCGTGATAGTCGCGCAGCCAGAAAGGGTCTGAATAAAGTTCATTGCATTGCGTTCACCGGTAAGTAAAGCTCGAGCAGGGCCCGTTAAGGTACAAATTTTTTGGTTGGGAACAAGAGTATCGCCATCACTTACGTGCCAGTCGATACTTACTTGATTTCCAAGCTGCTTGAATACTTCTTCTGTCCAAGCTTGACCACAAAATATGCCGGCTTCACGAGTGATTAAAATTGCCGTACTCTGTTTATCGACAGGGATAAGGGAAGCTGTGATATCGGCACTAGCGTCGAGCACACCACCGAGATCCTCTTTTAGTGCTTCGGTCACGAAGTTTGCAATATCGCGAGGAAGTTGCTGTTTAAGATAATCGAGGCGAGCTTGGCTATTATGAGTATTTTTCATCGCATTTCTTATTTCGAGTTTGAACAGTGTGGGCATGATACGATGACTGTTAATGAAATTCAGCTATAAATCTAAAAAAGAGGGCGGTTGTAGTAAAACAAACCACTCATTTTTGAAGGATAATGATATAGAGCGTGGTATGGATAAGAAAAATAGCATGATTGATGATTTTGGATGGTACGCTCCGGCAAGAAAAGTGGAATCTCCTTTCTATAATAAGCGTCAATCTGTTGCGGATATTTCACTGCTGGTGGTGCACAATATTAGCTTACCCCCTGGTGAGTTTGGTGGGCCGTATATCGAGCAATTGTTTAGTGGGACTCTTGATCCTCAAGCACATCCATTTTTCAGTGCTATTGCAGGTTTGGAAGTGTCAGCACATTGTTTAATTCGTCGTGATGGAGAGATCGTTCAGTTTGTTCCTTTTACTGCACGAGCTTGGCATGCGGGAGCATCAAGCTTTGCTGGACGCGCTAATTGTAATGATTATTCGATCGGTATCGAGCTTGAAGGCACAGAATTTGTGGCTTACACCGAAGCGCAATATCAAGCGTTAACGGAAGTTACTCACGCGATTCAACAGCAATACCCAGCGATTACCAATAATCATATTACTGGGCACCAATATATTGCGCCCCTGAGGAAAAGCGATCCAGGATTAAGCTTTGATTGGCGGCGTTATCGTACGTTGCTAAAAAACTGAGACTGAAAGATTAAAGGCTCTCTTGGTACTCTTGAAGAATTTGCTCACACCACGCCGCAATACGTTGATCACTCAATTCATATTGGGAATCTTCATCTAATGCTAGGCCAACGAAAAACTCTTGGTCGTCGGTGAGAGCTTTGGAGGCTTCAAATTCGTAACCTTCATTTGGCCAATACCCTAAAAATCGCACGCCAGAGTTAAGCAATTCATCATGCAGTAAACCCATGGCATCAAGATACCATTCACCATAGCCTTCTTGGTCTCCCAAGCCAAACAGCGCAACGTGCTTTCCTTCAAGATCAGGTAGTTTGATGCGATCCCATATGGCTTGCCAATCTTCTTGGATCTCGCCAAAATCCCAAGTTGAAATGCCGAGAATTAAGAAATCATAATTCGCCATGGTTTCTATGTCGGTGTCTTTCACATTATGAATATCAACGAGTTCTTCTCCGATGATTGCGCGAATTTTCTCTGCAGCCATTTCGGTATAACAGGTGGTGGAGCCGTAAAATAGACCAATTTTCATAATGTTCTGGATACTAGTAAATAATAAATGAAGTGTACTCTGAAGCAGGAAAGGGCTCAAGGTCGAAACTTACTTGAGGTTTTTTTGTCAACTATTGAAACAACTTTGTTGGTTAGCTATGTACATTTTGTGTTATTAAGAATAAATAAAAGGGAAAAACGAGAGTGGTAGAGTAAGTGAACCCGAAAGTGTCACCTGACCAAGGCCTGATTGAACAGTTTTTAGATGCGATGTGGGTGGAACGCGGTTTGTCGGAAAATACCGTTCTATCTTATCGCCGCGATATTCAAAAATTACTTCAATGGTTAGAGTCGCACGAACTTTATCTCAGCGTTGTTTCTTTAGATGACCTTCAGAATTATCAGGCTTGGTTGTTCGAGAAGGGATATAAACAGACTTCCCGTGCAAGAATGTTGTCTGCTATTCGTCGCTTGTTTCAATATCTTCATCGCGAGAAAGTGCGAGTGGATGACCCTAGCGCGTTGCTGGTTTCGCCTAAATTGCCGCAGCGACTACCGAAAGACTTAAGTGAAGCGGATGTTGATACGTTGCTCAACGTCCAGAATACTTCCGATCCCATCGAGTTAAGAGATAAAGCAATGCTAGAGTTGCTTTATGCTACCGGACTTCGGGTAACAGAGTTGGTCAGTTTAACGATGGAAAACATCAGCTTAAGACAAGGTGTCGTTCGAGTATTTGGTAAAGGTGGAAAAGAGCGTTTGGTTCCAATGGGTGAAAATGCGATTGAGTGGATTGAACAATTCATTCAATCTGGTCGTCCTGTGTTGCTAGGTGAAAAAACCTCGGACGTTCTTTTTCCAAGTCGCAGAGCACAAATGATGACGAGACAAACTTTCTGGCATCGAATTAAACATTATGCCGTTGTGGCGGGCATTGATGTTGAAAAACTCTCGCCTCACGTATTACGCCATGCTTTTGCGACGCATTTACTTAATCATGGTGCGGACTTGCGAGTTGTACAAATGTTGTTAGGTCATAGTGATTTATCAACTACTCAAATTTATACCCATGTTGCTACTGAGCGACTAAAACAAATTCATAGCGAACATCACCCAAGAGCCTAAGAGGACTATTTATGCGTATTTTACGCCAACTACTTTCTACCATTTCAGCCGTCATTGTATTGTTAACATCGAGTTTTGCTTGGGCTGATACCGGTGACAGTATAAAAGAAAAATTGGCAGAAATTGGTGTGGAGGTCTTAGAAGTTAAGCCTTCAGATGTTGATGGTTTACTTGAATTAAATACAAACCAAGGTGTTTTATTTACCACCTCTGACGGGGAATATTTTATCTCTGGGACACTTTATCATCTCGATGAAAGCGGCAATCTCACTAACGTATTAGCGAAACGTCAGGCCCCACTTAATGCAAAAGCGATTGCGGAATATCGTGATGATATGATCGAATACAAAGCTGAAAATGAGAAATTCGCTGTGACTGTTTTTACAGACATTACTTGTGGCTATTGTGTAAAACTTCACAGCCAGATGAGTGAATACAATGCGTTGGGGATTACGGTTCGATATTTGGCTTTCCCACGTCAAGGCTTGAATAACGAGGTGGCTAACGTGATGGCTGATATCTGGTGTGCTGAAGATCCAAAAAAAGCGATGAACGACGCGAAAGCCCACCAAAAGCTTCCCCAACCTATTTCTGACGAAGCCTGTAAGAGTAAGGTTCCAAATCATTATAACCTTGGACATACATTGGGAGTCCAAGGTACTCCTGCAATCTTTTTACCTGATGGTTCAATGCTAGGTGGATATCTTCCACCTCAGACTTTACTGGAACGTTTGGAAAATCTTTAAAGTAGATATTTATGATAGAAATTCAGCGACGCACGAAGGTAGAAGATCATTCATTACCAGACTCAATACCGACGCTGCTCAGGCAGATTTATTCCAGTCGAGGTGTGGAAAATGAGCAGCAACTTGATAACGGAGTACGTTCACTTCATAGCTATCAAAAATTACATGGTATTGATCGTGCCGTAGAATTGCTGTTCGAAGCCATAAAGCAGCAACAACGAATTATTGTTGTTGGCGACTTTGATGCCGATGGTGCGACGAGCTCTGCACTCTCGGTATTGGCGTTGCGCATGCTAGGTAGCAATAATGTCGATTACTTGGTGCCTAATCGTTTTGAAGATGGATATGGCCTCAGCCCCGACGTTGTCGACCAAGCTATTGAGCTTGGTGCAGAGTTTATTATGACCGTGGACAATGGCGTGTCTTCTATCGATGGCGTTAGTTATGCTAAAGAGAAAGGCTTGGTGACTGTGGTGACCGACCATCATTTGCCGGGTAGTGTCATGCCAAATGCCGATGCGATGGTGAATCCTAATTTACCCGATTGTCATTTTCCTTCAAAAGCGCTTGCGGGTGTTGGTGTCGCATTCTATTTGATGATGGCATTATGTGTGGCGATGCGTCAATCCGGTTGGTTTCAAGCTCAAGGTGTGAGAGAGCCGAAACTGATGGAACTGATTGATTTGGTTGCATTAGGCACGGTCGCGGATGTTGTGCCATTGGATGAAAATAATCGAATTCTCGTTCATCAAGGATTGCAACGAATTCGAGCAGGCAAGGCGAGACCTGGCATTCAAGCATTGATTGAAATTGCGAAACGAGATGCTCGACGTTTGGTTGCAGCGGATTTTGGTTTTGCACTCGGCCCTAGAATTAATGCTGCTGGACGTCTGGATGACATGTCATTCGGAGTCGAACTGCTAATGTGTAATGATATTCATGCTGCTCGAAGAATGGCCAGTGAGCTCGATGGGTTAAATCAAACTCGTCGTGATATCGAGCAAGGGATGAAGCAGGAAGCACTCGCATTTTGTGAACGACTTCAATTTGGCGAAAAACATGACCTTCCTTATGGCATTGTATTGTTTCAGCGAGACTGGCACCAAGGTGTGATAGGTATTCTCGCATCTCGGATTAAAGACACTTATCACCGGCCTGTGATTGCGTTTGCCGATGGCGGAGAGGGGATTTTAAAAGGCTCTTGTCGTTCTATTTCTGGACTCCATATGCGAGATGCGCTCGACCTTATTGATACCCAAAACCCCGGTATTATTCTTAAATTTGGCGGTCATGCTATGGCTGCAGGTTTAAGTATTAAAGAAGAAAACTATCAACAGTTCGTTGCTCTGTTTGATCAAGTCGTGCGGCAATCTATTGATGAGAGTGCGTTAAAAGGCATTATTATGAGCGATGGGGAATTAGCTCCAGAAGAGTTTTCACTGAGTACGGCGGAAATTCTTCGGGCTGGTGGGCCTTGGGGGCAGTCGTTCCCTGAACCTATTTTTGATGGGGAGTTTAAAGTCTTACATCAGAAATTGGTAGGGGGCAGTCATTTGAAATTGATGCTAGAGCCTCTACATAAAGGCTTCTCGACCAACAAAATGATCGATGCTATTGCGTTTAATATTGATGTTCGTCGTTGGCCAGATCCTGCCGTAAAAACCATTCAGTTAGCCTATCGACTCGATATTAATGAGTTTCGGGGTAATCAAACTCTTCAACTTATGATTGAGCATATTGAAGCTCGATAAGCGGTATTATTTACCAAAGATTGGAGTAAATTAAGAGGACTATAGGGTTCTCTTGATTTTATTTGTCATACAAAAATCCTTTCCTAGCAATGGCTTATGTTACGCTAATAAATGGTATTACCAATATTGAGTAATTAAAAAGCATATTTTTTGTAAGGGAATTGTGAACGTGTGATCGATTTCATGATTTATATCAATTTTCCGCTAGACAAAAAGCATCCTCATATGTTAATTTCTTGTGCAATTTAAATTGGTATTACCAATTGGCTACGAAAGCAGAAGAATGATAAATATGACCTATCAAAGGATTCGTCAACCAAAACTGTCAGATGTAATCGAGCAAGAATTGGAAAGATTGATTGTCGAAGGCATATTGGCCCCAGGACAGCAACTTCTTCCAGAGCGAGAGTTAGCGAAACAATTTGATGTTTCTCGTCCCTCAGTGCGTGAAGCTATCCAACGTTTAGAAGGAAAGCGTCTTCTTACTCGTAAACAAGGTGGTGGAACTTTTGTTAGTGAGAAAGTTTGGACCAGTTTTTCTGATCCCTTGCTAAACTTACTGTCAAACCATTCTGAAACGCACCTTGATTTGCTTGAAACTCGTCATGCAATGGAAGGGATAGCAGCTTATTTTGCTGCGATTCGAGGTACTGAAGAAGATTTTAAGCGCATTAAATCTTGTTTGAGTCAGATTGTGCTTGAGCAAAACTCAGCGAATGTTGAAGTGGAAGCCGAGAATGTTGTTGAGTTTTTAATAGCATTAACAGAAGCCTCTCATAACGTTGTTTTACTTCATATTGTTCGTAGCCTTGCACCTTTGCTTGAAAAAAATGTGCAACAGAATTTAAAGCTCTTACATCGTCGCCCTGAGGTGATTGAAAAAGTAGGTAAACACAGAGCTAGCATCGTTGATGCGATACTTTTGGGGGAACCTGAGAAGGCCCGTGAAATGTCACATTCTCATCTAGCTTTCATTGAAGAAACATTGTTGGATTTAAGCAAAGAGCAGACTCGTCGAGAGCGTTCTTTAAGTCGAATTCAGCAGAGTGATAGTGAATCATAGCTATTACTCCTTCGTTTTTAGATCAAACCAACAAAAAGGAAAGATCGGCATGTCTGACATGAAGACTGACGTAGACGCAATGGAAACCCAAGAGTGGCTTGAAGCTCTTGAGTCAGTTGTACGTGAAGAGGGTATTGAACGTGCTCAGTACCTACTTGAGCAGGTATTGGAAAAAGCTCGTTTAGATGGCGTAGATATGCCGACTGGCGTGAACACCAATTACATCAATACGATTCCAGCAGATAAGCAAATCGCTTATCCTGGCGACACGACTTTAGAACGTCGTATTCGCTCTATTATCCGCTGGAACGCAATTATGATTGTATTGCGTGCATCAAAGAAAGACTTGGATTTAGGTGGTCACATGGCCTCTTACCAGTCATCTGCAAGTTTCTATGAAGTGTGTTTTAACCACTTTTTCCGTGCAGCAAACGACACCGATGGTGGCGATTTAGTCTATTATCAAGGTCATATTTCTCCGGGTATTTATTCTCGTGCATTCGTTGAAGGGCGTTTGACAGAAGAGCAACTTGATAACTTCCGTCAAGAAGTGGATGGTAAAGGAGTTCCTTCGTATCCACACCCTAAATTGATGCCTGAATTCTGGCAATTCCCAACGGTATCAATGGGTCTTGGCCCTATCTCTGCAATTTATCAAGCTCGCTTCCTTAAGTATCTTGAAGGACGCGGAATGAAGGATACTTCAGCACAACGTGTTTATGCGTTCCTTGGTGACGGTGAAATGGATGAGCCAGAATCACGTGGTGCTATTTCATTTGCTGCTCGTGAGAAGCTAGATAACCTATGCTTCCTTGTTAACTGTAACCTACAACGTCTTGACGGTCCGGTTATGGGTAACGGTAGCATCATTCAAGAGTTAGAAGGCCTATTTAAAGGTGCTGGCTGGAATGTTGTTAAAGTTATTTGGGGCGCAAACTGGGATTCTCTTCTAGCGAAAGACACTTCTGGTAAGTTGCTCCAGCTAATGAATGAAACCATTGATGGTGATTACCAAACGTTTAAATCGAAAGATGGTGCCTACGTTCGTGAACACTTCTTTGGCAAGTATCCTGAAACTGCAGCACTCGTTGCGGATATGACAGACGCTGAAATTTTTGCTCTTAAGCGTGGTGGTCATGATTCATCGAAACTGTACGCTGCATTTAATAACGCAAAAGAAACCCAAGGCAAACCAACTGTTATTCTAGCGAAAACAGTTAAAGGTTACGGTATGGGTGAAGCAGCTGAAGGTAAAAACATCGCTCACGGTGTGAAGAAAATGGACATGACTCATGTTCAGCACCTACGTAATCGCTTAGGCCTTGAAGATCTTCTTGATGATGAAGCTATCACGAAATTGCCTTACCTCAAATTGGAAGAAGGCTCTGAAGAGTACAAGTATATGCATGCTCGTCGCGAAGCATTACTTGGATATACACCTAAGCGCCAGCCTAAGTTTACTCAAGAATTCAAAGTGCCGACTCTTGAAGATTTCGGTCCACTATTGGTTGAGCAGAAACGTGAAATTTCTACCACAATGGCTTATGTTCGTACTCTAAATATCTTATTGAAAGATAAGAATATTGGTAAGAACATTGTTCCAATTATTTGTGATGAAGCACGTACTTTTGGTATGGAAGGTTTATTCCGTCAGGTTGGTATCTACAACCCACATGGTCAAGACTACACACCTGAAGATCGCGGTGTTGTTTCTTACTATAAAGAAGCTACCTCTGGTCAAGTGCTTCAGGAAGGTATCAACGAATTAGGTTCAATGGCGTCTTGGGTTGCTGCTGCGACATCATACAGCACCAACGATCTACCAATGATCCCGTTCTACATTTACTACTCTATGTTTGGTTTCCAACGTATTGGTGACATGGCATGGTTAGCTGGGGACCAACAAGCTCGCGGTTTCCTACTTGGTGCTACTGCTGGTCGTACGACGCTAAATGGTGAAGGTCTTCAGCACGAAGATGGACATTCACACATTCTTGCAAATACGGTTCCGAACTGTATCTCATACGATCCAACTTTCGCATACGAATTGGCTGTCATCATGCAAGACGGTATCCGTCGCATGTATGGTTCAGAGCAAGAGAATGTGTACTACTACCTAACTATCATGAATGAAAACTATGCGATGCCAGCAATGCCAGAAGGCGCTGAAGAGGGCATTCGTAAAGGGATCTACAAGCTCGAAACTCATGCTGGTAGCAAAGGTAAAGTACAGCTTATGAGTTCCGGTACTATCATGAATGAAGTGCGCAAAGCTGCAACAATCCTAAGTGAAGACTACGGTGTTGCCTCTGATGTCTTTGCTGTGACGTCATTTAACGAGCTAACTCGTGATGGTCAAGCTGCAGAACGTTTCAACATGCTTCACCCAGAAGCAGAAGCGAAAGTACCTTACATCACAACCGTTTTAGGTAGCGAACCTGCAATTGCAGCGACTGACTACATGAAAAACTACTCAGAGCAAGTACGTGCGTTCGTACCAGCAGAGTCATATAAAGTATTGGGTACTGATGGCTTTGGTCGTTCAGATAGCCGCGAAAACTTACGTCGTCATTTTGAAGTAAATGCTGGCTATGTTGTGGTTGCTGCTCTAACAGAACTTATGAAACGTGGTGATATCGAAAAATCTGTCGTAGCAGAAGCTATTAAGAAATTTGATATCGACACTGAAAAAACGAATCCACTTTACGCTTAATATAGGTAGGAAATAGCAATGGCAATCGAAATTAATGTACCAGATATCGGTGCGGATGAGGTTGAAGTCACTGAGATTCTAGTAAGCGTTGGTGACAAGGTTGAAGAAGAACAGTCTCTTATTACTGTAGAAGGTGATAAAGCTTCTATGGAAGTTCCAGCTTCTCAAGCTGGTGTTGTTAAAGAGATCAAAATCGCTACGGGTGACACAGTAAGCACTGGTTCACTTATTATGATTTTTGAAGAAGAGGCGGGTGCAGCAGCACCAGCTTCTGCTCCAGTTGAAGCTGCTCCTGCAGCGGCCGCTCCAGCTGCGGTAGCTGAAGTAAAAGAAGTTCATGTCCCCGATATCGGTGGTGATGAAGTTGAAGTTACTGAAATCATGGTAGCCGTTGGCGATAGCGTAGAAGAAGAGCAATCTTTACTTACGGTTGAAGGCGACAAAGCATCAATGGAAGTACCAGCACCATTTGCCGGTGTGGTAAAAGAAATTAAGGTAGTCTCTGGTGATAAAGTGACGACAGGTTCTCTTGTCTTCATTTTTGAAACTGCAGGCTCTGCTCCAGCAGCAGCGGATCCAGCTCCAGCAGCGGCTCCTGTTGCGGCGGCTTCAGCAGCAAAAGAGGTCAACGTACCTGATATCGGTGGTGACGAAGTTGAAGTTACTGAAATCATGGTAGCTGTTGGCGACAGTGTCGAAGAAGAGCAATCTTTACTTACTGTTGAAGGCGATAAAGCATCAATGGAAGTACCTGCACCGTTTGCTGGTGTAGTAAAAGAAATCAAAGTTGCGACCGGCGATAAAGTAACAACGGGTTCGTTGATCATGGTATTTGAAGTTGTCGGTGCTGCACCAGTAGCTGCCGCTGCTCCTGCGGCTCCAGCCCCAAGTGCTCCAGCAGCGAAAGCCGCAACTCCAAGTGCAAGTTCGTCTGCATCAACGGGTGATTTCAAAGAAAATGCTGATTATGCTCATGCTTCTCCAGTTGTTCGTCGTTTAGCTCGCGAGTTTGGCGTTAACCTTGAGAAAGTAAAAGGGTCTGGTCGTAAGAGCCGAATCCTAAAAGAAGATGTTCAAAGCTACGTGAAAGAAGCATTGAAGCGTCTTGAGTCGGGTGCTGGTGCATCTGGTAAAGGTGATGGTTCAGCATTGGGCTTACTACCTTGGCCTAAAGTTGACTTCAGTAAATTTGGTGATACAGAAGTTAAACCGCTATCTCGTATCAAGAAGATCTCTGGTGCTAACTTGCATCGTAACTGGGTAATGATTCCTCATGTTACACAGTGGGATAACGCTGATATCACTGAAGTTGAAAGCTTCCGTAAAGAGCAAAATGCAATTGAAGCGAAGAAAGACAGTGGCATTAAGATCACGCCGCTTGTTTTCATCATGAAAGCTGTTGCTAAAGCGCTTGAAGCCTTCCCTGCATTTAACTCTTCTCTTTCTGATGACGGTGAAAACTTAATTCTTAAGAAGTACGTGAATGTTGGTATTGCGGTTGATACTCCAAATGGATTAGTCGTTCCAGTCTTTAAAGATGTGAACAAGAAAGGCATCTACGAGCTTTCAGCAGAACTTGCAGAAGTCTCTAAGAAAGCACGTAATGGCAAACTAACGGCAGCAGATATGCAAGGTGGTTGTTTCACCATTTCTAGCTTAGGCGGAATCGGTGGTACTTCATTTACACCAATCGTAAACGCACCTGAAGTTGGCATCTTAGGTGTCTCTAAATCTGAGATGAAGCCAGTATGGAATGGCAAAGAGTTTACTCCGCGTCTACAACTTCCATTGTCGTTATCTTACGACCACAGAGTAATTGATGGTGCCGAAGGTGCACGTTTCATTACTTACTTAAATGGTTGTTTAAGCGATATTCGTCGTTTAGTTCTATAAGTTAAGCGTAAATCCAAGGCGGCAATAGCCGCCTTGATTAATCTTAAAAAGCATATTAATTACTAGGTCAGTTCGATTGAGCTAAAAGATACTTGATTGAATTGTTGTATGGCTCACAGGCTCTGGTGAAATTCTTTTCAACCCATTAACATCTCTGTAAACTATTTTGGTTTATATAAGACATGGTTTGAATCATCGAGTGAATCGATTGAAGCCCGCATCAGCCTGTTAAGGATAACGACTACAAGAGGTCAAAATGAGCAAAGAAATCAAAGCCCAAGTGGTAGTACTTGGTGCCGGCCCTGCTGGATACTCCGCTGCTTTCCGTTGTGCAGATTTAGGTCTTGATACCGTTCTAGTTGAACGTTATAGCACCTTAGGTGGTGTATGTTTAAACGTCGGTTGTATTCCTTCTAAAGCGCTATTACACGTAGCGAAAGTTATTGAAGAAGCGAAAGCACTTTCAGAACACGGTATTGTTTTTGGTGAACCACAGACTGATATCGACAAGATTCGTCTTTGGAAAGAAAAAGTTATTACACAACTAACTGGCGGTCTTGGCGGTATGGCTAAGATGCGTAAAGTGAATGTTGTAAATGGTTTTGGTAAGTTTACTGGCCCGAATACCATTGAAGTTGAAGGTGATGACGGCAAGACTGTTATTAACTTCGATAATGCAATTGTAGCGGCGGGTTCTCGTCCGATTAAATTGCCATTTATTCCTCATGAAGATCCTCGTATTTGGGACTCAACGGATGCACTAGAGCTAAAAGAAGTTCCTGGCAAGCTGTTGATCATGGGTGGTGGTATCATCGGTCTCGAAATGGGTACGGTATATCACTCACTGGGATCTAAAGTCGACGTTGTAGAAATGTTCGATCAAGTGATTCCAGCTGCTGATAAAGACATAGTAAAAGTTTATACCAAGCGTATTAAAGATAAATTCAACTTAATGCTAGAAACGAAAGTTACGGCAGTTGAAGCTAAAGACGACGGTATCTACGTGTCTATGGAAGGCAAGAAAGCACCTGCTGAAGCAGAGCGCTATGATGCTGTACTTGTAGCTATCGGTCGTGTGCCTAATGGTAAGCTTCTTGATGCTGAGAAAGCTGGTATTGAAGTTGATGAACGTGGCTTCATCAATGTTGATAAGCAGCTTAAGACCAATATTCCACATATTTTCGCAATTGGCGATATTGTTGGTCAGCCAATGCTTGCTCACAAAGGCGTGCATGAAGGCCATGTTGCTGCAGAAGTTATTGCTGGTAAGAAGCACTACTTTGATCCTAAAGTTATTCCTTCAATTGCTTACACTGAGCCAGAAGTTGCTTGGGTTGGTAAAACAGAAAAAGAAGCAAAAGAAGAAGGTCTTAACTACGAAACTGCGACTTTCCCTTGGGCTGCATCCGGACGTGCGATCGCATCAGATTGTGCTGATGGTATGACTAAGCTTATCTTTGATAAAGACTCTCACCGTGTGATTGGTGGTGCTATCGTTGGTACTAACGGCGGTGAACTACTTGGTGAAATTGGTCTAGCGATTGAAATGGGTTGTGATGCAGAAGATCTCGCATTAACTATCCATGCTCACCCAACGCTACATGAGTCTGTAGGCTTAGCGGCAGAGGTATTTGAAGGTACAATTACCGATTTGCCTAATGCGAAAGCAGTGAAGAAAAAATAATCTTATCTTCTAGGTTATATACTTAGATGAGAAGATTAAAAAAACCGCGGCACTTGAAGTGCGGCGGTTTTTTATTATGTGGTACGTTATTCAATTACTTGCGTCGTTGATAGATACAAAGCATATCAAGGTAGCAATGGACCATTTCATCAATTTCTTGTTGATCGGTGGTACGGTTAGCCTGAATGAATAACGTGTAGAACATTCCCAAGTATAGGTCAGATAAATGTTCTGGTGAGTACTTGTCACATACGTCGCCATGTTCGATGGCTTTCGTAAACATGTTTTTCACAAGCAGGCGATTAGTGTGATTGGTTGAAACAAACAATGGCCATACTTCTTCGCGAGTCGATGCACTCCATTCAAACCAAACTTTTATCCAATGACAATCTTCTAGTACAAGACGAGTCATCTCATGAGTTAGGTTATACAAATTATCTTTGATGTAAGCATCGATATCGATATTGTCTGCTAGGAAATTAGAAAATTGATGTACTACGTGAGTTAACACATCATCGACCAAATCTTCTCTAGTAGGGAAGTAGTTGAAAACCGTTGCGACGGAAACCTGTGCAATATCTGCAATATCAGCATGGCCGCCACGACCAATACCGCGTTTTGCAAATACTTCTAAGGCTATTTCCATTAACTGAAGTTTACGCTTTTGGGGGGATAAGCGAGTCCGGGGGCGTTTTTTTATTATCGCGTCCATATATTTTTTTCCTTGCCAATTAACGTTGATTTGTTATCACATCTTGGTGATATTTTTATTATGGGTAGTGCATTAATAAGTGTAATTGTGCATATGCAATTTATCAATAGATCAATTGATAAATTACATTATGTAACTTACACATTACTATAGTAATTGCATATATGCGATTTTGGTATTTAATATTGCAAATACTAATAATTAAACTGTTATTTTATCTGGTTGCGCAGTAATGGTAATATATTGGGTTCAAATAAAGAGTGAATGGCAAACTTGCAAGGCGAGTTGCTTAAGTACTTAACATCGATTAATGAGAGAGTCATGGCCCATAAAATAGAAGAGATGATTTCTGAGCAACAAGTTAAACAGAGAATCCAAGAGTTAGGACAAGAAATTTCCGAGCATTATAAAGATAGCGACAATCTCGTTTTAATCGGACTTCTTCGTGGTTCATTTATCATTCTTGCTGACTTAGCGCGAGCAGTTAGCGTGACGCATCAAATCGACTTTATGACAGCATCAAGTTATGGAAATGGTACTGAGAGTTCTCGTGATGTTCGAATTTTAAAAGATCTAGATGATGATATTGTTGGTAAAGATATCATTTTAGTTGAAGACATCATTGATACCGGTAATACGTTAAGTCGAGTAAAAGAAGTATTGAGACTTCGTGAGCCAAATTCAATTGAAGTGTGTACTTTGTTAGATAAGCCCTCTCGCCGTGAAGTTGACGTAGATGCTCGTTGGATTGGCTTCTCGATTCCTGATGAGTTTGTCGTGGGGATGGGATTAGATTTTGCTCAAGATTATCGTCACCTCCCTTATATCGGTAAGGTAACGTTAGAAACCGAATAACGTTACGCTAACGAGTATCATGACAAAAATGCCCAGATTTTTCATATCTGGGCATTTTTATTAGACGCTGAGGTTGGTATTCGCTATCGGTGGCAAAGAAGCTTGAAGTCTTTATTGAGGATTTTTTCCATCGACTTATTGTAATTTTCTTCAACGATTTCTGCTGAATCGCAACGAACTCCTAAATATTCCAATTTCCCATCTTCAATACCGTAAACCAAACCATGGAGCTCGAATTCTTGACCTCGTTCCCATGCATTCTGCAATATTGTAGAATTGGCGAGGTTATACACTTGCTCTGCTACGTTGAGCTCGACCAGTTTGTCCGCTTGATATTCTGGGGCCATACTGTCGATGTAAGTACGATGCTTTTGGTATATGTCTCGAATGTGCAGGAGCCAATTATTAATCAGCCCAAGTTTAGGGTTAGCTAGAGTTGCTTTGATGCCACCACAATCGTAGTGGCCACAAATGATTAGATGTTTAATCTTCAGAACATCAACGGCATATTGAACAACTGAAAGGCAGTTTAAGTCAGTGTGAATTACTAAATTAGCAACATTTCGGTGAACGAATAACTCTCCAGAATGCAGTCCTGTAAGCCGTTCAGCTGGAACTCGGCTATCAGAGCAACCTATCCATAGAAAGTCAGGGCTTTGTCCTTCGGCTAGTTGTGCAAAGTATTCGGGATTTTCAGCTTTGATCGATTCAGACCAGCGCGAATTGTTTTCAAACAGTTGTTTAATTTCTGGCATTGTCCTTCCCTTAATGCGGTGAATTAGGATTGGAAACCAACTCACACAAAACACGAATTGTTGAACGTATCGTTTGGCATCAAAATGTGTGCGGAGTCACTATACACAAAGTTTACATCGTTGATTAGCGAAAATAGTAACAAAGTTTTAGTTCTCAGAGATGCCATTGTATTTGTCACGAATAAATATCAGCGTCGGTCGTAAATTCCTGTTAAATTGTGATGAATGAATTGAGCGATAAATAAGTCGTAAGAGCAATCAAAAATAGAGACATTTACAAGCTATGAATGCATTAGAAATAAGAGGTTTACGCAAAACCTATAATGGTGGTTTTGAAGCCTTAAAAGGGATTGATTTAGACGTAAAACAAGGTGATTTTTATGCGTTGTTAGGGCCAAATGGGGCGGGTAAATCAACCACCATTGGCATTATTGCATCTTTAGTTAATAAAACGTCAGGCAAAGTATCGGTGTTTGGCTATGACATTGATGCACGCTTGGAAGAGGCGAAACAACACCTAGGATTGGTTCCTCAAGAGTTTAATTTCAACCAGTTTGAAACTGTCGAGCAAATTGTCATTCATCAGGCTGGCTATTATGGGGTACCACGCGCATTAGCAAAAGAGCGTGCCAAGAAGTATCTTACTCAGTTGGAGTTGTGGGATAAGCGAAACGAACGAGCGGGAGCGTTATCCGGTGGCATGAAACGTCGCTTGATGATTGTTCGCGCTTTGATGCACGAGCCGAAACTATTAATTCTCGATGAACCGACAGCAGGTGTTGATATTGAGTTGCGCCGCTCGATGTGGACGTTTTTACAAGAGATAAACAACCAAGGTATTACGATTATTCTCACCACTCACTATTTAGAAGAGGCTGAAATGTTGTGTCGTAACATTGGGATCATTCAAGCGGGTGAGCTAATTGAAAATACGTCGATGAAAGCATTGTTGGGTAAGCTTCAAGTTGAAACTTTTATTCTAGATGTTGATTCTTCAGAGACCATTCCGCAACTTAATGGTGTGTTGAAACAAGAAAACAAAGAAGGCTCAATAGAGATTGAGTTGGAAAAATCTCAAGGGTTGAACGATGTCTTTAGCCAGTTAACACAACAAGGGGTAAAAGTGCTTTCGATGAGAAATAAAGCGAATCGATTGGAAGAGCTATTTGTTAGCCTAGTGAGAAACGAAAAATGAGAAGTACTATGTATCAAATTTATTGGACCGCGTTTAGCAGTTTAGTGAGAAAAGAGATCAATCGTTTTACGCGTATTTGGGTACAAACATTAGTGCCGCCAGCGATTACAATGACATTGTATTTTATTATTTTTGGTAATTTGATTGGCTCACGAATTGGGACAATGAATGGTTTTTCTTATATGGAATACATCGTTCCTGGGTTGATCATGATGTCGGTGATAACGAACTCATATTCCAATGTTGCTTCCTCGTTTTTTAGTTCTAAAATGCAGAAGAATATTGAAGAGTTATTGGTTGCTCCAGTCCCAAATTACGTCATTATCGCCGGTTATGTGATGGGAGGCGTAACACGAGGATTGTTGGTTGGCATGTTGGTTACCTGTGTTTCATTATTCTTTGTCGACCTTCAAGTTGAGCATTGGTCTGTGATTATTTTTACCGTGTTTTTGACTTCTGTTGTCTTCTCACTTGGTGGGTTAATTAATGCAGTCTTTGCGCGCACATTTGATGATATTTCGATAGTACCGACTTTTGTGCTAACACCATTGACCTATTTAGGTGGCGTTTTTTATTCAATATCCTTGTTGCCTGAGTTTTGGCAGGTTGTGTCTAAAATTAATCCTATTGTGTATATGGTAAATGCCTTTCGTTATGGCTTTCTTGGTGTTTCTGATGTGAGTATTGTTAGTTCGTTTAGTGTTTTGGGTGTGTTTGTTATCTTGCTATATTCGGTAGCGCATTACTTAATTGCTAAAGGGACTGGGCTTCGTAGCTAGTTGAAGCAGAAACGCTTCAGTTTTCCTATTGATTCAGGTGAAAATAGGGGACTGAAGCGTTATATTTTATTCAGTAATGATTAGATTAGGCTGACAACCTGATTATCGATTAATCGAACATCACCTAAAAAAGCAGCCATGAGTACAACCGCCTTCTCAGTATCTTGATTGATCGGTTGAAGCGTCTGTTCATCTCGAATAAAAATTTCATCAACCTTCATTCCTGCCTGAACTATTTCGCTATTTGCATTCACAATTAACGCTTCGGTATCTCGTTCACCTTGAACCAAGTTCTCACCAATACTTTTCATGATACGCGCTAAATGCGGTGCGACAGTTCGTTGTGAAGTGGTAAGGCGGTTGTTTCGCGAGCTCATGGCTAAACCATCGGATTCTCTTACCGTAGGCACGCCAATGATCTCAATATCTAAACACAAGTCTTCCGTCATCTGACGAATAACCGCAAGTTGCTGAAAGTCTTTTTCGCCAAAGCAAGCAACATCGGGTTGTACGATATTGAATAGTTTTGTCACGATTGTTGCGACGCCACGAAAATGACCGGGACGAGATTCCCCTTCCAAGATATTAGACATGTTTGGAACTTCAACAAACGTCTGTTGATCCAATCCTTTTGGGTACATGATATCTGGCGTTGGCGTAAATACCGCGTCGACTCCCTGTTTGGCGAGTTTAGCGAGATCATCATCCAATGTACGAGGGTAGTTCACTAGATCGTCGGCATTTTCAAATTGCATTGGGTTGACAAAAATACTGACGATAACAATATCGGCCACAGCTTGAGCTTGACGAACTAAGGTTAAATGCCCTTCATGGAGATTTCCCATCGTTGGCACAAACGCGATCCGTTTTTGTGCCAAACGATGCGCGTTAATAACTGTTCTTAGTTTTTTAACTTCTGAATAAGTTTCCATCGTGATCTACCGGCTTAAGCAATGGTATGGTCGGCGTCAGGGAATGATCCGCTTTCTACATCTGCAATGTATTTAGCGGCTGCCTTGCGTATATTCCCTGTTTCAGCAAGAAAGTCTTTGGAAAACTTGGGCATGTAGTTCGCGGAAATACCTAGCATGTCGTGCATAACCAAGATTTGACCGTCGGTTTCTGGCCCTGCTCCAATGCCAATTACGGGGACGTCGACGGCTTCCGTGATCATTTTCGCTAAGCTAGATGGGACACATTCCAACAGGATAATTTGAGCGCCGGCACTTTGTAGGGCAAGTGCATCATCAAGCATTTGCTTTGCTTGCTCATCACTGCGTCCTTGAACTTTATAACCACCAAAAATATTGACAGACTGTGGGGTTAAGCCAAGGTGCGCACATACAGGAACAGCACGTTCAGTGAGCTTTTTAACGGTGTCGACTAACCATGCCCCGCCCTCTAGCTTGACCATATTTGCACCAGCTCGAATAATTTCAGCCGCGTTTTTACACGCTTCTTCTGGAGTAACGTAGCTCATAAAGGGCATGTCAGCCATTAACAAGCAATTAGGGCTTCCTGCACGTACACTACGCGTGTGATAGGCAATATCTTGAACCGTAACAGGGAGAGTGTCACTTTGCCCTTGTAATACCATACCAAGCGAATCACCGACGAGGAGTACTGGCATATTCTCGCTTTCGAATAATTGTGCAAAACTGGCGTCGTAAGCGGTGGATGTCGCAAACTTTCGGCCTTCACTTTTGCATTTAATTAAATCGTTGATTGTGATTTTTTTCATTGTAAATCCTTACTTGGCGTTGGCGTGCTGCCAAATACTGAGGCCATTTTTGTCGACTTGTTTGAGTAAGTCGGTTAATTCGGTCCCATCAGGGAGTATTAAATTTGGGGCAATTTCAGCGAGTGGGTAGAGGACAAACTCTCGAACTTTCATTCCATAGTGAGGTACTGTTAGGCGTTCACTGTCTAGAATTTGTTGACCAAAGAGAAGAATATCCAAATCTAGGCTTCGTGGTCCCCAGCGCTCATCCTTGCGCACTCGACCATGCTCTAATTCGATCTGTTGAGTTAAATTGAGCAGTTCTAGTGGTGCCAGTTGTGTTTCTATCTCGACAACGGCATTGATGTAGTCGGGTTGATCTTGTGGCCCCATTGGCGAGCTACTATACAGCTGAGATGAGCGGATAAAGCGAGTACGTGGAATGCTCTTTAATGCGTCTATTCCACGTTGTGCTTGTTCAACAGGATCATTGAGATTACTGCCGATGGCAATAAATACGGTCGTCATCACGACGATTTCGTCTTATTACGTGGCGTACGTCGACGACGAGGTTTGCCTGGCTCCGTCGATGATTTGCCTAACTCATTCACCATTAGTTGGCGTAGGTTGCGATCGGCCTTTTGGAAAGCCTTCCACCATTCAGCCAGTTTTTTAACTTCACCGCCCTCAAGCTCGCCTCGCATCAGCAATAAATCATACCCAGCTCGGAACTTATTTAACTCAAGTAAACGGAAAGCTCGTTTGCCATTGCGACGTTCTAAACGAAATTGCATCTGCCACATTTCACGAATAGTAGTGGTGTGACGACGCGGAATCGCAAGACGTTTAACAATGCGATCGAGCACCTGATTGGCCGCTTCCATCATTGCATCGTATTCGGACAGGTTTAATTCTGTACTTAACTTATCGGCAATGGATTTCATCGGATACCAAAATATGGCCGCAAACATAAACGCAGGGTTGACGCGTTTTCCGCTTTCGATGCGCAAATCGGTAGAATCAAGTGACAGATCAAGCATTTGCTCTGTCATTGATTCATGGTCTTCGGTGAAATGTTCGGCAACGATAGGGAACAGTTGCTGAAATAAACCATATTCTCGCATGAGGTGATAGGTTTCTAGCCCTATACCTGACTGAAGCATCTTTAATGACTCTTCATAAAGGCGTGCAGGTGGAATATCGCTAAGCAATGGTGCTAGGTCTTCAATCGGCTCCGCGGTCTCTTCTTCAATATCGAAATCGAGCTTAGCTGCAAAGCGAATCGCTCTTAGCATTCGAACCGGATCTTCTCGGTAGCGGGTTTCTGGGTCACCGATCATTCGAACTAGTCGATCTTCGAGATCTTCAATACCACCGGCATAATCATGAATACTGTAGTTAGCTATGTTGTAATACATCGCGTTGACAGTGAAGTCTCGGCGCTCTGCATCTTCATCAATCGATCCATAAACATTATCACGTAATAGCATTCCAGCATCAGACTGTGAACTGGTTTGACTGTTGTTTTCCTGATGATGTCCACGGAATGTGGCGACCTCGATAATGTCACGTCCAAACATCACGTGTGCTAGACGAAAACGGCGACCAATAAGGCGACAGTTGCGAAAGAGTTTGCGCACTTGTTCAGGCGTTGCATTAGTTGCAATATCGAAATCTTTTGGCTCTTGTTTTAACAAGATATCGCGCACACCGCCACCGACTAAGTAGGCTTCAAAGCCGCTACTGTGGAGTCGATATAATACTTTAAGCGCATTATCGCTAATTTGCTTGCGTGAAATACCGTGATCTTCACGTGTGATAACGTTCAGTGAAAGGTCGAAATAACGGTGTTCAATGTGTGTTTTCTGTTCTTTTTTATTCATCGGCTCGGACAAAATAGCGATTAACTATCTTGTTCTTTATTAGTGACCAAGAGTCTATTGACTCAATTTGCGGCTAATAATAGCTCAGGCTAGGTCATTTGAGAATTAAAGTATGATCTCAGTTTCGTTAGGTAGTTGGCATATTTGCCAATTATTACATCCCCAGTCGACAATTGTCGCGACGGATTCTAGTGTAACGTCCTGTGGTAACTGAAATCCAAGAAAGCGCATGGCTTGGATTAATGTGGGTCTTGGATCTGAAATATCAATGGCAGCTGCATGATTTTGCTTTGAGAGTTTACGCCCTTCTTGAGCCATTGCTAGTGGTAGATGAAGATACTGAATGGGCTGATGTCCTAATATTCGATATAAACTTATTTGACGTCCTGTTGGTTCGATTAAATCAGCACCACGGACCACTTCGGTCACCTCCTGAGCAATATCATCGAGGACGACGGCTAGGTTATACGCGAAAAGGCCATCTCTGCGTTTTATAATAAAATCCTCGCCAGCTAATGCGAAAGGGATAAGTGTGTTTCCGTGAAGAACATCATTAAACTGTGTTACAGGATGTTGCATCTTGATACGAACCGCACACTCTTGGCTAGAGGAAATCAGCTTTGTTCGACAGAGACCGGTGTAATATCCACCCATGGCTTTAATCTCTTTTCGACTGCATGTGCAGTAATAAGCTTCACCCTTTGCTAACCATTGGTCAATTTGAGCTTGATAAAAATCATGACGCTGACTTTGATAAAGGATCTGTCCATCCCACTCTAGTCCATAGCATTCGAGAGCTTGTAGGATTTGTTGGGTTGCTCCGGGGACCTCTCGTGGAGGGTCGAGATCTTCGATTCGAACCAACCAATCACCTTGATTAGCTTTGGCTTGAAAATAGCTACCAAGCGCTGCAACTAGAGAACCAAAATGCAGTGGCCCGGAAGGGGAAGGGGCAAATCGACCAACGTAATTCATATTAATAGGCTTGAAAATCCATCACATAACTGACCTTAATTAGGCTAAGAAGGTCATGATGGTAGCGAAAATAAAAAAAGGGAGCAATCGCTCCCTTAGTATTGGTTTATTTGACTTGTTAGCCTTGCATTTGACGTTCTTTGATCTCTGCAAGAGTTTTACAGTCAATACAAAGATCGGCTGTTGGGCGTGCTTCTAGACGACGTACGCCGATTTCAACGCCACAAGATTCGCAAAAACCAAACTCGTCTTCTTCAATTTTGATTAGGGTTTTTTCAATCTTTTTAATTAAACGACGCTCACGATCTCGGTTGCGTAGTTCTAAGCTAAATTCTTCTTCTTGAGAAGCACGATCAACAGGATCAGGGAAATTCGCCGCTTCATCTTGCATGTGGTGTACTGTTCTATCAACTTCATCTCTGAGCTGGTTACGCCACGCACTTAAAATTTTAGTGAAATGTGTCACTTGGTCAGGTGACATATACTCTTCACCAGATTTCTCTTGGTATGGTTCCACACCAGCAATGGCTAGGATGCCAAGCGTTTTCTTTTTAGATTCAGGCATACAGCATCTCCTACAAACACCTAGTCAACTGCATGAGCAGTATTTTAAGGCGGGTATCTATAGCAAAAAGTACTATGTGTGGCAACCACTCATTAACAAACTGCGTTTAATATGCCACTCGCATCAAATTTTTATCTTTTCAGATGAAAAAGGAATCGCTGTTGTTAGTTTTAGTGATTGATTGGTAAATTGAGCTTTATAGCACAATACCTCGACACCAGTATTTATTGCTTCTAATAGTAATAATGAATATGTTGCATCTATATGGTGGGCAGGCGACACTTTTTCAATCCCTGAATGCAAAATAGCGAATAATAATACTGCTCTATCGCCATTTTTAACGACTTCGATTAACTCTCGTAGGTGTTTTTGCCCACGAGTCGTAACGGCGTCGGGAAAGTAACCTTGACCGTTCGCGTCACTTCCTTCAGTTTGGTCGAGTAAAGTGACACTTTTTACTTCGATGTAACAATCTCTTCGATTGGGAGAGCGAAGTAGGATATCGATACGACTGTTTTCCTGCCCATATTTCACTTCTGTTTTAAGTTGTTCGTAATTCAGAAGTTCATCAATTTGATGATCGTTGATCGCTTCAACACATAGTTGATTGGCGCGCACTGTATTTACGCAGATATAATCATTTTGTTGAGTATAAGTGAGTTCCCAACTAAATGGGTATTTTCTCTTAGGGTTATTGGATTGTGAGTACCAAATGGTATCACCGGGAGTCGCGCACCCTGTCATCGCTCCTGTATTGGCGCAATGGATGGTGGTTTCAGTGCCGTCATTTAATTTAATATCGGCAAGAAAGCGTTTATAGCGCTTGATTAAGATTGCGGATTTTAACTCGGGATCGAACTGCATTTATCTACTGTTTTTATGTACAATGATTGCTTCATTAAATCATAAGGGGTTTGCTTTGCAACAATTGCCTATCGAGTCAGTGATCCCTCAGTTAATTTCTGGTATCCAATCACACCCTCAGATTATCTTGCAAGCAGCGCCCGGAGCGGGTAAATCGACCTATTTTCCTTTAGCTTTGTTACGTAGCGATACCGTAACGGGCAAGATTATCATGCTCGAACCTCGACGTTTGGCCGCTAAATCGATAGCTAACTATGTTGCCGCTCAGCTTAATCAAGAAGTTGGGCAACGGGTAGGTTATCGAATAAAAGGTGAAAGTAAGGTGAGTGACCAAACTCAGTTAGAAATCGTCACTGAAGGTGTACTCACTCGGATGATCCAAGATGATCCTGAATTGAACGGTGTTGAGGTCATTATATTTGATGAATTCCATGAACGCAGTTTGCATGCAGATTTAGCGTTAGCCTTATCGCTCGAAGTTCAAACAGCTTTGCGAGATGACCTGAAGTTGGTGGTGATGTCAGCAACATTAGATGGTGATGCGCTCCAGAATTTGTTGCCAGAAGCATTGATGATCGAGTGCGAAGGGCGGTCGTATCCGATTGAAGTTCGATACGCGCCACTCAATCCCAACGATGATGTATTCATTAAAATGGCGCAAAAAATCACGTCATTATGCGATAGTGAGACCGGCTCTATTCTCGCTTTTTTACCCGGTATTTCTTCTATAAAACGCGTAGAAGCGGCATTGAATGACTCTTTATCTGGTCGTGATGATATTGTCATCGCCCCTCTTTATGGCCAACTTAGTTTTCAAGAGCAGCAACGAGCAATCAAACCCGTGACATCTAGGCTGCGAAAAGTGGTATTGGCAACAAATGTAGCCGAAACATCGCTAACGATAGAAGGGGTTCGAGTCGTGGTTGATTCGGGGTTAGAGCGACATGCTCGTTTTGATCCGGTAAGTGGCGTAACCAGGCTAGAGCAAGTTCGAATAGCACAATCTTCAGCCCAACAACGTGCTGGTCGAGCGGGGCGAATTGAACCTGGTATTTGTGTTCGGTTATATTCTGAATCTCAATATCAACAACAAACCAGAGTACCTGTCCCTGATATTTTACATTCTGATCTCACTAGTACTGCATTGGAGTTATCCAACTGGGGAGTACGAGATGTAAAAGAATTAAACTGGCTCGACACACCACCGCAAGCGTTGATTGAACGTAGTAGAGAATTGCTTATTACTCTCGGTTTGATTGATCAGCAGCATCAATTGACCACTATGGGGCAGCAAGCGTATCAGCTCGGAATAGACCCTCGTTTGGCTAGTATGCTATTGCAATCAAGACTGTTGGGAAGTAAAGGGATGGTGAGTGCTATCGCATGTGCGGTGTTAATTGAAGAGCCCGACTTTAATTGTACCGATTTAACGATGGCATTCCATTTGTGGCAACAAGGTAAACACAGCAAACGTCAGCGCCTGATGACTCGATCTAAACAGTTAGCACGCAAACTCAATGTATCGTTTGAGTTATCTAAAGTGGATGAGCAGTGTTTAAGACTTGCGGCGGCTTTAGCGTTTCCCGATAGAATCGCGCAACGTCGAGGCCGTTCAGAAAGCTCCGAATTTAAACTGGCCAATGGTCATGGGGCTAAGCTACGTCAGGAATTCCTTTTCTCTCAGGCAAGTTATCTTGTGGTGTGTGACTTGATGAGACATCACGGAGCCGACAGTCAAATTCAATTGGCGAGTGACATCTCTTTATCTGAATTAATGGAATACTTGACGCATTTAACCAAGGAGGTTGATCATCTCGATTGGGATGAAAAGCGAGGTCGTTTGATTGCGGAACAACGAGTTATGTGCGGTCAGTTAGTGCTAACTACTCGTCTATCGCAGGAACCTGACCAAGAAAAAATAACACAAGCTTTGCTAAATTATGTTCGCCGCTATGGCTTATCTGTATTAAATTTGAATCAAACCACTATCGAATGGCTTGAGAGAGTACGGTGCGCTGTTGAGTGGCTCCCAAATGAACCTTGGCCAGAGTTTAATGAATCTGGATTATTGGAAAACCTTGAAGTTTGGTTAGAGCCTTATATGAATAATGTTCGTACTGCTAAACAATTGAGTAACCTTCCTCATGCAGAAGCGCTCAAAGCTTATCTCGGTTGGCCTTTAAATCAACAACTGGACCAATGGCTGCCCCCTAAATGGAGACTGCCGACTGGAACTCATAAAGCGATTCGATATAGAGTGGGATCGGAACCAACACTCTCGGTTCGAATCCAAGAGGTGTATGGGGAACAAACTTCACCAGTAATTGCACAAGGATCAAAGCGATTATTGCTTGAGTTGCTATCACCGGCTCAGCGGCCGATTCAATTAACTCAAGATTTAGCGGCATTTTGGGCAGGATCTTACAAGGAAGTACAAAAAGAGATGAAAGGGCGGTATCCCAAGCATGTTTGGCCTGATGATCCTGCTAATCATATTGCAACCACTAAAACAAAGCGGCACTTTAACTGATGACAGATAAGAAACCGACAACTCGTGGCTCAGCGACGTCAAAAAGTACACCTAAACGCAGTTCAAAAACGCAGAGTAAATCTGGTACTTCGAAGAAAAAAGGGCAAGACAAAAAGCCTCGCGGTTGGTTGAGGAAAAGCTGGAGCGTTGCCTGGAAATTAGGGGTAGTTGGGTTTACGATCTTGGTATTTTATGGTTTTTATTTAGACGATATTGTTAAGCAGCGCTTTTCTGGGCAGCTCTTCAAGCTTCCAACAGTTGTATATTCACGCATACTGACCTTATCTCCTGGTGATGAAATCAGTCTGAAGGAAGTTCGACAAGAATTGGATGTACTCAATTACCGCAAGGTAACGCAACCACGTTATGCGGGGGAGTATTCGTCTTCAGCGACACGAATTGAGCTGATTCGGCGACCGTTTGAATTTTCCGATGCATCAGAGCCAGAACGTCATGTGATGCTCCATTTTGATGGTAACGAGTTGATGCGTATTCAATCGTTAGAAAGCCGTGGAGATATGGGTTTTTTACGTATTGAACCCAAGTTACTAGGAATGTTAGAAAAAAACAGCGAAGAGCAGAGACTATTCCTACATAGAGAGCAATTTCCTGAAGTGATGGTGGATGCGTTGTTGACCACTGAAGATCGTAACTTCTATCAGCATGATGGTATTGCTCCTTTCGCGATTGCTCGAGCGGCCGTTGTAAACTTTAAAGCAGGACGAACGGTTCAAGGCGGGAGTACATTAACTCAACAGCTAGCTAAAAACCTATTTTTGACCAGCGAACGGTCGTTATGGCGTAAGTTCCGCGAAGCTTTAATGGCACTGATTATTGATTACCGCTACAGCAAAGATCGAATTTTAGAAGGTTACTTGAATGAAGTGTATTTAGGGCAGAGCGGTGCCCAAGCGATTCATGGTTTCGGTCTTGCTTCTCGACTTTACTTCGGACAACCTTTGCAAGAGTTGAGAATAGATCAACTTGCTTTGTTGGTGGGAATGGTTAAAGGGCCTTCATACTATAATCCAGTGCGCTCTCCTGAACGAGCGAAAAAGCGCCGTGATCTGGTTTTAAGACTGATGATGGACCACGATATTCTTACCGCAAAACAATACGCAATGGCTGTTGAGCGTCCATTAGATGTGGTTAAAAACCCAAGTATTGCTCAGCGTCAGCCTGCCTATTTCCAGCAAGTTGCCATTGAATTGAAACAGCAGGTCGGCGATTCCTTTGAATCTGATAAAGGGCTAAAAGTCTTTACAACGCTCGACCCGGTTTCACAATTTGAACTCGAACAAGCGGTATCAAAAACCATCCCTCAATTAGGCTCTGCACAATTGGAATCTGCGGCGGTGGCTGTTGATCGTCATAGTGGTGAGATTCGAGCTATCGTTGGCGGGAAAACGGTAGGATATGATGGGTTTAATCGTGCTCTAAATGCGAGTCGACAAATTGGTTCATTGGCGAAACCTGCGGTGTATTTGACGGCATTGAGTGATCCCCAAAAATATACTTTGGCAACAACATTATCTGATAAACCTATTGCATTGAAATCCAATGATGGTGAGGTGTGGTCACCGCAGAACTTTGATCGTAAATTTCGAGGAGAAGTACCACTTTACTTGGGTTTGGCAAAATCCATTAATGTCCCTACAGTCGATTTAGGGATGCAAGTCACCATTGATGAAGTTAGTAAAACCTTGGTTGCGTTGGGCATGGATAGCCAGGAATTACGCTCGGTTCCGTCTATGTTCCTTGGGGCGTTTAGTCTCGCTCCAATTCAAGTTGCTCAGCTCTATCAAACGATAACCAATTCTGGAAAACGATCGAGATTGTCGGCATTGCGTTCTGTGGTTGATGTTGATGGTAACGTGCTCTATCAATCATTACCTAAAAGCTCTCAATCTGTGCGACAGCAAGCTGCATGGTTGACGACTTATGCGATGAAACGAGCGGTATTAGAAGGAACGGGAAGAGCGTTAAATACGCGTTTCCCTTCCGCTGGCTTAGCTGGAAAAACTGGAACCAGCAATGATACTAGAGACAGTTGGTTTGTTGGTGTTGATGGTCGGGAAGTCACGACTATTTGGGTTGGCCGAGATGACAATAAATCAACAGGCTTAACCGGTGCAACGGGCGCTCAACGGGTCTATTCAAATTACTTGGCCAAGCGCGGAGCGGTCGTATTATCGCTGCCATGGCCAAACGGAATCTCAATGTTCGGTTTTTCCCAAAATAAAAGTGGTGGATTAACCTTAGATTGCAGCAACGACTTTAAGTTACCCATCTGGGATGAAGATGGTGTTTATCAACAAGCGTGTCAAAAGCAGAAAACACCAAGCGGTTGGATTAAAAAGTTATTTAAGTGGTAGTGCTACGAATGAACCTGAACGGAACTAAAATCTTGATGATGGGAAAACATGGGTTGCGAGCTGTATGGTTGGTAAGTCTCTCAATATTGGGATCAATGACGACTGCTATGGCGACAGTGAACGACGATGCATCCATACAAGCACGCAAGCCTAGCGAGCGTCCTGTTATTGCGTTAGTTCTAGCGGGAGGGGGAGCAAAAGGAGCTGCTCATGTTGGTGTTTTGCAAGCACTTGAAGAGATGCACATTCCGATTGATATTATCACCGGAGCCAGTATGGGGGCCTATGTCGGTGGTTTATATGCCAGTGGTCAAACCGCAGAGCAGATCCACGAACATATTGGTCAGGTGGATTGGAATAGCGGTTATCGTGATCAAGTTGATCGAGGTTTACGCCATGTTCGGGAAAAAGAATTTGAAGATCGCTATCAATTAGATGCTGATCTTGGTTTTCGTTATGATTCACTTGATATTCGTGTACCTAAAGGCGTCATTCAGGGGCAAAATATGTTGCGCCTCATCCGTCAGGCTGCGGGTCATATCCCTCGTCTCAATTCATTTGATGAATTACCGATTCGCTACCGTGCGGTGGCAACCGATATAGTGAACTTAGAGCCATTTATTTTAGACAGTGGCTACTTGGTGGATGCTTTTATGGCAAGCATGTCTGTTCCAAGTATTCTTCCACCTTATGAAGTTGATGGGCATATATTGGTCGATGGCGGTGTCACTAATAATATGCCAGTGGATGTTGCCCGTTCGCTGGGAGCAGACATCGTCATTGCCGTAGATATTAGTACTGATTATAAAAATGCTGAACAGTTCACCACTTACATTACTGTCGCTGACCAACTTTCTAACTATTTAGTACGTCAAAGTTCGCAGAAACAAGCAGAAGAATTACTAGAAGGGGACATTTATTTAAAGCCCGATGTTGGCGATATGGAAACGATAGAGTTTGACCGTCTTGATGAAGCGTACCAGAAAGGGTATGAATCGGTTCAACAAGCCTTCGTTTCTTTAGAAAATCTCGCTATGACACCTTCTGATTATGCTGATTATCGTAATAATATCGAACAGGCCGCATACCCCATTGCTCGAGGTAAGACATGGCAATTTAGCGCACTCAAACTGGTCAATCAGAGTCACTATAGTGAAGCAGTATTGAGCGAAATGTTAGATATTCCTCTCAACCAGCCACTTTCTACTGAACAGATTGAGCAGCGGATACGCCAGTTGTATGCATTAGATCGGTTTGAATTGATTTTTTATGACGTTGATTCTTCCGGTGGTTCAGATCAGTTAATTGTTCATGTTCGAGAAAAATCTTGGGGGCCGAATTATTTAACATTTCGCTTAGCGTTAGAAGATGACTTTGATGATCAAAGCCGATATTCGGTAGGGATGAGTAACAGCTTTACGGATTTAGATTCTATTGGCAGTGAATTGCGGCTTGAAATGGAAATGGGGACAGATCGCCGTATTGGGTTGGAGTATTTTCGTCCGCTTACTTTAGACCAACAAGTTTTCACAAGTACCTCATTAGAGTATCAAAATGAACTGCGTAAGTTTTCTGATGAAGATGTAGAAGTTGCTGGTTTGAGTGCGGCCGAGAACTATTTTGAGGTGAACTATGTCGAGTTGGTGGGTGAGTTGTCACTTGGCTATCAATATAACCCTTGGGATGAATTTGAATTTGGGATGCGGATTACCGACGGTGAAGCGAGATTACCTTCCCAAGGTGATATGGAATATCAACGCAGAGGCGTTTATGCACGCTACCAATTCGATACATTGGATAATTCTAAATTTCCTCGAGATGGCGAGTATGTTGATATGGAGTTTATGCGGTCGCACGATAAAGCGGAATTAAGCGATAGTAGCAACTCGAATCGATTAGACGAGTGGGTTTCTGAATATAACTTATCGGCTATTATGGCGAGAAGCTTTGAACGCCATACCTTAATGGTTCAAGGCGACTTATCTAGGTTGGATAGTAAGCGGTTTGATTATCCAATTAATCCGCTATCAATAGGAGGATTTCTGAATCTTTCCGGCATTCCAAGTAACAGTCTAAGTGGTCAAAATAAAGCTTACGCCAGTTTGAATTATCGCTATCGCTGGTTTGATAACGACTTTGGCGTGTTTACTTCTCCAGTCTATTTAGGTGCTTCCTATGAGTACGGTGGAGTATGGTCTAGTTCTAATTTATCGCTATCGAAGGCGCCTTTATTCAATGCAGGAGCTCTTTTTGCAGGAATTGACTCACCGGTTGGGCCGATTATGTTCGGCTATGGACGAACTGAAAATAGCTATGACTCGATCTATTTAGTCGTAGGAGCCAGCTTTAAATAGTAAATAAATGTGTATTTGACGAATCTTGAACTAAGACTTTAGTCGTAAGTTGAGGACCCGCGCCAAGTGAACTCATTTTCATTTAGGCGTATCTTTGCTATTCTGGGTGGACAGTTTGGAGTTCTCGGCAACCATTTAGGTTCACCGTGAGCGCCAAGTTTCCAAGGACGTTTACCCTAAAAGCTATAATAAATGGGGTCAACAGCAAAAAGAGGAAGAAGTCGTGCTCGAAGCCTATCGTAAACACGTCGCAGAGCGTGCTGCAGAGGGAGTTGTACCTAAACCCCTAGATGTAGAACAAGTCACCGGTCTGGTTGAATTATTAAAAGCGCCACCTGCTGGCGAAGAAGCATTTATCCTAGATCTTTTAGAAAATCGCATTCCCCCTGGTGTTGATGAATCTGCTTATGTAAAAGCGGGCTTCTTGGCGGCGATCACCCGTGGTGAAGAATTATCACCCCTTGTAGACCCAACAAAAGCGGCTCAGCTTTTAGGTACTATGCAAGGTGGTTACAACATCGAGCCTCTTGTCAGCTTACTTGATAACGATGCATTAGCGCCAACAGCTGTTGAGGCCTTGTCTCATACTCTATTAATGTTCGATGCGTTTTATGATGTCGAAGAAAAAGCGAAAGCTGGAAATGAGTTTGCTAAACAAGTTATGAATTCTTGGGCAGAAGCCGAATGGTTCTTATCGAAACCTGCGCTGCAAGAAAAAATAACGTTAACCGTATTTAAAGTAACAGGTGAAACGAATACAGATGATCTGTCACCTGCTCCTGATGCATGGTCTCGTCCAGATATCCCTGTCCATGCGTTAGCCATGCTTAAAAATGAACGTGAAGGAATTGAGCCTAATCAACATGGTTCAATCGGTCCTATCAAGCAAATTGAAGCCCTTCAAACGAAAGGTCACCAATTAGTTTATGTGGGTGATGTTGTCGGTACCGGTTCTTCGCGTAAATCAGCAACAAACTCAGTATTGTGGTTTATGGGTGATGATATCCCATTCGTGCCTAATAAACGTGCGGGCGGCTATGTACTTGGTGGTAAAATTGCCCCAATTTTCTTCAATACAATGGAAGATGCCGGTGCATTGCCAATTGAAGTTGATGTCACCAAACTAAACATGGGTGATGTTATCGATGTTTACCCATTTGAAGGCAAAGTTTGCAATCATGATACGGGTGAAGAGTTAGCTCAGTTTGAACTAAAAACAGACGTCTTAATTGATGAGGTTCGTGCTGGTGGTCGTATCCCATTGATCATCGGTCGTGGTTTAACAGACCGTGCTCGTGAAGCACTAGGTCTTGAACCATCAACGGTATTCCGTCGTCCAGTTCCTGTTGCTGACAGTGATAAAGGTTTCACATTAGCACAGAAAATGGTCGGTAAAGCATGTGGTGTTGAAGGTATTCGCCCAGGAACTTACTGTGAGCCGAAAATGGCGACAGTGGGTTCTCAAGATACCACTGGTCCTATGACACGTGACGAGCTCAAAGATTTAGCTTGTCTTGGTTTCTCTGCTGATTTAGTCATGCAGTCTTTCTGTCATACCTCTGCTTATCCAAAACCAATCGATGTGAACACTCACCATACTTTGCCTGATTTTATTATGAATCGTGGTGGGGTGGCATTACGTCCAGGTGATGGTGTAATCCACTCGTGGTTAAACCGTATGCTATTACCTGATACCGTTGGTACTGGTGGTGACTCGCATACTCGTTTCCCATTAGGTATTTCTTTCCCTGCTGGTTCTGGTTTAGTGGCATTCGCTGCGGCAACAGGTGTTATGCCGTTGGATATGCCAGAGTCAGTTCTGGTTCGATTTAAAGGCGAAATGCAACCGGGTATTACGCTACGTGATTTAGTTCATGCGATTCCGTATTACGGTATTCAGCAAGGCTTATTAACCGTAGAAAAAGCCGGTAAAATTAATGAATTCTCTGGTCGTGTTCTTGAAATTGAAGGGGTTGAACACCTTTCTGTTGAACAGGCTTTTGAGTTATCAGATGCATCAGCAGAGCGAAGCGCTGCGGGTTGTACCGTTAAGCTTTCAGAAGAGTCAATTTCTGAATACTTGAACTCAAATATCACCATGTTGAAGTGGATGATTTCTGAAGGTTATGGCGATCGTCGTACCATTGAACGCCGTATTCAAGCGATGGAATCTTGGTTAGCTAATCCAGCCTTGATGGAAGCTGATAAAGACGCAGAATATGCGCATGTTATTGAAATCGATCTTGCTGATATCAAAGAGCCTATCTTATGTGCTCCAAATGACCCAGACGACGCTCGTTTATTGTCTGAAGTTCAAGGAACAAGTATTGATGAAGTCTTTATCGGTTCTTGTATGACCAACATTGGACACTTCCGTGCAGCAGGTAAACTGCTAGAGAAGTTCAATGGTCAACTGGATACTCGTCTGTGGATTGCACCACCGACTAAGATGGATAAAGACCAACTTACTGCTGAAGGTTACTACGGTATCTTTGGACGTGCAGGCGTTCGTATTGAAACTCCAGGTTGTTCGCTCTGTATGGGTAACCAAGCTCGAGTTGCTGATGAATCAACAGTTATGTCGACTTCTACACGTAACTTCCCTAACCGTTTAGGTACGGGTGCGAATGTGTACCTTTCGTCAGCTGAACTTGCGGCAGTTGGTGCTATTATCGGTAGAATTCCAACGATGGAAGAGTACTTAGAGTACGCGAAACAGATCGATGCTACGGCTGCTGATACGTATCGTTACTTAAACTTCCATACTATGGATTTCTATACCAATAAAGCGGATTCAGTGATTGTGCAGCAAGCGGTATAAAAGCGGTTAGATATAATCGACTGAAAAATGAGATAAGGAGCTCTTCGTGATGAAGGGCTCTTTTTTTGTGATAAATCGTGTTATTAAAAAATGCAGTGACAGGTTTATTGGACTAGACAAATAAAAAAGTCACCGCGAGGGTGACTTTTTACTTTTGTAATTTGATTTCGCTAATTACTACTTAGTGAAGGATACGCGCGCGCAATGTACCTTCGATTTTTTTCAGTTTCGTCAGTGCTTCTTCTGAACGAGCGGTTTCCACATCAATAACAACATAGCCAAACTCTGGAGAAGTTTGCAGGTATTGTGCTGCGATGTTAATACCTTCTTCAGCAAAAATGGTGTTTATCTGATTTAGAATACCAGGACGGTTTTCGTGAATATGCAGTAGACGAGAACATTCACGTAATTCCGGTAATGATACTTCAGGGAAGTTAACGCTTGATAAGGTTGAACCGTTATCAGAGTATTTTGCAATCTTGCCAGCAACTTCATAACCAATGTTTTCTTGCGCTTCTTGAGTTGAACCGCCTACGTGTGGCGTTAACAAGACATTATCAAACTTCAATAATGGTGACTCAAATGGGTCAGCATTGGTTTTTGGTTCAACAGGGAACACATCAATAGCTGCGCCACCAATGTGTTTAGACTCAAGTGCAGCGGCTAAAGCATCAATATCAACAACGGTACCACGCGCGGCGTTAATAAAAATCGCACCCGGTTTCATTGCTGCAAATTCAGCTTCGCCCATCATGTTTTTCGTTCCTGCGGTTTCAGGTACATGAAGAGAAATGACATCCGATTGATTCAATAGTTCTGTCATTGATGCTATCTGAGTGGCGTTACCTAACGACAATTTATTTTCTACATCGTAGTAGAAAACTTGCATACCTAAGTTTTCAGCGACAATACCTAATTGGGTACCGATGTGACCGTAACCAATGATACCAAGTTTTTTTCCACGAGCTTCTACACTGTTGTCGGCACTTTTTTTCCAAACACCACGGTGAGCAAGGGCATTCTTTTCAGGGATACCACGGAGAAGTAATAATATTTCACCAAGAACAAGTTCGGCTACACTACGTGTGTTTGAAAATGGGGCATTAAATACAGGTACACCACGTTTTGCCGCTGCTTTTAGATCAACTTGGTTTGTACCAATACAGAAACAGCCAATACCAACGAGTTTTTTCGCTGCATTGATGACTTTTTCAGATAAGTTAGTACGTGAACGAATACCAACAAAGTGAGCATCAGAAATTGATTTTAGAAGCTGTTCTTCATCAATTGAGCCTTTATGGTATTCGATATTGGTGTAACCGGCAGCTTGAAGGGTTTCAACGGCAGAGCTGTGAAGGCCTTCAAGGAGCAAAATTTTAATTTTATCTTTTTCTAGTGATACTTTGGCCATTATTCTCGTCCTTAATTATGCAAAAGGAGGACAAACGAGTCATATGGGCTGCTTACTGTGTAAATTTTACATTTTAGCAACACGCAAACGTTTTCCTCATGCGTATTCTGTGCGACAAATTAACAAAAAAAATTCTTTTTGGGTAAGAAAATTATGTCATAAGCCATAATTTTTTTACGATATGTAATAAAACGGCACGGAATGGTACCGTTTGTTAAGAAATAACACTAACTACGAACCAAAATAGAGACTTATTCTTCTATTTTTGTTCCCTGAGGAGTGCCTGTAATCACTACATCTGCGCCACGATGAGCAAACAGCCCATTTGTGACAACACCAGGAATATTATTTAGAGTGGCTTCAAATTCTTTCGGAGCAGTAATTGCTAAGTCATGAACATCAATAATGATGTTGCCATTATCGGTAATGACACCTTCTCGATAAACAGGGGTGCCGCCTAATTGAGAAAGTTGACGAGAGACTTGCTCACGAGCCATCGGGATCACTTCAACAGGGAGGGGGAATTTTCCTAAAACATCGACAGCTTTGGTGCCATCAACAATACAAACAAATTTGTCAGAAATAGCGGCGACAATTTTTTCACGAGTTAAAGCTGCACCACCGCCTTTAATCATGTCTCGTTCAGGATTGATTTCATCGGCGCCATCGATATACACATCGAGTTTCTCAATGTCATTACAATCGTAAACGGTAATACCGAACGCTTTTAATTTTTCAGTTGATACGATGGAACTGGATACCGCACCTTTTATGTCATCTTTAATCGACCCAAGTGCATCGATAAAATGATTTACGGTTGAACCTGTGCCAACACCAATAATGCCGCCTTTAACCACATACTTTAATGCAGCCCAACCCGCTTCTTTTTTCATCTCATCTTGAGTCATGTTCATCTCCGGAACGATTACATTGATAAATAATTCGCGGCGATTATAGCGTTATTTTTGAGCTAATCCCAAGTCCATATTTTGCTTGGTGTTATTATTTTTGGTAATGGTATATCCCATGTTTCATTTGGTAAGGCATCGACTCGCTGACAATCATGAGCTAAACCAATCGGCGTTGCTCCAATACCTGTTTTAAACCAAGTAGATAGCGTTCGATCGTAATATCCGCCACCCATCCCCAATCGTTTTCCTTTTGTGTCAAAAGCCACCAATGGGGTAAAAATAATATCGAGCTGATCAACGGGAATAATCAGATCTTTTTTTAGTTTTGGTTCAGAAATTTTATAACGGTTTAACGTCATTTCAGTATTGGGTTGATAACGCAAAAAGAGAAGGTTACCGGAAGAGAAAGGATGAATCACAGGCAGATAAACGGATTTGTTTTGTTGCCAGAGCTGTTTTATTAGCGGGAGCGTATCGAGTTCACCATCGGAAGATAGATAAATAGCGATATGTTGTGCATTTTGAAGCTCAGCTAACGTGTTGGCTTGTTCAACTAAATCAGCGCTAGCTTGTTGCTGAAGTGCAGAAGAAAGTAACCGACGTTGAGTTCGAATCGTCTTACGAACGTATTGTCTTGAATGAAGAGTCATGTGGAATACCCCAAAGTGCCGTTGAGAATTAATGGCCCTTGAACCAGCGAGTTCAAGGCGGGTCAGCAAGAACCACCTCAGGCTTCTCGGTACTAGCCGAGCTTGCACAATAGCGATTGAATACTAACCCTTGGATGTTGCTTATCGGCTCGGGGACGTAAATCCTCTGACGAACACCCCAGGGTAAAATTTAATTCTAGTTCAAATGACCAAAGTGTTAGGCTTCGGCAGTTTTGCTCAACGCCTGTTCTAGAGACTCGGTAAGTTTTTCGAGCCTATCGACGAATTCTGATTGATTGTTTTCTTTTTCGCCTTTCAACGTCTGTAACTCATAGCTTATGTTTAGAGCCATAATAGTCATAAGATTGAGTTCATTGTTTACTTTTGTTCGCTCTGCCATTTCTTTTAGTCGTTGATCTAAATCTTGCGCAGCCTTTATCAACGACTCTTCTTGCCCTGAAGGACAATTGACCCGAGTGAGTTTTCCTAAGATTTCAACGTCTACTACTTGAGTGCTCATGAGTTAACCATCGTTTTTTTAACCTATGTCAGCAATGATACTATCGTCACTGTAAGAAGGAAACTATAGGTAAAGGGCTCGTAAGATTCAAGTGTTTCCCGTGATGGATGCTGAAATGCTAAATCAACTACTCAAAACTTAGACAATTCATCAACTCCCGAGGATAATTTATCGCTTTTATCGTTTCGACAACCCCATATCAGTGGTAGGATTAATTTAATTTTTAAGATGATAGAGCTAACCACCATGAGTGATAAACCAAGCGAAATTAAACTTCCTGAGTACCAATCTTTTTCAAATGATTTAAAGGCTGCAATGTTGGCTGTGACTCCGGCGGAAGTTCAAGGGTTGCTCTTAGGTATGTTAAGCGGTGGTTTAGATGTTGAAGACAAAAGCTGGCAGCCACTGTTATTTGACTATACAAACGATGGATTAGCATGGCCTATTGCTGTTCAAAAGAAAACAGAGCAGTTGCTGCGTTTCTCTCAACAAGAACTGATTGATACGGATATGGCGCTAACACTATTGCTTCCCGATGGCGAAGGAAAAGAAGGATTGTTTGAGCGAAGTGATGCGGTTGCTGAGCTGGTAAATCATATAATATCAGGCATTGGTCTAATTGGACTCGACCTTCGTAAACTGACTACCGAAGGTAAAGAGGCAATTGGCGATCTTGAAGAAATAGCCAAATTAGGCATTGATGAAGATGATGACCTCCCTGAGCAAGCACTATTATTGGAGCAGGTTATTGAGCATATTAAAGTCTGTGTCCTGACCTTACATGCCGATCATGGTTTTGTAGCGAAACCAAATGCTAAAGCGCCGACAGTGCACTAAGCACTCATTAGGGAACTATTTTAAGGTAATGAATAGATGACTATAGAATCGAGAGATTTTGATGTCGTTATAGCTGGTGGTGCAATGACTGGTGCGACGTTAGCCTTAATATTATCCAACGCTATGGGTGATAAGGCGTCGATTGCGGTAGTGGAACCTTATCTAGCCGAGAGCTCCGAACATCCTGGGTTTGACTCTCGATCGATCGCTTTATCATTTGGCACCGTAGAAATCTTAAAGCGTTTTTTTTTATGGGATGAATTAGCGGTTGCCGCGACTCCCATTGAACATATCAGCGTTACCGATCAAGGTCATGCAGGAATGACTGAAATTACAGCTCAAGAGCACCACCTTAGTGCGTTAGGCTATGTGGTTGAATTGGCTGATGTTGGTAAGATTTACGCTAATATGCTTAAGGAATCCAGCTCGATAACGTTTTTTTCACAGAAGCGAATTATTGATGTTCAGCGTTCAATTGATTCTGTTGCGATCACATTGGATGATGATTGCGTTATTAATAGTAAGCTCTTGGTTGCTGCCGATGGTGCTCAGTCAGATAGCAGCAAGCAGATTGGTTTAGCTTTAGACGAACATGACTTTAATCAGGTTGCCGTGATTGCAAATATTGGCTTGTCTGAAGATCACAATGGACGAGCGTTTGAACGCTTTACTCAATCAGGTCCATTAGCATTGTTGCCCATGAGTCAGAATCGAATGTCGTTGGTTTGGTGTGTGTCCCCTGATCGCGCTGATGAGTTAATGCAGTCAGAGGATTCATTGTTTCTTGAGCAACTACAGAGTCAATTTGGGTGGCGCTTAGGTGCATTGAAAAAAGTCGGACAACGCTCGAGTTACCCCTTGGTGCTACGCTCTCGACCGCAGACAATATCACATCGTTTTGCTGCTGTTGGGAATGCTGCACAAACCTTACATCCTATTGCTGGTCAGGGATTTAATCTTGGAATTCGAGATGTATCAACCTTAGTTGAATGTTTACAGGCACAAGTCTCTCAAGATAATCAATTGGGTATAGACTTAGATTTGGGCAAATACCAAGGGCTCGAACAATATCGTCAGCGCCGAGAGCAAGATCGAGAGCTTACGATAACAATGACTTCTTCTCTGGTTCATCTATTCTCAAATACTTGGTGGCCAACAGTTGTTGGGCGTAATCTAGGATTGATGGCATTCGATACACTTCCTGCGGTAAAAGCTCCCTTATTTAAGCGCACACTGGGCTTAGTCTCTCGTTGATAAAGGTAACAATATAATGCAAAGTTTTGATATAGCGATTGTTGGTGGCGGTATGGTGGGGTTGACGCTTGCCGCTGCATTAAGTGAAACGGATTTACGTATCGCGATTATCGAAAGTCATACCCCTAAATCAACGATGAGCGATTCGATTGATTTGCGCGTTTCGGCGTTGAATCGCTCTAGTGAAAAAATCCTGCGTCATATTGGTGCTTGGAATGGCATTGTTGAGCGCCGTGCTGCACCTTACCAAGGGATGCGAGTATGGGAGCAAGACAGTTTTGCTTCTATTGAGTTTGACGCGCAGATGATAGCTCAAAATAATCTTGGCCATATTGTCGAGAATCGTGTAATTCAGTTATCTTTACTTGATCGAGTGACACAGCAGTCAAACGTGACCTTGTTTATGCCAAACCAATGTCAAACAATGGCGACAGGTGAGAGTGAAGTGTGGCTGACTCTGGATAATGGGGCATCACTGACCGCAAAACTCGTCGTTGGGGCTGACGGTGCAAACTCATGGGTCAGAAAGCAAAGTGATATTCCATTGACTCATTGGGATTATGGTCATAATGCGATCGTGGCCAATATAAAGACGGTAGAACCTCATCAAGGGATTGCACGTCAGATATTTACACCGCAAGGCCCATTGGCATTCTTGCCTTTAAATGACCCCCATAGCTGTTCGATTGTATGGTCTACAGAACCTGACCGGGCAGATGAGTTGCTTGCACTTTCTGCAGCCGATTTTGAGCGTCATTTAACCGTGGAGTTTGATAATCAACTTGGTCTAACGACCTTGCTTGGTGAACGTGCCGTCGTGCCTTTAAAAATGCGTTTTGCTAGAGATTTTACTCGTGAAAGAATTGCCTTAGTTGGAGATGCTGCACACACCGTTCATCCTTTAGCGGGGCAAGGGGTTAACCTTGGTTTACTGGATGCGGCCTCATTGGCTCAAGAACTGATCCTCGTCTGGCAACAAGGAAAGGACGTTGGTGTACGACGCAACTTACGTTCATACGAGCGTTGGCGTAAAGCAGAAGCGGCAAAAATGGTTGCTTCAATGCAAGGGTTTAAAGAGCTGTTCTCTGGTGAAAACCCTGCTAAAAAGTTGATTCGAGGCGTGGGGATGTCGTTATTTGATCATTTAAGTGGTCCTAAGCATCACGTTATAAAGCGAGCGCTTGGACTTGAAGGTGAACTGCCAGATATAGCCGTTGATTAATTTAGATAAATTAGTCGGTCTGCGTATAAAATATAAGAGGTTTATTGGTTGCTTAAAAGCGGTCTTACGTTGAGTACAACTTAGACTCAATGACCACTTTTAGAGCATTAATTATGTTAAGCCGTTGTTGTTAAGCTACTGCACAACGGAGTTTGCTGATTTCGAGATTGATTTCTTTTACGGTTTGGTAGTGAAGTTGCTGTGCTTCTTCTGGGAGAAGCAATTTACCGTAATTAAAATCGAATTTACCGACGCCATAAATATAAATAGAACCTTTAAAAAATCGAGAAATATGTTTAGCAATCATACTTGGTGTATATCGCTTGAACTGTCTCATACTCATAACTGTTCCTTCTCTTGTTATTATCTAATTAGTATAGACGTCAGATTTAGTATATGAGGGATGTCTGATGAAAAATGTTACCTTTTACGCCATCAATCTATAACTATGTGCACCAAACTACATATTTGGCTATTTATTTCTATAAATTTAAACTATTTGTTGATTGTTTAATTCAATTGTTGTCACGAACATTGTGTAGAAATTAGCGGGATATACCTCAACGTTCTTTTATTGTTAATATCGTAATATCAACAAATTACAGTTTTATTATAGTAAAAACCCACCAGGTTTCTGGTGGGTAAATAATCATAGTGGAATGAATATTACAGTCATTTAGTTGCTGAATTTTTCTAAAACGCGAAATCGACTTTCACATAATATGTTCGACCAACTTCAGTGTCTTCGTAGTCTTGGTCAGATTCATCTAAACGCTCATCGGTAAGATTTGTGATACCTGTTTTGACGGTGAAATTGTTATTGATATCGTATGATCCACCAATTGAGAATATGGAATATGGGTCAAGCGACTCATCGTTGCTATCTTTTTGTTTACCTGTGTAATTAACACCAGCAAATAATGCAAGATTGTCTGAAGCGACCCAGTTTAAGTTGATATTGGCCAACCATTCTGGTGTATACGATATGTCACTGTCATTGGATTTATCTATGGCGCTGGTATAAGTCGCATTAGACACGAGAGAGAGGCTTTCTGATACATCGAATTCGCCTTCAAGTTCGATACCTTTCGTTTCAACACTTTCGAAGTTTTCGTATTGAATAATGGTTGCACCATAATTGCTGTATGGATCGGTATCTCTATCGATTAAGTTCTTAACATCATTAAAGAATAAAGTACCTTGGACGTAACCTCGATTGGCATAATACATCGTAGAAAATTCGTATGTTTTTGAGGTTTGTGGTTTAAGATCTGGATTACCGATCAACGTACAACTACCTCCGCAACTCACGAGCCCGAAATCTTCAGATGATTGGAAGATAGTCGGCGCTTTAAACCCTTCACCGTAGCCCCCCTTAAACGTAAAATTATCGATACCGTTATAGACAAAATAAACCCTTGGGCTAAAGTCATTTCCGTATTGGTTGTTGTGGGTTATTCGTCCACTTACCGTTGCTGTTAGATCATCACTAATTGAATACTCGTCTTGTGCGTAAATGGCAGTTTGAGTTATGGAGCGATCGGCTGTGTAGTCGCGTTGGTTATCCACACTGGTGTAAAAAGCTTGTCCTCCAATCGAGATAAGTTGGTTGTCATAATCAGTTAATTCAAATCGACCATCAAAAGTGTGGTTACTTTGTACCATATCAGCTTCATCAACGAGGGGGTGAGCGTTGTTTTCATGAACTTTAGAGTTTTCGTAGAAGTAAGAGAAGTCTGATTCACCCCAATCCCAATTGCGACTGTGCCCAAGAGTTGAGGTGAGCTTTTCGCTATCGTAGAAATTTACACTTGTGGAGTTGCTGGAACTGGTATAGCTGTATTCTGTTCTGTCATCGTCGGCGAACGCGAGATCAAAATAAATTTCATCTCGGTCTGTCGGTAACCATGTTAAAGCTGCTCGGATGGCTTTTTGTTCTTGTTCTGCTTGGGGAGTGAAGTCATCTCCTGCATTGTCAGGGAACCAAGCATCTTGTTTGCTCACATCGACAGAAAGGGTATACATAAGTACATTAGGGATAATGGACCCAGTAATAAATGCATTACCATCCTTCAACTCGCCATCAGCATTAGAAACCAAACTATGAGCATTGTTGTCATCTGGAGTGCTATAAGTGAATCCTCCCGATACATGGGTTTCTTCGTCTGGCTTTTTCAAAATAATATTAACCACGCCTCCAATGGCTTCACTACCATAAAGTGAAGACATTGGGCCTCGAACGACTTCAATTTGCTCAATCGAATTGAGTGGAATACTCGATAAATCAAACGATGCTCCACGAATAACGGTTTCACTGGAGCTAGTACGTCGTCCATTGACCAAAATTAAGGTGTAGTTACCATTTGAGGAGTTTTGGTTGTGAAGGCCGCGAATAATGATTTTATTTTCGCTCCCTGTACTTTTGGATATGTGGACACCAGCAACGCTCTCCAATGCTGTCGTAATATCTGTAGCAGGAAGTTTATTGATTTCCTCGCTAGTGATTACAGAAATCGAAGCGGGGGCGTCTTTAATGGAAGTCTCGTGCTGCGCTGCAGTTACAACCATAACGTCCATATCGTGGTTACCTTCATTTGCAAAGCTGGATAAAGGTGTTGTCGATGAGAGCGCTATCGCCACTGCAAGGCTTAATTTTGATGATGTCATGGTAATCCCTTATTAGATTGAATCTTTATTTTTATTGGTAAAAAGTGTTGTTAAACCCTGCACCAACATAACTCGCCAGCTAAAGTAGTCGTGACCACCCGGTGCTTCTTGAAAAGTGGTTGTATACCCTTTTTCTAATAACGCTTTATAGAGTTGTCGGTTGGTGTCTAGGATGTTTTTTGAGGCAGGCTCTATTTCGAATAAACCAGCATTTAGGTAAATGTGAATAGGCTTGTTGGGTTCGGAGCGAATGAGATCAGCCATCCAATTGTTGGTTGACTCTGAGGAGGTATCCGACTGAGGTGCCCACCAGAAAGAGCCTGATTGACTAAGTACATTGCCAAATTTCTCGGGATGCTGAAATGCGATGTGCATTGAGGCTAAACCGCCATAACTCGAACCCGATAAAATCGTGTCTTCTGCATTCGGGCAAATTGTCTGTTGCTCACAAAGCCATGGCATAAACTCTAAGGCTAGAAAATCGGAATACGCTTTATTGGGAGTGAGCTCTTTTCCTCTCATGCTGGGGAGTGGAGTATTGATAAACACGGCGCGCATTGGTGGCACGATCTTTTTCGCGATCAAATTGTCCAGAATAATAGGTGTTGGTACTTTATCTAGATAAGCGTCGCCATCAAATAGAATTAAAAGTGGCGCATTACTTTCAATCGGATAGAGACTATTGGGTTGGTAAATACTCACTTTTCGAGGGAGTGAGTTTTCGTTGCCATTATAGATAAAATCAGTGACTGACCCTTTGGGGTTATTAATATCATTGACGAAATTGTCGTTGATGTTATGAGAGAGTGTTAGCGTTGAAGCCGATCCAAATAAATTATCACCTTCACCAAAGTTTGGGTTAGGGTTTAATCGATCGGGCTGGGCGGTTGCAAGTACAGCCCTTCTTTGTTCTCTGCTTTTACTGTCAATGAGTTGGGGAACATTAGGCGCGATTTGATATGACAGCCGAGTGTCTGGCGGAACTTCAAATGAATGAAACCAAATACCACTGTTACCCAACTGTCTTAGATGTTCATGACCACTATAGGGAGCGCCGAGTAATCTAACATTATTGGCGATACCTTTATAAAGAAAGGTCACAATGGCATTGCCATTTTCTTTGTATTCAACCAGCGGTGCTCCACCTCTGGTTTTTAACTGCTGCCAAAAAACTTGTTCAGCTTCACTTGTATCTTGATTGAGTTGTTTTGCCGTCTCCATAAGAAGAGGACTAATGATGGGGATATCTGGTGAGAGATATTGGTTGTTTTTTAATGCTAACTCATTGAAGCGCAATTCAATATTTACAGGAGTTTGTTTAACGCTGGTAAATTCAAATTGGTAGTCATCAGGTTGTGCGATGAACCAAAAAATCTCCACCTCTTTGCTTGGTGAACCAATAAGAGTCTTTACTATCTTTCCTTGTGAATTTCGGATATTTACTTTGGCCAAAGTAGAGTCACTGCGAATATATCCTCGTAAATAGCGAGGTTGGTCGACAGGGATTACGACGGATTCTTTCTGATTCGCATCGAAATGATGGGTCTGATCGAGTGTTAATGTCATTGCGTTTGTGTGTCCTACCCAAGTTGCAATCAATGCTGCTAATACAATCCATTTCATTGGAATTAAAATTTCCTGTAATGATATTTATTCGCATTTATGGTAAGTTTATTTTTCGAGGTGTGACAGCATATTCACTTATGCAAAATCACCATGTTGTTATGAGAAATTGGCAGGTTCCTATGACGAGAAAACTCAAGTCATCGCTTCAAAGAAGTGCATTGATACACTGGGATAATACTGAAAAGAGACAGGTACTTGTCTCTGATAGTCCTAACTCACCAAAAGAACTCGTTGTAGGTCAACTTATTCAATATAACGTGAAAAACAGTTTCTCTCTAAGTGGCGGAACGTCAACGGAATTGGCCGATTATCAGGTTGTTTCGACAGCTAAAAAATCCGTAATTTTGGTTATTTTGCTGGAAGGAAAGTTGGATATTAGCTATGACGATCTTCGATTTGTATTTGATGCCAGTACAGGGCCAACAGGTGTCGTGGTGAACCTGACAAAACCCGCTACTTTCAGGCGGATTATCGAGAAAGGTAATCATGTTACTAAGCTAAACATTGTTATACCTATAGACTGGGTCGAAGATCGCATTGAATCTGGATCAAATGTTGAAACCTTTATTAATCAACACATGGCAAACTGTAGGTTAAATTTGACTGACAGGTTAATGGCGTTGACTTTAGAGATTATTCACCAACGTTCTCCCAAGGGTATCTTGGAGAAAATGACACTAGAAACATTAGGTTATCAGTTTCTTTTTGAGATTTTTGAACAGATTGGAATTAACGATAACGTGGCATTTAGTGGGGTAAAAACAACAACAGAGATGAGTGTAAAAGATCGGAAAGGGGGGCGTTCATTGGATGAATTAGTCTCGTATATTGAAGTTAACTTAGATCGGACGTTGCCGGGGAAAGAACTGGCTCAATACAGTGCAATGAGTGAGTCCAACTTGCAGAGAAAGTTTAAAAGCAAATTAGGCTGCAGTATTCAAAGTTATATTCGACGTAGACGGTTGGAAATCGCTCGTCAGCATCTAGAGCGTGGGACTGCCAGCGTGACAGAAGTGGCTTATAACGCAGGTTATCGACACCCTTCAAATTTTACCAATGCCTTTAAGAAAGCGTTCGGGTATCCACCAGCTGTATCGGCAAACCGAGCAAACTAAGGGAAAATCGACTATTTCCCCTTAGCTGCCTTGTTGTTTGCTAAGAATCGTTATTCTTCATCGAGAGAATATGGCAGTGCTTCAATTTTCCAAATGTCATCCAGCTCTTCGCTTAGTCGAAGTTGAGTCGTTGCTTCTAAATTATTAGGCAATATGATGAGCCCTGTCGCGTGATTATCATTGAATTGGAAACTGGTTAATAACGTGCCTGCTGAGCGCCAATTTTCTCCAACTGAACGTTCCAAGTTAATGTTATCTGCATTCGACCTTGGTCCGCTAACTCGATACATTGCTCGTTTGTTGGTGCCTCTGTATTTTGCTCGAGCAACGGTTTCTTGGCCTGTATAGCACCCTTTCGTAAATGAGATACCACCTAACGCATGTAAGTTTAGCGCTTGCGGAATATGTTGAGCTTGTTCCGCTTGAGTTAATACAGGGTAGTTTTCGATAATATTAAGTAATGTCCATAATGAATCATCACAGATGGGTGCAGAAAACTGCTCAGAAAAAGCTTGTGCATTTTGTGGGCTAAACATAAGCAGCCAACGTTGATTGGAAATCTTTACAGCACTACCGCCTTCAATGCGACGAACATCCCCAGTTTGATCAGGAGTTAGCTTATCCATATAGCTCTGTACATCTTTTCCAATGAGCCCAAGGCAGATATCACCACCTTGTTTTAATTCAACTTTTGAGAAGATCGCGTACTTTTTAAGTTCTTTTAGTTCAGTTTCGATAGCCGATAAAGGCTGAAACAACGCAACCTCATCGTTATGATGGAAAAGAGTAAATACCGACCACATTTTTCCCTTGGCATCGCAATGAGCACCTAAGCTAACGTGTTCCGCGGTTAATGCTTTGACATCACAGGTGACCTGTCCTTGAAGAAATGTTGTTGAATCCTCGCCACTTAATGAGATGTACCCCCATGATGAGAGAGGTGAGAGCGCCAGAGAAGGAAGATCTTCATTGCTAGCGATTGAAGTGTGGGTAACATCGTTGTATCCGGCCATAATTATTGTCCAACAAATCTATTTCCACCTATGTTAAAGCGGATCGCAAATTTTGTCAGCAGCTACCGTTGTGTGATTGAGCCACTAGTTGGATTTGTTCTCCCTTGTTACACTAATGAGCTCATAAACATAATTGGGGATAGAGAATGTATTCAAACCAAGAGAAAGCTCGAATCAAGTGGGCGTGTCGCCGTGGAATGTTGGAACTTGATGTTGTTATCATGCCTTTCTTTGAAGAGTGTTTTGATTCTCTAGATGAATCTGAGCAAAAAGATTTTGTTTCTTTGTTGACGTGTGATGATCCAGATTTATTTTCTTGGATAATGCAACACACTAGAAGTGATAACTTGGCTCATGCTTCCATGGTGGATAAAATCGTTGCTCATAACCTCAGTAAAGTCCGTTAAACTCTACTGTCGGCCTTCTATTCTTGCCTCTTTAGTTGAATTCTCCGTTGTGATGTTTGCTTTAGAGGTAATATGGTTATCTTCTCTTCACGCTGTTGTTCAATTGTTTTGTTCTTTCACGATTATTCGTTGGTTCCAGTCAACATCTATCCTTAGTGCTGAATTGCGCGGTGAAGTCACTTATCAAACAGATGGGACGTTAAAGACGTTCGCGGGAAAAGCGCGACCAATTACATTGTTCTCAACACGGTATTCAGCTGTATTTTTAAGTATAACGTGTGGCTCAGATAGGTATTTACTGTGGCGTGATAGTTGTAAAGAGTCGGATTATCGATGGATTATTTTTAATGAAAAACGGAGGCGTTCAGCCCCCGTCGAACATTGAATATATTAATTGAATCTATTAGTAGTCTTTTGGATCGAGAACCGTAGGGCCACTATTTTCAAGTTGATCTGGGTAATCGAGAGTATAATGTAACCCTCGGCTTTCTTTCCGCTGCATAGCACAACGTACCATCAACTCCGCAACCTGTAGTAGATTGCGCATTTCAATTAAGTTATTAGAAACTCTAAAGTTACTGTAATAATCGTGCGTTTCTTGTTTCAGTAGATCGATGCGGCGTAGTGCACGCTCCAGGCGTTTGTCTGTGCGGACGATACCCATGTAATCCCACATAAACAAGCGTAATTCATGCCAGTTATGTTGAATAATCACTTCTTCATCTGAGTTACCAACTTGGCTTTCATCCCAGGCTGGTAAGCCGCTAGCTAATGTAGATTGCGGAAGTGTTTTTAGTAGCTCTTGAGAAGCCGAACGAGCATATACAACACACTCTAGCAGTGAGTTAGAAGCCATACGGTTTGCACCATGAAGTCCGGTGTAACTTACTTCGCCAATGGCATAAAGCTGTTTTAGATCAGTGCGACCATTTTGATCGACCATAACACCACCACAGGTGTAATGTGCTGCTGGGACAATCGGGATAGGCTCTTTCGTCATATCAATGCCCAGTTCAAGTAGTCGGGAATTGATCGTTGGGAAATGTTTCTCAATAAAGTCTGCCGGTTTATGACTGATGTCTATATACATGCAGTCTGCACCGAGGCGTTTCATTTCATAATCTATTGCTCTCGCGACGACATCACGTGGGGCCAATTCACCTCGTTCATCAAAATCCTTCATAAAGCGAGAGCCATCGGGACGGATTAAGTGGGCACCCTCGCCACGTAATGCTTCAGTTAGAAGGAAATTACGAGCTTCTGGGTGGAATAAGCAAGTTGGATGGAATTGATTGAATTCGAGGTTTGCGACACGACAACCCGCGCGCCATGCCATCGCCACACCATCGCCAGAAGAGACGTCAGGATTCGATGTGTATTGGTAAACTTTTGATGATCCCCCGGTAGCTAAAACAACCGATTTGGCACAGATGGTTTCAACGTGCTCATCATTGCGGTTCCAAACATACGCACCAATCACTTTATTCGCATCACCACCTATTTTATCTTCAGTAATTAGATCGAGTGCATTGTGGCGCTCTAGTACTGTGATATTAGGATGGTATTTCACATTGTCTTGTAATGAGTTCTGCATTGCCATACCCGTTGCATCGGCAGCATGAAGAATTCGTCGATGGCTGTGTCCACCTTCGCGGGTTAAATGATATTTCGGGTTTGTTTCTTTACTATCTTCATCAAGATCAAAAGGCACACCGCCATCGATAAGCCACTGGACTGATTGCTTGGCATTCTCAGCAATATAACGTACCGATGCTTCGTCACAGATTCCGGCTCCAGCGACCAATGTATCTTGCACATGGGATTCAACACTGTCCGATTCATCGAATACTGCGGCAATACCACCTTGAGCGTAAAAGGTAGAACCTTCACTCCAAGGCCCTTTACTAAGGACAATGACGTTGCATTTTTTTGCGATATGCAGGGCTAATGTAAGTCCTGCTGCACCACTACCAATCACTAGTACATCACATTGATGTTCTTGATTTGTGCTCATAACTCGTGTATTTCCTGATGATGTATGGAACGGTTAAGCCTAGAACGACGCAGTGTCTATCTTAACTCTGTTAAGCTCGAAGACTGAATCATAATTTTGTCACGTATTTGTAAAAATATAAACACGATATGTCGCGTTAGTCTATTAGACTTACTGACAATAAAACCATGAGTTTACTGTGTTTACTTGTTTATTTTCATTGCTGTTGTTGGGGAGCAATTGTTCATTATTCTTTAAATGGGATTGATATTCGAACTATCTGGACGCATATTTACCGTACAACATAATATTCATGAAATATCATTGATTTATATTCAATCTCAAAATGTGAGAAAAAATAATAAATCTTGGGAACTTAAACGACTCGACCCAGTCTCACTATAGTGCTCGTGGTAGCAGTGGTGTCAATACTATTTTTGCAGTATTAATATCCATATCTGAGAAGGTAAGGGAGAAACAATAGGAGTAGGCGCTCTAATGAACGAGCCGTTAACTGATCAAGTATTGATTGAGCGAGTTCAGAGTGGGGATAAGCAAGCATTTAATCTATTGGTCTCTAAGTACCAAAATAAGGTTTGCAATCTTATTTCCCGATATGTGAGCAATTCAGGTGATATCCCAGATGTCGCACAAGAGACCTTTATTAAGGCATATAGAGCGTTACCTTCTTTCCGAGGAGAGAGTGCATTTTATACTTGGCTATATCGAATTGCTGTGAATACCGCGAAAAATTATCTTGTAGCGCAAGGACGACGTCCTCCTTCAAGTGATATCGATGCAGAAGATGCAGAAAATTATGAAAGTGGTGGTGCGCTTAAAGAAATATCGAACCCAGAGAACATTTCGCTGTCGAATGAATTGAAGCAGGCTGTGTTTTCAGCGATAGGCTTACTACCAGAAGATTTAAAAACCGCAATGACATTAAGAGAACTCGAAGGCTTGAGTTACGAAGATATTGCTGCGGTCATGGATTGTCCCGTTGGAACTGTTCGCTCTCGTATATTTAGAGCACGTGAAGCAGTTGAAAAGCACATAGCTCCGCTTTTATAACCTAATTAAAGGTCGATATTATGGTGAATAAAATGGCTGATGAAGAAAAACTTTCAGCACTCATGGATGGAGAGTTGGTCGATACCGCTTTTATTAGTGAATTGACTCAGGATTCAGAAAGTCAGAAAACTTGGCGTCATTATCACCTAATCGGTGATGTGATGCGTGGTGATGAGCCTAAACAAGAATGGAATATTGCTGATAGCGTCGCTCTTGCATTGGAAGATGAAGAGCCACATACGCGTTTTTCTCAGTCGGTTGAACCCGATGTAAATGTTGTACCGATAGAGTCTCAACCTAAACCGCAACAAGCCCGCAGACGTTTACCTAGTTGGTTATCCCATCTTGGTCAGGTGTCGATTGCTGCAAGTGTCTGTTTAGTCGTGGTCTTAGGCATTCAACAAAGTAGCACTCAAGAGGCGACTGCTAATCAACAGGTTGCCCCAGTGTTGCAGACGGTACCATTGGCTGGCATTGCTGAGCCTGTGAGCTTGACTCGTGAATCTGTAGAGAAGCAGACTACAACGGACAATACAGCTCAAGATCAGCGCCGTCGAGTGAATGCTTTACTTCAGGATTATGAGCTACAATTGCGTTTAAATAGTGACGCAGCTGTTCCTTCATCTAGTCATCAAGAGTCTATTACTGAATGAATAAATTACTGATCAGTGTCGTTGCGCTGTTCAGTTTGGGTAACTCTTCCGCCTTTGCTGAATCAATGCCAGCAAAGGCGTTGTTACTTGATATGAACCAAGCCAGTCATCAGCTCTCGTATGAGCTTTCCTATATTTTTATTCAAAAAAATGGCATTGAGCCACTACTTTACCGCTACTCGGCAGATGAAAAAGCCAACCTAGCTCACCTTATTTATTTAAGTGGTCCAGTCAGAGAAGTCATCAAACGCAATGATGAAGTTAGCTATATTGAACCAGGGAATGAACCTTATACGGTAAAGTCAAATTCCATGGTGGCACCTATATTTCCCTTATTGAATTCTAACGTTGAAAGGTTGAGTCAGTTTTACGATTTCGTCAATATTGGTCGAGGTCGTGAAGCGGGTGCGGCTTGCCAAGTAATACGAGTTGTACCTAAAGATGGTTTACGTTATTCATATGTCTTATGGGTGAGTGAACACAACAAGTTGCCACTTAGAGCAGACTTAGTTGATCGCGATGGGGAAGTGCTCGAGCAATTCCGTGCGATTTCTTATAATGTGAATGAGCAATTACCTCAATTAATGTCTGGTTTGAATACGGCAGAACTTCCTGCGGTATTATCTCTACCGAGTAATGAATTGAAAGATGCAACGTGGTCGGTTGAATGGTTACCAAATGGATTTGTATCTAAAGAGCTTAGTCGGTATCGTATGGCTATGGTCGAGAAAGAAGTGGAAAATCAATTGTTCTCAGATGGCCTATTTAATTTTTCAGTTTATGTATCTGAGTTAGATGATACATCACTACACGATCAGTTAATTCGTCAGGGAAGGCGGACATTGCTTAGTGTGGTAAAAGGAACCAGTGAAGTCTCAGTTATAGGCGATATTCCACCGTCAACTGCGAAACGAGTGGCTGAGTCGGTTACTTTTAACACGCCTTAATATAGAGAGTGGAACTATGATGACTGCACTTGCAACGGTAACGGGCGTAACCCCTTTGGATAGTGGTTACCACGTTGATTTGAGCTGCCAACAACAGACAAGTTGTAGCGGCTGTGCCTCGTCAAAAAGCTGTAGTACTGGCGTTGTTTCAAAAGCGATGGGGAACAAGTTATTACGTTGGAGTTTAACTACCGACTCTGTTGTGACCCCAGGCCAGCTGATCGAGATCGGGTTCCCTGAAAAAAGTTTACTTCAATCGGCTTCGCTAATTTATTTATTGCCTTTATTTGCGTTATTGCTAGGCGCTGCGGTTGGGGATATCTGGTTAGCGCCGATGTTAAGTGGTGGTGAAGGTGTGGTGATTGTCACCGCAGTATTGTTTACTACCGCCGCTATTTGGCTTGCTAAGCCTTTGACAAAACGTCTAGAACTGCAAACAAAGGATCAAGTCGTTATTGTTAGAATTCTCGGAGAACCGGTTGGTTTGTGAGTTAGCACCGAATTTTTGATGCGAATTTGGTTGAAATTGGGTAGAATCGGCCAACTTGATATGAATGTACTGCCCAACTGCGTCATTCATTTTCTCCTTTTACCTTTAGAGCTAAGTCATTTCAGAATCTATGAAGCACATTCGTAATTTTTCAATTATCGCCCATATCGACCACGGTAAGTCGACTCTATCCGATCGTTTAATTCAAGATTGTGGTGGACTATCTAATCGTGAAATGTCGCAGCAAGTCCTTGATTCTATGGATCTTGAGCGTGAGCGTGGTATCACGATCAAAGCACAAAGCGTAACGCTGGATTATCAAGCTAAAGATGGTGAGACTTATCAACTCAACTTCATTGATACACCAGGACATGTTGACTTTTCTTATGAAGTATCGCGTTCATTAGCGGCCTGTGAAGGGGCGTTATTGGTGGTCGATGCAGCACAAGGTGTAGAGGCTCAAACGCTAGCCAACTGCTATACCGCGATTGAAATGAACCTCGAAGTGGTACCAATTTTAAATAAAATTGATTTACCTGCAGCGGATCCAGAGCGTATTTCAGAAGAGATAGAAGATATCGTGGGTATCGATGCGATTGATGCTGTTCGCTGTTCTGCTAAAACCGGTGTTGGAGTCCACGAAGTTCTCGAGCAAATAGTCTCCACCATTCCTGCTCCGGAAGGTGACCCTGAAGCGCCAACACAAGCATTAATTATCGATTCATGGTTTGATAACTATCTTGGCGTCGTCTCTCTTATTCGTGTTAAAAATGGGGCTTTGAAGAAGCACGATAAAATTAAAGTCATGAGCACTGGGCAAGTCTGGGGCATTGACCGTATTGGTATCTTCACACCTAAACAAATCGATACTGATGGCCTGAATACCGGTGAAGTAGGTTGGGTTGTTTGCGGTATTAAAGACATCCTAGGTGCGCCTGTTGGTGATACATTAACGACTGCTCGAAACAGTTGTGAAGAAGCATTACCGGGCTTCCAGAAGGTGAAACCACAAGTTTACGCTGGTTTGTTCCCTGTTTCATCGGATGACTATGAAAGTTTCCGTGACGCTCTCGGGAAGCTAAGCCTCAATGATGCTTCGATGTTCTATGAGCCAGAAACATCAGCAGCACTAGGTTTTGGTTTCCGTTGTGGCTTCTTGGGTTTACTCCACATGGAGATTATTCAAGAGCGTCTGGAGCGTGAATACGATTTAGACCTGATCACGACTGCACCAACGGTAGTATACGAAGTGGTACTCAATAGCGGTGATACCTTGTATGTCGACAGTCCTGCTAAATTACCCGCGGTAAATGATATTGCAGAGATTCGTGAGCCGATATCACGTTGTAATATTTTGGTACCACAAGAGTACTTGGGTAACGTGATTACGCTGTGTGTTGAAAAACGGGGTGTTCAGGTTGATATGGTTTACCACGGTAACCAAGTGGCATTGACTTATGATGTTCCAATGGCGGAAGTGGTGCTCGATTTCTTTGACCGTTTGAAATCAACTTCTCGTGGTTACGCTTCTCTTGATTACTCATTCCAGCATTTTGAAGAATCAGATATGGTTCGTGTAGATGTGTTATTGAATGCCGAGAAAGTCGATGCGTTAGCGATTATTACTCACAAAGACAATGCACAGACTCGTGGTCGTCAGTTGGTCGAGAAGATGAAAGAGTTTATTCCTCGTCAGATGTTTGATATCGCGATTCAAGCGGCGATTGGTAATCACATCATTGCGCGTTCAACAGTAAAACAGCTGCGTAAAAACGTTCTTGCTAAATGTTATGGTGGTGATATCAGCCGTAAGAAAAAGCTGTTGAAGAAGCAGAAAGAAGGTAAGAAACGAATGAAGCAGATTGGTAATGTAGAACTGCCTCAAGAAGCGTTCCTTGCTATTCTTCATGTTGGTAAAGATTAATGATGAGTCTGTTCTAACAAACTCTCGGTGTGATGTTTTGCAACCGTGTGTTTGTTGAGACCCAGTTTGGTTAAATTACTTGTTTAAGTGAAAGAGTTCCGGCTCTTTCACTTTCGTATTTTTTGGATAAGGGAAGTCAATGGCGAATACATTTTCACTCTTGTTAGTGATCGTTACTTTGGTTACGGGCATTGTGTGGGCGATGGAAAAGTGGGTTTGGGCTAAAAAACGCCAGCAAAAGCTAGCTGAAGTCGAAGCCAAGACCAATGGCCTCGACCCTAAATTGGTCGATAAAATAGCACCACAACCTTGGTGGATTGAAAACAGTGTATCGATTTTCCCAGTGATAGCTTTGGTATTGGTGGTTCGATCATTTATCTACGAGCCTTTTCAAATTCCATCGGGCTCGATGATGCCAACACTGTTGGTCGGTGATTTTATTCTTGTTGAAAAGTACGCTTATGGTCTAAAAGATCCTGTATGGCGTACTCAATTGGTTGAGACTGGTGAAGTCGAGCGTGGTGATGTAGTGGTATTTAAATTCCCACCAAACCCTAAGATTGATTATATTAAACGTGTAGTAGGTATGCCTGGAGATACGGTGCGTTATAGTGCACAGAAACAGGTTTGTATTCAATCTAAAGGAGACTCGAGCTGTAAACCTATTGCGCTTAGCAATGTCGTTGAAAGTGAGTTTATGCAGTCAAATCGTGCTTTACTTCAAGCAGATGAGTCTCTTGGCGATGCTGAGCATCAAATCTTGATTAACACACAACGTATCGACAATGTGTCAGCCTATCAACCACGTCCAGGTGTCAGTGAATGGGTTGTACCAGATGGGCAGTACTTTGTAATGGGTGATAACCGTGACAATAGTGCCGACAGTCGTTATTGGGGCTTTGTACCAGAAGGTAACTTAGTCGGCAAAGCGGTTGCGATTTGGATCAGTTTTGAATTTGAACGTGATGCATCGAGTGCATTACCATCTTGGATACCAACTGGGGTACGATTTAATCGTATCGGGGCAATTAAATAAGGTGATGTATTCACCCAATTATGTTGAGAAGAGATGAATCCTCCTATTAACCGATTAGAAAAACAACTCAATTACGAGTTTAACGATGCTCAGCGACTTGATTTGGCACTGACTCACCGTAGTGCCTCTGCTCTTCACAATGAGAGACTAGAGTTTCTGGGAGATTCGATTTTAAGTTTTGTTATCGCAGATGACTTGTACCATCGTTTTCCTAAGATAAACGAAGGGGACATGAGCCGGATGCGAGCAACGTTGGTGCGTGGTAACACGTTAGCTGAGCTTGGGCGAGAGTTTATCCTTGGAGATTACTTAAAATTAGGTCCAGGTGAATTGAAAAGCGGCGGGTATCGCCGAGACTCTATTCTAGCTGATGCGGTCGAAGCCATCATTGGCGCTATTTATCTTGATAGTGATATCGAAGTCGTTCGTAAAGTCATTTTGAGTTGGTATAAAACCCGACTTGATTCTATCGAACCTGGCGTTTCACAAAAGGATCCGAAAACGCGTTTGCAAGAGTTTTTGCAAGGGCGAAGAAATCCGCTTCCTGTGTATACAGTAACGAACATTAAGGGCGAGGCACATGATCAAGAGTTTACTGTGTCTTGTGAAGTGGCGGGATTAGGAACTCCAGTCGTAGGTAAAGGGACGAGTCGACGCAAAGCTGAACAAGCGGCGGCAGAGCAAGCACTAGAGCAGTTAAGCCATGTCTAACAAAGAACAATCTGAACAAGATTTCGATATTGATGCGTTTTTTGCATCGGATCAAGAAACCTCCGCAGAAGTGGTTGAAAGTCAACCAGAGGACCAACATTGTGGCTTTATTGCTATTGTTGGACGGCCAAATGTCGGTAAGTCGACCTTATTGAACGCTATTTTGCAGCAAAAGATTTCGATTACTTCACGTAAGCCACAAACCACTCGCCACCGTATTATGGGGGTCGAGACTGATGGGAACTATCAGGCGATTTATGTTGATACTCCAGGGCTTCATATTGAAGAAAAGCGCGCAATTAACCGTTTGATGAACCGTGCGGCAAGCAGTTCGTTGAGTGATGTCAATTTGGTTCTATTTCTCGTTGATGGAACCCATTGGACCGCTGACGATGAAATGGTACTGAATAAACTTAGAAATGCGAATTTCCCCGTCGTATTGTGCGTAAATAAAGTCGATAACGTAAAAGATCGCAATGAAGTTATGTTGCACATGCAAGCCATGGGCGAAAAAATGGACTTTGTTGATGTAGTGCCAATCGCGGCAAAGCTCGGTAAAAATATTGATGTTATTCAAAATATTGTGCGCCAACATTTACCTAAAGCGGTACACCACTTTCCAGAAGAGTATGTAACGGATCGCTCGCAGCGCTTTATGGCGTCCGAGATTATTCGTGAAAAGCTCATGCGCTTTACTGGTGAGGAATTACCTTATTCGGTGACTGTTGAAATTGAACGTTTTGATTACAATCCCGATAACGACGGTTTTCATATCAATGCCTTGATTTTGGTTGAACGAACTGGTCAAAAGAAAATGGTGATTGGTAAAAACGGTGAGAAGATCAAAACAATTGGTCGCGAAGCGCGTCTTGATATGGAAGCGCTATTTGAGCGCAAGGTTTATCTAGAAACCTGGGTTAAAGTGAAATCAGGTTGGGCTGATGACGAGCGTGCTCTACGTAGTTTGGGTTATATCGACGACTTGTAATAAAGTGATTCTAGGTGATGTCAGTCAATACTAGTGATTGACCTAGGGGCTGGGAATTCAATGTTATGCCTGAAAATGGTTTGCAGCGTGCGTTTGTCCTACACCGACGCCCATACAGTGAAACGAGTTTAATCATTGATGTATTTACTGAACATCAAGGTCGTTTATCATTGCTGTCGAAAGGGGCCAGACGTCCACGCTCTGGATTGAAAAGCGTGCTTCAACCTTTTACACCGATGTTGATTAAATGGTCGGGAAAAGGCTCAATGAAGACGTTGCGCCAAGCCGAGCCCATTAGCTTGGGGTTACCATTAAGTGGGATCAACCTCTATTCGGGTATGTATATCAACGAATTGCTTTGTCGAGTCATCGCAAGCGAAAGCCCACAACCCGCCCTTTTTTTTGACTACCTTGATGCGCTTACCGAGCTGGCGCATAACAATAACCCGGAACCTGCATTACGACGTTTTGAATTGGCATTATTGTCCAGCCTTGGGTATGGTGTCGACTTCTTGCATTGTGCTGGAACAGGAGAGCCTGTTGAAGCAAGTATGACTTACCGCTTTCGAGAGCAACAAGGGTTTATCGCTTCAGTGCGACAGGACAATTTAACGTTTTTCGGAGAAGAGTTAATCGCAATTAGCGAGCGTCGCTTTATCACTAAAGCACAACTTCATGCGGCGAAACGATTTACTCGTATTGCTCTTAAGCCTTATATCGGCAGTAAGCCGTTAAAAAGCAGAGAACTATTTTTGCCAAAATCAGGCATATCAAAATCACGGAGATTAGGACAATGAGTTCAATTCTATTAGGTGTAAACATCGATCATATTGCGACATTACGTAATGCTCGTGGGACAAAATATCCTGATCCTGTTCACGCAGCAGAAGTGGCTGAACGTGCAGGGGCTGATGGGATTACTATTCATTTACGTGAAGACCGTCGCCATATTCTTGATCGTGATGTGCGTTTGCTACGTGAGACCATTCAAACTCGAATGAACCTCGAGATGGCGGTAACCGATGAAATGGTGGATATTGCATTAGAGACCCAACCAGAGTTTGTCTGCCTTGTTCCTGAAAAGCGTGAAGAGCTGACCACAGAAGGCGGGTTAGATGTTGCTGGCAATCTAGAACGAATTAAAGCGGCGACTCAACAACTTGATGCTGCAGGAATTAAAGTGTCTTTGTTTATTGATGCTGACCCACGTCAAATTGATGCAGCAAAAGCATGTGGAGCTCCATATATTGAACTTCATACCGGTCATTATGCTGATGCTGAAAACGATGCTGAACGTGATGCAGAGTTAAGTCGAATCGCAACAGCAGCAACCTATGCAACAGAGATTGGGATTACAGTAAATGCAGGGCACGGCCTGACGTATCATAACGTCGCACCGATTGCTGCGTTGCCAGAGATTTATGAGTTGAATATCGGCCATTCAATCATTGGGCGCGCGGCGTTTGATGGACTAAGCAAAGCTGTCGCTGATATGAAAGCGGAAATGGAAAAGGCGCGTCGTTAATGGCAATAGTAGGCATAGGCACTGATATCGTTGAAATCGAACGAATCCAAGAAGCAATAAACAAATCCGGTGATAAATTAGCTCAGCGTATTCTCACAGAAGAAGAGCTGGCAGAATATAATTTTCATCACCACCCCGAACGCTTTTTAGCGAAACGTTTTTCAGCAAAGGAAGCCGCTTCAAAAGCACTGGGTACAGGTATCGCTCAGGGCGTTTCTTTTCAGGACTTTTCGATATTAAATGATCAACTCGGTAAACCTAAGCTGACAATGACAGGGCGAGCCGAACAAATTTCACAATTAATTGGCGGCAAAACAATGCATGTCAGTATTTCAGATGAAAAACATTATGCGACTGCGACGGTGATTATTGAATCGTAGCTGTTTTCGTCGCAACAATGAGGCTAAAAACTAATTGAATGCAGTTGTTTGCAACGATAGCTTTTAGGAAATATAGCTTTTAGCCTCATCAACAACCTTTTCCATTTCTTCAAGTAACTCAAATAGTTCAGGTTCTAATTCTTCAACGGTCTTGTTTTGACGTAAGGCGTGTTCTATCACTGCACAGATTTTTTTCAACCTTGGAACGCCACAATAAGCGCAACTACCGTGCAGCTTGTGAATATGCTGAAGCAAATCTTTGTGTTCAATTTTACCGGCTATAGTTTGGTCAATATGGATGACTATTTCTGGAATGGAATCAACTAACATACGCAACATATCTTGAGCTAAATCGAGCTTGTTTGCTGCTTGTTTTAAAGCACTCTCCCAGTCGATGACAGAGAGTTCCTGACCACTTTTTAGGTTGGATGACATATTATCGGAAACAGGCTGGGTAGCTGGGATCTCAAGTTTCTCTATTTGATGTTCATAAGGGTATGGATTCCAATGTACCAAGACTTGTTGAAGAACATGCTCTTCGATTGGCTTTGTAAGATAATCGTCCATCCCTTCATTTAATAATCTCTCCCGTTCACCAGGCATTGCATGGGCAGTAACAGCAATAATCGGAGTATCGCTATTGAACGATTGACGTTTGATTTCCTTAGATGCGGATACTCCATCAATTTGGGGCATCTGAATATCCATTAATATGATGTCAAACTTTTGCTTTATCGATTCTTCAATAGCATCTTGCCCATTGGTACAACTGACAACAGACTTAACACGTTCACATAGAAGCGCCGTAATTAACTTTAAGTTGGCTGGGTTGTCGTCTACCGCCATCACTTTTAAGGGAAGTTTATCTAGGTTAGGTGGAGAAACTAGATCGATACTTCTATCGGATTTAACTGGGTGAAGATCGAGCATGGCTTGAATGATTTTTTTCCGTGAAAGAGGTTTGGTAACACATTTCACTGGATGATGTTTCATCAAGTATTCAGCCAATGCTAGCTCGGTACTTGGTGTGCCAATAATGACATTAGGTGCAAGGTTAAGCACTTGGCGAACTTTTGGTTCTATTGTGATTAATGAGTTATTGCTTGATAGTGCTAAATTATAAATAACATAATCATAAAGGCCTGAATTGGTCGGCACTTCATTAACACTTGTGACATTAATACCCACGCTTTCCAATGTTTTCTGGAGCAGTCGCTTAACCCGTTTATTTGTTTCGATCAGTAACACCGAACTTCCAGCAAGAGGCTTTGGATCAAACCAGTCCGAAATAGGTATTTCTGTTTTCGTTAAGTGCAGATTAAACCAAAAAGTTGATCCTTGGTGTAACCGGCTAGTCAGGCCGATTTTTCCACCCATCTGACTGACGATTTTTTGGGTGATAACCAATCCTAATCCGGTTCCACCATAGCGACGAGATATGCTGGCGTCTGCTTGGCTAAAGGCTTGAAATAGTTGAGCTTGTTGGCGCTCTGAGATACCTATTCCTGTATCTCGAACAGAAAAGAGCAATTCGAAACAATCATCATGTACTGACTTTTGCTCGATAGTGATGTCAATATTCCCAGACTCGGTAAATTTAATCGCATTGCCGACAAGGTTAGTCAGTACTTGCTGAATTCTAAGCGGGTCACCAACCAATCCAATCGGAATATTAGGATCCACTCTTAATGTGATTTCGAGGCCTTTTTCGTGCGCACTCGTGGCTAAGAGATCGATTACCTCTTCGAGATTTTGTTCAAATTCAAAAGGAATGTTCTCTAGCGCTAACTTACCGGCCTCTAATTTGGAGAAGTCGAGAATGTCATTAATGATGTTTAAGAGGTTATTAGCCGACTTTTCAATGGTTTGTAAATAATCTTGTTGGTTTTTGGATAGCTGGGTTTTTAACATTTGTCGTGTAAAACCAATAACGCCATTGAGTGGCGTGCGCAGCTCATGAGACATGTTTGCCAAGAATTCAGATTTAACTCGAGCGGCTTCTTGAGCATGTTTTTTTGCGATGTCGAGTTCAACGTTTTGAATCTCGAGCTGTTCTAATGTTTCACGTAAATCAGACGTTGCTTGGTCGATGCTATGTTGCATTTCACCGTGATACTCGGATAAGGATGCCGCCATGGCATTGATGCCTTTTTTTAGTTCATCCAATTCTCCATGCATGGTGCCTTCAATTCGAACGTCTAGGTGGCCGCGTCGAATACGGTCGAGCATGTTTTTCATATGAGTAATAGGGCGCGTAACGTCGTACATCAAACGGAAGGCAAATAACCCTGAAAGCGCAAGCCCAAGAATTAAAACCATAATTGCGGCAAAAATTTCTTGGTATTGTTGTAAACGTAGTGACGAGAGATCGAGTTCAATTGCAATATAACCAAGTACTGGAATTCGCCGAACATCAGTAGAACCATCAATTAAGCGACTTTCTGCTAAGATCGGCGTTCGTAATATTAAGGTGTGGTTGTCTTTCATTACCGCTGTGCCAAGCGTCGGTATTGGTTTATTTCGTGCAAAGGTTAAAGATTCAAAGTTGGGGTGGAAATTAGACGTCACAAATAACTGATGTTTGCTGTCAAATACTGCGATACTGCGGACAAACTGGGAGTTTTTTCGGTGTGCGTAACTGATAATACGACGAACGGATTCCCGACTTTGATTTCGTAGCGATTCTTCACTCGCAATCGCGAGAGGCTCGATAATATTCGAACCTGCATTGATGACCTGATTTTCCAGGTCTTGATAGCGATTAAAGGAGAAAAAAGCACATAATGCTAAGCCTATAATCAAAGTTGGCGCTAGAGTTAACGTAATAACTCGCGCTCTTAGTCCATATCGATTCATTATTCTCTAAACATCGTTGTGTGGATATGGGAAAATAGCCCCAAAGCTTATGAATACTCCGAGACCGTGTCTTGGTAAGCTTAATCAGTTCAGTACTATTCGACAATCACTGTTAACTTTTAACCGTGATTTTTATAAGCAAATTGCGACACTTCTTCAGCTAGGCATAGATAATGGCACGTTTTTTCCAACCAAAAAAGAAAACTTCACACAATAGTAAGCACATTCCTTTAGTGATCGAAAAACTTGATCATCAAGGTTGTGGTATTGCTTACTATCATCAAAAACCTGTTTTTATCGATGGTGGATTGCCGCAAGAAGAAGTATTGGTTCAGTTTAGCGAAGAGAAAAGCAAATATGCTAGGGCGAAAATTGTAAAAATCTTAGAGCGAAGCCCTCTACGCCAAAAGCCATTTTGCTCTTTTTACCATATGTGTGGCGGATGCGACATGCAGCACTTATCTCATTCACAACAAGTGACTCATAAAGAGAAAACCTTGAGTTATGTGATGAATAAAGTCACAAATGAAAAGATAGAACTGGAACCCACGATTTCAGCGAGTGAACAGGGATATCGACGCCGAGCTCGAGTCAGTTTGCGTTGGGACAAAAAGCAGAACAGGTTAGAGTTCGGTTTTCGTCAGAAGCAAAGTAAGAACATTGTCACTATTGAACAATGTCCAGTATTGGAACCTGAGCTGAATAAACTACTTTCACCTTTAAAGTTATTGCTTGAAACTTTTTATTCTCCTGAAACACTGGGGCATCTTGAAGTGGTGCTTGCAGATAGTGGTGCTGTCATTGTGTTACGTCACACAAAAGCGTTGAAAGCAAGAGATCAAGAAGCGTTGATTGAGTTGGCTGCGTCATTGAATGCTACGCTTTATCTTATGCCGCAAAACAACGAGCTTGACTATATTGATGGGCCAGTACCGGTCTATTCTGAAGTTGGGGTATCGGTTGAGTTTAAACCAAATAATTTTATTCAAGTTAATCGAGCCGTAAATCAAGGTATGGTGGCGCAAGCAATAGATTGGCTTCAGCTTGAATCGAACGACAAAGTGCTCGACTTATTTTGTGGTGTGGGTAACTTTAGTCTTCCTATTGCTAAACGCGTAAGCGAATTGGTAGGAATAGAAGGGGTCGATAGCATGGTTGAGCAAGCGTCGGCCAATGCGGCATTAAATGATTTGAAGAACGCGACATTTTTTCAAGCTAACTTAGAGAAAGATTTGCGAGAAACGTCGTGGGGAAATGAGCAGTTTGATAAGATATTACTCGATCCCGCTCGAGCAGGCGCGCAGCAAGTTGTAGCACAGTTATCACAATTTTCTCCGCAACGTATCGTATATGTATCCTGTAATCCAGCTACATTGGCGCGTGATAGTCAGGTATTGATAGAGCAGGGATACCACTTGGAAAAATTGGCGATGTTGGATATGTTCCCTCATACTGGCCATTTAGAATCCATGGCATTATTTGTTCGATAAATAGATTCATAACAATCGATAGTTAGATTCACAATATAGGTATAGAAAATGGTTGCGGTAAGAAGCGCACATTTAACGTCAGACTCGGTATTTCAGCTTGATAGCTGGATGAGCAGTTTGGGGCAAGACAAGGCGACAACAGAGCGTTTGACAAAGGTTTATCAATCGATAGAGCAGATTGATGCGGATCAAAACCTAAAAACGATGGTGTTGTGGCGTGGTCGAGAAATGATCGAAATCTTAGTGATGCTGTCAATGGATCGAGCCACTTTGGTGGCCGCTCTACTGTTTCCGGCTTTTGTGAACGGTGTTATGAGTCGTGAACAGTTGGAAGAAGAGTATGGCAAAGAGATCATTAAGCTTATCGATGGTGTCGATGAAATGGCCGCAATCGGTCAACTAAACTCGTCAAGCCAGCATCACGATGCGTCTGAACAAGTGGATAATGTCCGTCGAATGCTCCTTGCAATGGTCGATGACTTTCGCTGTGTGGTGATTAAGCTGGCAGAGCGAATCTGTAATTTACGGGAAGTCAAAGACGAGCTAGATGAGGTTCGTCGCCAAGCGGCAAAAGAGTGCGCCAATATCTATTCACCATTGGCAAACCGTCTGGGGATAGGGCAACTTAAATGGGAAATGGAAGATTACGCTTTTCGCTATCAGCAGCCGGATACCTATAAACAGATCGCGAAACAGCTTTCCGAACGTCGTGTTGTTCGCGAGCAATATATTAAGAATTTTGTCGATAATCTTCGTGCTGAAATGAGCTCATGCAGTATTAATGCGGATGTTAGTGGGCGACCTAAACACATCTACAGTATTTGGCGAAAAATGCAGAAGAAAAACCTCGCATTTGATGAGCTATTTGATGTGCGAGCGGTACGGATTATTGCCGACAAACTACAGGATTGTTATGCGGCACTTGGCGTCGTTCATACTCAATTTAAGCACTTGCCTCAAGAGTTTGATGATTATGTTGCTAATCCGAAACCTAACGGATATCAATCAATTCATACAGTGATCCTCGGGCCAGAAGGCAAGACTATCGAGATTCAGATTCGTACTAAACAAATGCACGAGGATTCTGAACTCGGTGTTGCCGCTCACTGGAAATATAAAGAAGGTAAATCGGTTGGTCGTAGTGGCTACGATGAGAAAATTGCATGGCTACGTAAACTGCTCGATTGGCAAGAAGAGATGTCAGATTCTGGCGAGATGCTAGATGAGTTACGCAGCCAAGTATTTGATGACCGAGTTTATGCCTTTACTCCACGAGGTGATGTGGTTGATCTGCCAATGGGCGCGACCCCGTTGGACTTTGCGTATCATATTCACTCAGAAGTTGGGCACCGTTGTATTGGCGCGAAAGTGGGCGGGCGTATTGTGCCATTTACCCATAAGCTAGCCATGGGTGATCAAGTTGAAATCATCACGACAAAAGAAGCGAATCCATCACGAGATTGGCTGAATCCTGCAACAGGTTTTGTTCACTCAGGACGTGCTCGTGCCAAAATTAATGCCTGGTTTAGAAAACAGAGCCGAGAGAAAAATCTTGAGGCAGGCAAAGAGATTTTAGAAGCAGAACTGCAAAAGATCGGTGCAACACTAAAAGATGCAACAGATTATGCCCTGAAGCGCTTCAATGTAAACTCTCCTGAAGAATTGTATGTCGGCGTTGGTAGCGGTGATTTACGCATCAACCAAGTGCTGAATCACATTAATGCTCTAGTGAATAAGCCGACTGCTGAAGAAGAAGACAAACTCGCACTGGAAAAACTCAAAATTTCAGAAACGAAAACTTCGAGCACAGCTAAAACCAGTAAAGATGCAGTTGTGGTTCAAGGCGTAGATAACCTAATGAATCATATCGCACGTTGCTGTCGTCCAATTCCTGGAGATGAAATTAAAGGCTACATTACTCAAGGGCGTGGTATATCGGTCCACCGCAGTGATTGTGAGCAACTTGAAGAACTTCGACACCATGCACCAGAACGGATTATCGATACGGTTTGGGGGGCGGGAGTTGGTGGCACCTATATTCTGACGATTCGCGTTGAGGCAATGGAAAGAACGGGTCTATTGAAAGACATAACTAGCTTATTGGCCAATGAAAAAGTTAAAGTCGCCAGTATGAAAAGTCGTAGTGATTATAAACGACAAATGATTTTTATGGATTTTGATTTGGAATTAACCAGTGTAGAAATATTGTCTCGCATCCAAGGGAAAATTGAACAAACTAAGGATGTTTTATCCGTTAAACGATTGGGTTAATCAAGACCTATGGTTAAGACAAGTCAATTAAGGGAAGTCGATGTCGCATCCGATTGAAAAACTGCAAGAAATAATGGCGCAATTAAGAGATCCAGAGAATGGCTGCCCATGGGATAAAAAGCAGAGCTTTGAAACCATCGTTCCTCACACAATCGAAGAAACCTATGAAGTTGTCGACGCCATTTACAACAAAGATTACACGAACTTAAAAGAAGAGCTTGGCGACTTTGTGTTTCAAGCCATTTTCTACAGCCAATTAGCACAAGAAAAAGGGCTGTTTGATTTCTCAGATGTGATCGATGAAGTCAATGCAAAGTTGATTCGTCGTCACCCTCATGTTTTTGGTGATCAAACTTTTGGAAGTGATGAAGAGATCAATGCCAATTGGGACAAAGTTAAAGCCGAAGAAAAGTTACAAAAACAAGAGAGTGACAAGGTCGACTCAATTTTTGATTCCATCCCACAATCACTTCCCGCATTAAGCAAAGCGAATAAACTGCAAAAGCGTGCCGCAAAGTATGGATTCGATTGGGACTCTCTAGGCCCTGTGGTAGCGAAGGTTGAGGAAGAGATTGAAGAAGTGATGGATGAAGCTCTGCAAGTCAATATTGACCAAGACAAGTTAGAAGAAGAGTTGGGCGATATGATGTTTGCTATGGTGAATATGGTTCGTCATTTGGGCCACGATCCTGAAGCTGCATTAACCAAAGCTAACTTGAAATTTATGCGCCGCTTTCATCAAATTGAACAAAAAGTTGCGCATAATAACGCTAAGCTTACCGATTACAATCTAAGTGAATTGGATGGCATGTGGGATGAAATAAAGCGTGAAGAGAAAGTCCGGAAATAAAATGATCATATCAATGTGGTAAAACAGAGCTAGATCAGTTGTTTACTACATAGAGCAAGTCATTACATCAAATTTTGCTTTCAGAACTAAATCTGTTGAATTGATTTGAAGCAAAAAAGAAAACAGAAGAGTGTGATAAGTTTCACGTTGTGGCGGTTAAGGGGTTCTGGTATATTTGCTTCCCGTCCAGATGAACTCATTTCCCTCATTCAACCAACTTCAGGTTAAACATGACGACAAATTATATTTTTGTTACTGGCGGGGTAGTATCCTCCCTTGGTAAAGGTATTGCAGCAGCATCCTTAGCAGCGATTTTAGAAGCTCGCGGCATTAAAGTGACTATGATGAAGCTGGATCCGTATATTAACGTTGATCCAGGTACCATGAGTCCAACTCAGCATGGTGAAGTTTTTGTCACTGAAGATGGTGCTGAAACCGATCTCGACTTAGGTCACTATGAGCGTTTTATTCGCACCAAAATGACGAAACGGAATAACTTTACTGCAGGTCGTGTTTATGCAGACGTCCTTCGTAAAGAGCGCCGTGGCGATTACTTAGGTGCGACGATTCAGGTTATTCCTCATATTACTAACGCGATTAAAGATCGTGTTATCGCTGGCTCTGAAGGTCATGATATTGCTATCGTTGAAGTTGGCGGTACGGTTGGTGATATCGAATCACTGCCTTTTATGGAAGCAATTCGTCAGCTAGCGGTTGAATTAGGTCGTGAACGTGCAATGTTTATGCATTTGACACTGGTTCCTTATTTAGCAGCTGCAGGTGAAGTAAAAACCAAACCAACGCAACATTCAGTGAAAGAGCTATTATCAATCGGTATTCAGCCAGACATTCTTGTATGTCGTTCAGATCGTGTTATTCCGGCTAACGAACGTAAGAAAATTGCACTATTCTGTAATGTTCAAGAGAAAGCGGTTATTTCAATGAAGGATGTAGATTCAATCTACAAAATTCCTCAGTTAATTAAATCGCAAGGCTTGGACGATATTGTTTGTACGCGTTTTGGACTGGATGCTCCAGAAGCTGATTTGTCTGAATGGGAACAGGTTATTTACGAAGAAGCTAACCCAACAGGTGAAGTAACCATCGGAATGGTGGGTAAATACATCGAACTTCCAGATGCATATAAATCGGTGAATGAAGCTTTAATTCATGCGGGCCTTAAGAATCGTTTGAATGTGACGATTCGTTATGTTGATTCGCAAGACCTTGAAAATAAGGGAACAGAAGTATTAGGTGAATTGGATGCGATTCTCGTTCCTGGTGGGTTTGGAGACCGTGGGGTTGAAGGTAAAATTTTAGCCGCTCAATATGCTCGTGAAAATGGTGTACCTTACTTAGGCATCTGCCTAGGGATGCAGGTAGCATTAATTGAATATGCTCGTAATGTCGCAGGATTAGAAGGTGCACATTCAACCGAGTTTGATAAAGATTCGAAATACCCAGTGGTTGGTTTAATCACTGAATGGATTGACTCAGATGGTGCTGTTGAAGCACGTTCAGAGCAATCAGATTTAGGCGGTACAATGCGTTTAGGCTCTCAGTTATGTCACTTAGAAAAAGGGACAAAAGCTCATGAGCTCTATGGAAGTGAAACCATTCACGAACGTCATCGTCACCGCTATGAAGTAAATAATGTTCTTCGTCCACAAATTGAAAAGGCTGGTCTTAAAGTCTCAGGGCTTTCAGCGGACAAGAAATTGGTAGAAGTGATTGAGAACCCAAATCACCCGTGGTTTGTTGCGGCTCAATTCCACCCAGAATTTACTTCGACTCCACGCGATGGCCATCCGCTATTCGCTGGATTTGTTAAAGCTGCTGGTGAATATCAGCGCTCAGAATAGTGAAAAGTTCTAAAAGGACCCGGGTAGTTGTATTTGTAACAGCTACCTTTAAATTTGATATTTAATTTCAAAATGAGAGGAAACATTAATGTCTAAGATCGTTAAAGTTCTAGGTCGTGAAATCATCGACTCACGTGGTAACCCAACTGTTGAAGCTGAAGTACACCTAGAAGGCGGTTTCGTCGGTATGGCTGCTGCTCCATCTGGCGCATCTACTGGTTCTCGCGAAGCTCTTGAGCTACGTGACGGTGACAAAGCCCGTTTCCTAGGTAAAGGTGTACTTAAAGCAGTTGCTGCTGTAAACGGCGACATCGCTGAAGCATTACTTGGTAAAGATGCAAAAGATCAAGCAGCTGTTGACCAAGTTATGATTGACCTAGATGGTACTGAAAACAAGAATAAGTTTGGTGCAAACGCAATCCTAGCGGTTTCTCTAGCAAACGCTAAAGCTGCAGCTGCTGCGAAAGGCATGCCTTTATACGAGCACATCGCTGAGCTTAACGGTACAGCTGGCGTATTCTCTATGCCTCTTCCAATGATGAACATCATCAATGGTGGTGAGCACGCTGATAACAACGTTGATATCCAAGAATTCATGATTCAACCAGTTGGCGCTTCTACTCTTAAAGAAGGTCTACGTATCGGTGCTGAAGTATTCCACAACCTAGCTAAAGTACTTAAAGCTAAAGGTCTAAGCACTGCTGTTGGTGATGAAGGTGGTTTCGCTCCAAACCTTGAGTCTAACGCTGCTGCACTAGCTGCAATCAAAGAAGCTGTAGAAGCGGCTGGTTACGTTCTAGGTAAAGACGTTACTCTAGCAATGGACTGTGCTGCATCTGAGTTCTACGACAAAGAAGCTGGCAACTACAACATGAAAGGCGAAGGTAAAGTATTCTCTTCTGAAGAGTTTAACTTCTACCTACAAGGTCTTGCTAACGATTATCCAATCGTTTCTATCGAAGACGGTCTTGACGAGTCAGATTGGGATGGTTTCAAACACCAGACTGAACTTCTAGGTGACAAACTACAACTTGTTGGTGACGATCTATTCGTAACTAACACTAAGATCCTAGCTCAAGGTATCGAGAAAGGCGTAGCGAACTCTATCCTAATCAAGTTCAACCAAATCGGTTCTTTAACTGAAACTCTAGCAGCGATCAAAATGGCGAAAGATGCAGGCTACACAGCTGTTATCTCTCACCGTTCTGGCGAAACTGAAGATGCAACTATCGCTGATCTAGCGGTAGGTACTGCAGCAGGTCAAATCAAAACAGGTTCTATGAGCCGTTCTGACCGTGTAGCTAAGTACAACCAGTTAATCCGTATCGAAGAAGCTCTAGGTGCTAAAGCTCCTTACAACGGTTTACAAGAAGTTAAAGGTCAGTA